>CAZTOV010000016.1:0-2782 GCA_964615175.1 uncultured Burkholderiales bacterium
TCGCGGCCAAGGCGGCCGACGACTTCCTCTTCAACGGCGGTCTCTACGGCATCGACGGCATGCGTGACCTCTTCGGCGAGCGCGCCACGTTCAACCGCGCCTACGTCGCCGTCGAGGATGGCGCCGATCCCGAGACCGTCTCCGCGGTCATCGCCGGCCGCTTCATCGAGCAGGGCGCCGAGGCGGACCCCATCCGCCAACTGCTCTCCGACTTCATCGCCGTGCAGAACCAGTTCTTCCAGCTCTTCCGGGGGTACCTCGGCTTCGGGCTGCTCGTGGGGATCGCCGGGCTGGGCGTGGTGATGGTGCGGGCCGTGCGGGAGCGCCGCCGCGAGATCGGCGTGCTCCGCTCGCTCGGCTTCCAGGCCCGCACCGTCCGGCGCAGCTTCCTGCTCGAGGCCGCCTTCGTGGCGCTCGAGGGGACCTTGATCGGCGTGGGCCTGGCGCTGGTCACCGCCTTCAACGTGATGAGCAACACGGACGCCTTCGGTGAGTCAGCCCGTTTCATCATCCCCTGGGGCGCGCTGGCCATCATCGTGGTGGGGACACTCATCGCTTCCCTGCTCGCTACCGCGGCGCCGACCCGCGCTGCCGCCCGCATCCGCCCCGCCGTCGCTCTCAGGATCGCCGACTGATGAACCGCGAACTCCACCCGCCCGTCGACCTCGAGTCGGAGACCCGCCCCGACGGCGCCGACGGGTCCTACGAGATGAAGGTGCCCTACGGGTGGGAGGGCGCACCGGGTGTTCCCTACGGGGGCTGGACCTGCGCGGTGGCGCTGCGGGCCGCCGGCCTCGAGTCGGAGAAGGAGCGGCCGGCGTCGCTCTCGGCCCAGTTCCTCCGGCCTCTCTCGCTGGCCGAGCCGCTCGATGTCGAGGTCGAGGTCGTGCGCCGGGGCCGACGTACCGAGACCATCGAGGTGCGCATCGGACAGCGGGGCAAGGTCGGCGTGCTCGCCGTCGTGACGGGCATCGAAGGCGCCCCGGGACTCGAATACGAGCCCGAGCGGAAACCATCGCCGGTCGATCGCGACGGGCTCGTGACGCTGGGCGAGCTGATCCGCAGCGAACCTGGCAATGACCTGCCCGAGGGCCACCACATCGAGCACTACGAGTACCTGGTGCCGCCCGACCGCGACGACACCGGGATCGTCAGTGCCGACGGCAAACAGGCCCTCACCGGATGGATCCGCTACGGCGAGGGCGTCGCCTATGACGACGCGTGGGTCGAGGCGGCCCGGTACTGCGTCCCGGCCGACACCCAGGTGCCGGCGGCGTTCCTCCGAGCGGGCACGCTGATGAGGCGACCGGGGCCCGGCGACCCCGACCGGCCCTTCCGGGGGACGACCCTCGACCTGCTGCTCCACTTCCACCGCACCGAGCGCTCCACCGACTGGCTCTGGTACGAGACCCACGTTCAGGTGGCGCACGGCGGCCTGGCGTCGGGCACCTGCAACCTCTGGTCGGAGGACGGCTCGTTGCTCGCCACCTCGATGTCGCAGGTGGCCTTCCTCGAGATCCCTCCCGTGTCTCAGTCGCGTTAGCGCGAACCCGTCGCGCTAACGCGACTGAGACCCGGGTCAGCGCGCCGTGGGGTCGGCGATGGCGGTCTCGGTGGGGGTGCCGGTCGCTTCGGCGGCCTCGACGAGGTGCACGGTGCACCCGGCCATGTCGAGGGGCGGGAGCAGGTCGTCGACGATCTGTCCGGCCACCGACGAAATGGTGGACGCCGCCGGGGTCTCCGGCGAGGTCATCACCAGCGGCTTACCGGCGTCGGCCCCGGCCGAGAGCGCGGGATCGAGTGGGACCTGGCCCAGCAGCGGCACGCCGAGGTCGTCGGCGAGCGAGGCGCCGCCGCCCTCACCGAACAGGCGGTACGCCTCACCGTGGTCGCACTCGAAGGCGGTCATGTTCTCCACGACCCCGAGCACCTTGAGGTAGGAGCGGCGCGACATGTCGGCCACCCGGGCCGCCACCCGCTGGGCGGCGAGGTTGGGCGTCGTCACCACCATCACCTCCGTGCGGGGGAGGAGGCGGCTCAGCGCCATCTGCACGTCGCCGGTGCCGGGCGGCATGTCGATGAGCAGGTAATCCATCGAGCCCCAGCGCACATCGACGAGGAACTGCTCGAGGGCCTTCGACAGCATGAGCCCCCGCCACATGAGTGCTGACTCCTCGTTCTCGACGAGGAAGCCGGTCGAGACGACCTTGAGCAGGCCCGGTCCGCCGTCGCCCGGGCCCTCCACCGGCAGCTCGTTGGGTGCGATCTTCCCGTCCTCGCCGGCGCCGAGACGCTCGTTGACCCCCACCATGCGCGGCACCGAGAAGCCCCAGATGTCGGCGTCGAGGAGCCCCACGGTGAGGCCGCGCTGGGCCATGGCCACGGCGAGGTTGACGGTGATCGACGACTTGCCCACCCCGCCCTTGCCCGAGGCCACGGCGATGATCCGGGTGTTGATCGGCACCTCGGTGTCGGGGGCGTCCTCGCGGGCCCGCCACCGCACCTTCTGCATCAGCTCCGAGCGCTCCTCGGAGTCCATCTCGGTGTAGTCGACCAACACGTCGGTGACGCCGGTGAGGCCCCGCACCTTCGAGACGACCTCGTCCTGGATCTCGCCGCGCAGCGGGCACGACGAGATCGTGAGGGCGATGCGCACCGTGACGGTGCCGTCGTCGGCCACGTCGGCGCCCCGGTACATGCCGAGGTCGACCACGTCGCCGTGCAGCTCGGGGTCGACGACCCCGCGCATGATCTCGCGGACATCGTCTTCGGAGGGCAGGCC
>CAZTOV010000016.1:2882-26216 GCA_964615175.1 uncultured Burkholderiales bacterium
CGGGGTCGACGACCCCGCGCATGATCTCGCGGACATCGTCTTCGGAGGGCAGGCCGTCTGAGGGCAGGTCCTCCGAGGACAGGTCTTCCGAGGGGAGGCCCTCGGTCGGGTGTGAGGCGTCTTGGTTCATACCACCAGAATAAACACGGTCACCACCTTGAAAATATGCGGTCCCGCAGGCTACGGTCAAAGCACACCCATGGACCGACATGCCGTGCACAAGGCGCTGGGCGACCCGACGAGGTACGCCATCTTCCAGGAGCTGGCAGAAAGCACCCAGCCGTTGTCGGTGCGCGAGCTGGCCGACGCCCTCGACCTGCACCCCAACACGGTGCGCCCGCACCTCGAGCAGATGCGCGAGGTCGAGCTGGTCGAGGTGG
This sequence comes from uncultured Burkholderiales bacterium, assembly GCA_964615175.1. Lineage (GTDB taxonomy): Bacteria > Actinomycetota > Acidimicrobiia > IMCC26256 > JACPCJ01 > CAZTOV01. The sequence goes on from CAZTOV010000016.1 coordinate 3,263, forward strand.
AGCCGGTCCACCGGGGCACCGTCGGAAGGCCCGAGCACCGTTACTCGATCGCTCCGGGAGCCCCGTCCGCCGGACTCGACCCGCCCAGCCACACGCTGCTCGCTGCCCTGCTCGCCACGCTCGCCGAGGCCAGCGGTGTGGGCCGCGACGAGGCGGTCGCCGCCGGGCGCACCTGGGGTGAAGAGGCTCGTCGGCGCACCCCGAGCCGCGAATGCGCCAAGCGGGTGCGCGCCGAGCTCGACCGCCTGGGCTTCGAGCCGGCCTCGGCCCAGCAGGGGCCGTGCCTGGATGTGGCGTTCCAGCACTGCCCGTTCAAGGAACTCGCCGAGGCCTATCCCGAGTTGGTGTGCAGCCTCCATCGCGGCATCATCGAGGGGGTCGTCGGCGACGAGGGAAGCATCGACCGCTTCGGTGCGTTGTACGATCGTGACCCGTGCACCGTTTCGGTGACTGTTGGTTATCCTGAAGCCGAGACCGAGAACGCGTAAGAACGCAACCCACGAAGGAGCACGAAGAACCCATGGCAGACCAACTCGTAGGCCTGCGCAGCTCCACCCAGCCCAAGGGCGTGATCAGCCTCACCGACATCGCGTCGGAGAAGGTGAAGCACCTCATCGAGGCCGAGGGTCAGCCCGACCTCGCCCTGCGGGTCGCCGTGCGCCCGGGTGGCTGCTCGGGGTTCCAGTACGAAATGTTCTTCGACTCCGACATCGCCGACGACGACCTGAAGGCCGACTTCGACGGCGTGAAGGTCGTGGTCGACCCGGCGAGCGCCCCGCACCTCGAGGGCGCCACGCTCGACTACAAAGACAGCCTCATGGAGTCGGGGTTCACCATCAACAACCCCAACACGAGCCGCTCCTGCGGCTGCGGCCAGTCCTTCTCGTAGCTTCCGGCTAAGCGACCGTTGCCTCGATCAGCGAGCGCACTTCCGTCTGGTCGAACGCGCCGTCGAGACGGGCCGCGATCGTCCCGTCGGGCTTGATCCCGAACAGCCAGGGCTCGGTCTGGAGGCCCCACTCGGCCACCGCGTCGACCGGTTCGGTGGTCTCGTCGTTGGCCCAGATCTCGCTGTGGATGAACGTCGTGTCGGGGAAGTCTCCCGACTCTTCGATCAACACGTCGAGGACCGGCCCGCACACCTGACTGACGCAGAACCGTGGCGTCGAGAACATGATCACCACGGGTCCTGCCGCCTCGAGGGCGGCGTCGAGCGGCACATCGTGGAACGAGCAGTCGGGCTCGCGGGTGCACAGCTCGAAGACGCCCTGATCGTCGTCGACCGTGGGCGTGGTGACGGCGATTGCTTCGTCGCCGGTAACGGGAACCCGCGGTTCTGCGAGCACCTCGAAGGGGAGGGTGCCGCTCTCGCCGTCGAGCGTGATCGTCGCCTCCCAGAATCCGGGTACGTCGGGCGACACCCGGGCCACGTAGACGCCCTTGTCAGGGGGGAGTCCCGCGCCGTGGAACTCGGCGGTCTGGGGGTCGGCGGGCGATCCCTCGGGAGGGGAGAACGCGATCTGCACGGCGTCGCCGGTGACGAGCGAGTAGGTGTTCTCCTCGCTCCGGCGGAGGACTCCGAAGGCGAAGCGCTGGTCCCCGCCGCCGGCGAAGAGGTCCTGGGTGGCGAGCGCCGCCTGCACCGCCGGTTGTCCGTCGCCGCCCGGATCGGCGTTCATGTCGCCGTTGCCTCCCGCGTCGCCCGAGTCGTCGTCGCCGTTCGAGCAGGCGGCGGCGATGGCCAGGCCGGAGCCGGCGAGGAAGGCCCGGCGGCTGGCCGGGCGCGCGAGCAGGTCTCGGAGAGAACGGGATTCATCAGTCATGGCCCTATCCTGCCGCGCCGTGGCCGGAGAAACAGATCGGGTGGCGCTCGAAGTCAACGGATCCGACGTTTCGGTCGACCTGGCGCCCGGCAAATCGCTGCTCTCGGTGTTGCGCGAGCGTCTTGGCCTGATCTCGGTGAAGGACGGCTGTGCCCCGCAGGGTCAATGCGGGTGCTGCACCGTGCTGGTCGACGGCAAGCCCCGGGTGGCCTGTGTGACCCCGGCCGTGCGAGTCGCCGGCCGCTCCATCACCACCGTCGAGGGACTGGAGCCCGATCAGGCCGACCACTGGGGCGCCGCCTTCTGTGCCACCGGCGGGTCGCAGTGCGGCTTCTGCACCCCCGGGATCGTCATGCGCCTGGTGGGCCGGGGTCCGGCGCCCCTCGACCGGGTGCTCGCGGCCCATCTCTGCCGCTGCACCGGGTGGCAGACCATCGTGGAGGCGGCCGGGTGGGACGGCGCACCGCCTGACGCGGTCGCCGACCGGGACCTCGACGCCGCCGCCCGGCGGGCCGAGATGGAGGGCGGCGTGGCCCAGAAGGTCTCACCGGACGTGCCCCTCGGCGCCGGTGCTTTCGCCGACGACACTGCCCCTCGGGACGCGCTGGTGGCCGTGCCGGGTGCCGATGGTGGGTGGTCCGTGGGGGAGTCACTCCTCGAAGCCCGTGAACGGGCGGGGAAGGTGCAGGGCCGCAACGCTCCTGCCGACCTGCCTCCGCCCCTCGCGTTGCCCGATCGTCCCGACGCCGGCGTGCGCCTCGCCACCGGGTGGGTCGAGCCCGCCTACCTCGAGCCTGACGCGTCGTGGTGCGAGCCGGGCGGTGAGCCGGCAACCCCGCTGGCCAACGGCGGCGCGTTCGGGGGCAAGGCCTCGTCCATCGCCCCCGACGTCGCCCGCCGTCTCGCCGACGAGCACGGCCGCGCCGTGCGGGTCGTCCTGTCGCGTGAGGACGTCGTGCGGCTGGGCCCCAAGCGCCCGCCGGTGTCGGCATCCGCCGTGTTCGACGGGTCGACCGTGCGTATCGACGGCCGGGTCGTGGCACCAGGGGAGGCGTTCGGCCGCGACTTCACCTGGCCCTATGCGCTCGGTGTGGAGGTGTTCGCCACGAGTGTCGAGCTGCCCGGTCTGCCGGTGTCCGACGAGATCCGGGGGTCCGGATGGGCCGAGCAGGTGCTCCTCGTCGAGGGCGCCCTGGACGAGGCCGGCGCCGACCGTTCGCAGCTCGTCGACGGAGCGGGCGCCGCGGTCCTGCTCGACACTTCCGTGCTCGCCCCCGGCGGGGCCCGGGCCGGCGCGCGCGTCGAGGTCGACGCCGCCGGCCGTGTCGCCCGGGTGCACGCGAGGGTTTCGGCCGGCGACCCGCTCGACGAGACCGTGCTGCGTTCCTACGTGATCGGCGGGGCGCACATGGGTCTCGGCTGGGTGCTCTCCGAGGGCATCGCCGTCGACCCCGAGACCGGAGACGTGCTCGACCTCACCATCCGCAGCTTCGGCGTGATCCGGGCCCAGGACACCCCGCCGATCGAGGTCGAGATCGTCGATCCGGAGGGACCCCCGCTCGTCGGCGCCGGCGACGCCACTTTCGCCGCCGTGGCCGCCGCCACCTGGAACGCATTGGCTCGCGCCACCGCCCAGCGCCCAGAATCGTTCCCCGTCGCCCGCTGATCGACCCCAGGGTGTGTGAGCATTTGATGGGGTCATGACCCCATCAAATGCTCACACACCCGTTCGCCAGGAGGAGCCCCGAGATGCCGATCGAGCCCATCGACACGCCGAACGCCCCGCCCACCGCGGGTCCCTACGCACCCGCGGTGCGGGCCGGCGACTGGATCTGTGTCTCGGGTCAGGGTGGGGTTGACCCGGCGACCAAGACGTTGGTCGACGGGATCGAGAACCAGACCCGGCAGACCTTCGCCAACATCAAGACGATCCTCGCCGACTGCGGCGCCGACATCACCGACGTGGCCAAGACGACGGTGTTCCTCTTCGACCTGGAGGAGTTCGAGGCCATGAACGCCGTCTTCGAGGACGAGATGGCTGGTCACAAGCCCGCGCGCAGCACCGTGCAGGCGGCCCGGCTCCCCATGGACCTCAGGGTCGAGATCGAGGTGTGGGCCTACAAGCCCGCGGGCAGTTAGGGTTTCGGGCCATGGACTGGATCGGAGCCGCGCTCGTCGTCCTGGTGCTCGTGATCATCGGCCCCGTGGCGCTGTTCGCCGGCGGGGCGATCTGGAGCGCGGTGTTCGGGTTCTCCGGCACCGACGACGCCGAGACCCGCCACGAGGACTCCGACTGGGTCAAGCACCAGGCCTGGTAGTGGCCGACCCTCAACCCCGGTCGGACGCGGGCTGCCAGCGGGACTTGCCGAAGCGGTAGCCGACCGAGCGGACGGTCTGGATGAGCTTGGCGTGTTCCTCGCCGAGCTTGGCCCGGAGGCGCCGCACGTGGACGTCGACGGTGCGGGCACCCCCGTAGTACTCGTAGCCCCACACCCGTGAGAGCAGCGTCTCGCGGGTGAAGACCTTGCCCGGGTGGGTGGCGAAGAACTTCAGTAGCTCGTACTCCATGTAGGTGAGGTCGAGGGGCTTTCCGGAGACCACCGCCTGATACGTCTCGAGGTTGAGCATCAGCGCCCCGTACTCGACCACCTCGGGCCGTACGCCCTGGCCGGTCCGGTAGAAGAGGTGGCGGAGCCGGGACTCGACCTCCTGGGGGTGGAACGGGCTGAGGGCGAAGTCGTCGAAGAGGTCTTCGCGCATCTCGAGGTCGGGGAGCTGCGCCCCGCTCACCAGCACCAGGATTGGCTCCACCGGGTTGTCGCGCTTGCGCAGCGACCGGCACAGCGAGAACGCACCCTCGGGGTCTTCCTCTGCCGAAACCACCGCGCCCGCCCAGCCGTCGGGCGGCTCGTGCTGGGCGGCGACTGACGCGTTGTCGACCGCCTTCCACGGGTAGTCGGCCAGATCGAGCGTCTGCGCCAGGAGTGGTGGCGGTGGGTCGGGGAAGACGCACAGCGGGTCCATGAACGGCTGCTCCATCCCCTTACATGACCTCGAGGTAGTGCTCGAGCTCGAAGGGAGTCACATACGCCTTGTATTCGTCCCACTCGCCCCGCTTGTTGCGGATGAAGTACTCGAAGAGGTGCTCACCGAGGGCCTCGGCCACCAGCTCGGAGCCCTCCATCACGTTGATCGCCTCGGCGAGGCTCTCGGGGAGGGCGTCGATGCCGGCGGCGAGCCGCTCCATGCTCGTCATCTCGTAGATGTTGTTGGTGGCCTCGTCGGGGAGGTCGTAGCCCTCCTCGACGCCCTTGAGCCCGGCGGCGAGCATCACCGAGAAGGCCAGATAGGGGTTGGCGGCGGGGTCGGGGGCCCGGTACTCGATGCGGGTCGACTCCTCCTTGCCCTTCTTGGGGATCGGTACCCGCACGAGTGCCGAGCGGTTGTTGCGGGCCCAGCACACGTAGACGGGGGCCTCGTAGCCCACGACCAGGCGCTTGTAGGAGTTGATCCACTGGTTGGTGACGGCGGTGATCTCGCGGGCGTGGTGAATGAGCCCGGCGACGAAGCCCCGCCCGACCTTCGAGAGGCCGTGGGGATCGCCGGCGTCGTGGAAGGCGTTCACGTCGCCCTCGAAGAGCGACAGGTGGGTGTGCATCCCCGATGCGAACGTCCCGTTGAGCGGCTTCGGCATGAACGTGGCGTGGCGACCGAACTCCTGGGCCACCTCGCGCACCACCAGTCGGAACGTCATGATGTTGTCGGCCATGGAGAGGGCGTCGGTGTAGCGGAGGTCGATCTCCTGCTGGCTGGGCCCGTTCTCGTGGTGGGAATACTCGACCGGGATCCCCATCTGCTCGAGGGTGAGGATGGTCCGGCGGCGCAGCTCCGAGGCCATGTCGGCCGGGGTGAGGTCGAAGTAGCCGGAGTGGTCGAGCGGCTCGGGTTCGGCGGCGCTCTTCAGGTAGAAGAACTCCATCTCGGGGCCGGCGAAGAAGGTGAAGCCCTTCTCGCGGGCCTTCTCGAGGTTCCGCTTCAGCACGTACCGGGGGTCACCGTCGAACGCCTCACCGGTGGGCAGACGGATGTCGCAGAACATGCGGGCCACCGGGGCGTCCTCGCCCTTCCAGGGGAGCAGCTCGAAGGTGTTGGGGTCGGGGTGGGCGAGCATGTCGGCTTCCTGCACCCGCGTGTAGCCCTCGATGGCCGAGCCGTCGAAGGTCATGCCCTCCTCGAGCGCCGTCTCCAGCTCGGCGGGAGTGATGGCGAAGCTCTTGAGGAAGCCCTGTACGTCGGTGAACCAGAGGCGGATGAAGCGCACCCCCCGTTCCTCGACGGTGCGCATGACGTAGTCGGCCTGACGTTCCATGACCCAGATTGTCGCAGGCCGGCCGGGGCACGTCACCATGGCGTCGCGGGCCCAGTCGGGCGCCGTGCCTGCGTTAACAGAGTGTTCATACTCGGGCAACGGCCGGGTAATGGCCGCGGGGCAAGCTGCGTCCAATCCGGCCGCGACCTAGGCTGCGCCGGTCTTGACCATTTCGATGGAGGTTGTTGTGGAGGAACGCACTCCCGCCGACGTTCTACAGCTGGCACAGGAAGAGGGGGCCGAGTTCGTCGACCTCCGCTTCGTCGACCTGCCCGGGTTGCACCAGCACTTCTCGCTGCCCATCCACGAGCTCTCCGAGGAGGCCTTCGAGGAGGGCTTCGGGTTCGACGGATCGTCGATCCGGGGATTCCAGGAGATCCAGGAGTCCGACATGCTCCTGCTCCCCGACCCCAACACGGCGGTCATCGATCCGTTCATGGCCCGCAAGACCCTCAACCTCAACTGCTTCGTGCGCGACCCGGTGACCGGTGAGGCCTACACCCGCGACCCCCGCACCATCGCCAAGAAGGCGGTCGACTACCTGACGAGCACCGGGATCGGCGACACTGCCTTCTTCGGCCCCGAGGCCGAGTTCTTCATCTTCGACCAAGTGCAGTTCCACTATCGCCCCCACTCCGCCGGGCACCACGTGGAGTCCGAGGAGGGCATCTGGCGCTCGGGCGAGGCGACCGAGATCGACGGGTCGCCCAACCTCGGCCACAAGCCCCGCCACAAGGAGGGGTACTTCCCCGTGCCGCCGATGGACCACTACCAGGACCTGCGGTCCGAGATGACCGCGGTCCTCGAGCAGGTGGGCATCGAGATCGAGGTGCACCACCACGAGGTCGGCACCGCCGGTCAGGCCGAGATCGACATGCGCTTCGATGAGATGCTGCGCATGGCCGACAAGGTCATGCTCTACAAGTACGTGGTGAAGAACGTGGCCGCCCAGGCCGGAAAGACCGTCACCTTCATGCCCAAGCCGATCTTTGAGGACAACGGCTCGGGGATGCACACGCACCAGTCGATCTGGAAGGGCGGCGAGCCCCTGTTCTTCGACGAGAAGGGCTACGCCGGGCTCTCCGACATGGCCCGCTGGTACACGGGCGGGCTCCTCAAGCACGCGGCGGCGGTGCTGGCGTTCGCCGCTCCCACCACCAACTCGTACAAGCGGCTGGTGCCCGGCTACGAGGCACCGGTGAACCTGCTCTACTCGCAGCGCAACCGGTCGGCCGCCGTGCGGATCCCGCTGTACTCGCAGAGCCCCAAGGCCAAGCGGATCGAGTTCCGCTGCCCCGACCCGTCGTGCAACCCCTACCTCGCCTTCTCGGCGATGTTGATGGCAGGCCTCGACGGGATCCAGAACCGCATCGAGCCGCCCGACCCGATGGACAAGGACCTCTACGACCTGCCTCCCGAGGAGCTGGCCCAGGTCCCGCAGGTGCCGGCGTCGCTCGACGAGAGCCTTCACGCCCTCGAGGACGACCACGAGTTCCTGCTCACCGGCGGGGTGTTCACCCCCGACGTGATCGAGACGTGGATCGAGTACAAGCGGGAGACCGAGGTCGACGCCATCCGCCTCCGCCCGCACCCGTACGAGTTCTACCTCTACTACGACATCTAGCCCCAGGTCCTCCCTGGTTGGCGACAGCGCCCGGGCCTCGGCCCGGGCGCTGCTCGCGTTTCACGCCACCGAAGCGGTGTTACATCTGCGCGAATCGGACACGACGACAACGCTTCGGCGGCATGAAAGTCACGCGGGTCTCAGCTCTCCGGACGCGCTCGTTCCAGGATGTCCGCCACGATCTTGCGGCCCCGGTCGAGCATCCCACGGTCGCCGGTGAGCACGTACATGTAGTTGGCGAAGTGGAGCGCCCCTTCGATCTCGAAGGCGACCTGAGCCGGGTCGACGTCGTCGCGGAGGTCGCCGTCGTTCCGGGCCTCGCCGGTGAGGTTCTCGAGGAGCTGGAGGTAGCCATGCATGCCGGTTTCGATGGCGTCGTGGATCGGGCCCGGCTCGGCGTCGAACTCGGCGAGCAGGGCGGCGAAGAGGCAGCCCCCGGGAAAGACGGCCCGCTCCACGTAGGAGAAGAACGCCTCCGGAACGCCCCGGAGACGATCGAGTGCGGCGGTGCCGTCGAGCCCGGGTAGGAGAACCTCGCGCTGCCACACCTCGCCGGCGGCTTCCACGGTCTCGAGTTGGAGCTGCTCCTTGGATCCGAAGTGCGCGTAGAGGCCGCTCTTCGAGAGACCGACCTCATCGGCGAGCCGGCCGATGGTCAGGCTCTTGAGACCTTCAATAGAGGCGATGTTCATCGCGGTCTCGAGGATCAGCTCGTGCGTCGCCTCGCCGTCAGAGCGGCGCCGGGTCACCCGCGTGTCGCTCATCGCACTCCCACCCTCCTGTCGAACCCTGTTGACAAAGATAGCACGGGCGTGCGAAATTAAGATAGAACGATCGTGCGGACTATCTGAGGAGCGCAGCTATGGAACAGCCGGTAGGGACGCCGACATCCGAGATCAAGCAGGTCGGACCCGACGGGTCCCGCGAGGTCGCCGACATCATGCGGGCGGCATTCCAGGACGACCCGGTGGTGTCGTTCATCGAGCCCCGGCCGGCCAAGCGGGGAATCGGCATCGGGGCGTTCGCCGACGCGGCGACCCGTCTCGTCCCCGACCGCCGCGAGGCCTATGTAGCGGCCGACGGGGCGGCCGCGGCCATCTGGTCGCCGCCCGACCAGTGGGAGATGTCGACCCGCGAGAGCCTCCCGTTCCTCCGGGCGCTGCTCCGGACGCCGCTCCGTCTCCCCGTGGCGGTGAAGTTCCTCACCCGCGCCGAGCGGATGCACCCCGACGAGCCGCACTGGTACCTCGACCTCGTGGGCACGCGACCCGAGCGCCAGGGGGAGGGCATCGGCGCGGCGCTGCTCCGTCCCGTGCTCGACCGCTGCGACGAGCAGGGCCTCCCCGTGTGGACCTACTCGTCGAACCGGCAGAACCTCGCCTTCTACCACCGCCTCGGCTTCGAAGTCCTCGACGAGGTGGTGCTGATGAAGGGTGCCCCGGTGGTGTTCCCGATCTACCGGCGACCGCGGAACTGACCGGGTCGCTCAGGCGTCGTCGGTTTCGCGGAGGGTCTCGACGACCTCCGACCGGAGTGTGAGGACGACGTCGTCGGCGTTGGCCGCCCCCTCGGACGATCGGACCTGCACGAACTCGCACTGCCCGCCGCCGGTGGAGATCGTCCGGGGTCGCTCCATCCTGATGGGCCGACGCGACGCGTTCGCCGCGTCCATCCACGATCGGTCCGACTCGCAGACGATCCGGGTCAGGAGCGGCTGACCCTCTTCGACGAAGAACCGATGGAAGGCGCACCCGGTCACGACCAGCGTCACGCGATCGCGCTCGTCGATCTGGTCGAAGCCCATCGTCCGGCCGAAGGCCTGCCGTACCCGGCGCAGGAACGATCCCTCGGACAGCGATCGGACCGGGTCGCGCGACATCGCCAGGAGGACCCGTGTCATGAGCCTCATCGGCGTGCGGAACGTGGCGAGAAACGTCCGACGGACGGCCTCGTAGGCGACCGCCCGCTCGACCTGCTCCGAAACCAGGGTCTCGTACGCCGCCAGGATCAACGAGCAGGTCGCGACGATCGCCAGCCCCTGGCGGTCGGGGACCGTGTGCCGACGGGTCTGGAAGCGCTCTCGGGCCGACTCCCCCGTACGCTCCACCACCCTCTTCTCGGAGCCGGGCAGGACGAGGGCGACCTCGCGACGCCAGTGGCGCAGGAATCCGCGGCGCCACAGATCGGCTCCCATGTCTCCGAACGACCGGCTCATCGATGCCCCTCTGTCCTGACGGGTCGCTCATCCTGCTCGACGACCGCCGTCGCTTCACGCTGTTGGGGGACCTCACCGACACGTGAGAGGAAGCTGTGGAGCTGAGCGGTGAACCACGCCGGATCGACGGGATGGATGACGTGCGTGAAGCCCTCGGCGACCACGAACTCGGCCTTCGGGGCGGCCCGGCGGAACCGCGCCTCGTGTTCGGGGAAGAACGCCGGGCCGAGGCTCGGATCGGCCCGCACGACCGTGACCGGGCACTCGATGGGCGAGTCCGGGTCGTGGTCGCCCCACGCCGTCAGGTCGAGGGCGATGTCGAGTACCGAGGTGTCGAACCGCGCCCAGGCACGGGCCTGGTGGGCGGTTCCCTCGGGCCCGAGGGCGTCGGCCATGGTGCCGTCGCCCCGTGCCGAGGGCATCGCAGCCATGAACTGACGGAGGGTGGCCTCGGGGTCGTCGGTGGCCTGAGCCTCGCGGATCCCGGCCTGGAGGACCGGGAACAGCTTCGAGAACACCGACGCCTCCCACGCCTCGGGCTCGAAGATGAACATCGGCGGGTCCTCGAGGAACGCTCCCGCGGTGAGGTCGGGTCGGGCGGCGGCGAGGTACGCCACCGTGACCGCTCCGAGGGAGTGGCCGACGAGAACGGCCGGGGCCAGGCCCAGCTCGTCGCACAGCGCCGCCACGTCGTCGCCGACGTCGGGGATCGTGTACGAACCGGGCGTCCGATCGGACTCGCCGTGGCCCCGGAGGTCCACCCGGACCACGTGGAAGCGTTCGACCAGCGTCTCGGAGACCCGATCCCACGCGTGGCGGTCATCGGAGCCGGCGTGGAGCAGCACGATGGCCGGCGCGTCGCGGTCGCCCAGCGCGTCGTACGCCAGCCTCACGCCGTCACGGCTGAACCATCGGGTCGCGGGCGCGGTCGTCATGACCGCCGGGCCTCGTAGACGGTGTTGAAGGGGGACTCAGCGGCGCGTCGGAACTGCGAGAAGCCGGCCGCGTGGAAGATCGCCCGGAGCCGGGCTTCACCGGCTTGGGCGCCGAGGGCGGCCCCGTCGTCGGCGAGCGAACACGGCGTGCAGACGATCGTCGAGGCGGCGTAGAACCATCGTCCGACCGGGTGGAGGTTCTCCTCGAGCCGGTCGGCGGCGGTGGGCTCCACCACCATGACGGTGCCGTCGGGCACGAGCACCTCGCCGGCACGGCGGACCGCTCCGAGCGGATCCCCCATGTCGTGGAGGCAGTCGAGGAACAGCAGCAGGTCGTACTTGCCCGACACCGCGGTCGCCGAGGCCACGTCGAACGAGACCCGGTCACCGAGCCCGGCCTGCTCCGCTCGAGTGCGGGCAGCCTCGATCGAAGGTTCGTGGAGGTCGAAACCGCGGATGTCGATCTCGGGGTAGGTCTCGGCCATCTGGAGCGTGGAAACACCGTGGCCGCAGCCCACGTCGGCCACCCGGGCGCCGCCGGCCGTCAGACGTTCTTCCACCCCATCGAGCGCCGGGATCCACTCGGTCGTCAGATGCGTCCGGTAGACGGGGGCGAAGCCACGGGCCACGCCCTCGAAGAGGTCGGGGTGATGGTCACCCCAGCCGAGTCCCTTCCCCGTGCGCATGGCGTCGACGAGCCGGTCGACGGAGCGGTAGCCGCTGGCGATCACCTGGAAGATGCCACCGACGCCCACCGGGCTGTGCTCGGAGACCAGCGCGAAGGCGTGCTCGGTCGGCAGGGTGTACGTCCCGGCCTCGGCGTCATACGCCACGTAGCCGCCGGCGGCCTGGGCGTTGAGCCATTCCCGCACCATCCGCTCGTTGGTGTCGGTGGCTTCGGCGAGGGCCTTCGGAGTGGTGGCTCCCAGGCCTGCGAGCGCCTCCCACAGCCCCAAGCGGTCGCCGACATGAGCGAGCAACGTGCCCAGCGCGGCCCCACCATCGGACACCACCTGGCCGAGGAACGCTTCCACCTTGGCTTCATCGATCGTCGCCGTCGTCTCCGCTTCCATCACTCGTACCTCCGTCTCATTGGATCAACGGGGTCAGCATCCGGCTCGGATGCTCATGGAACATCGTCCGCGCGGGTGATATCCACCGACGCTCACGCTCAGGGATCGCGGCGGGCGGCCTCGGCGGCCAGCTCCGCCCGACTGGAGAGACCGAGCTTGGTGTAGACGTGCGAGAGGTGGGTCTTCACCGTGTTGGGGCTCACGAACAGGCGCTCGGCGATCTCGGCGTTGCTGAACCCCTCGGCCACATGGCGGACGACTTCCAGTTCGGAGGGGGTGAGGCTCGGCCACCCCGAGGCCGGCCGGCCTCGCTCGCCCCGGCCGCGACGGGCATAGGCGACGGCTTCCTCCTCCGACATCGCCACGCCCTCGGACCAGCAGCGATCGAATTCGTCGTCGCGCAGGGCCTCCCGGGCGTCGGCGACGATCCGGGGGTGACGTGCGGCTTCGAGTGGAGCCCGAGGAAGTCCGGTTTCCTGGTGTATTCGCTCGGCAGCTCCGAGGAATCGCGCCGCACGCTCGGCCGAGTCGGTGCCGACGGCGACGGCAGCGATGGCCTCGAGTGCTGCCGGCGTCCCCATGCGGTCTCCGCATCCAGCCAGCACGTCGAGTCCTTCGTGGGCAAGCTCCCACGCACCGGTGACGTCATCCTCGGCCTGGGCGATGTGGGAGAGGTAGAGGAGCGCCCGCCCGCGTGCCTGTGGGTAGCTCGGGTCGGTCGAGCCTTCACGTGCGGCCGTCAAGTGCTCACGCGCCCGGGTGAGATCGCCGTCGCGGAGCGCGGCGATGCCCGTCAGAGCTTCGCACCAGGCCACGATGTAGGTGCTGGACAAGCCGTGTGCGGCCGACAGGGCTTCGTCGGCCACCGAACGCGCGGAGTCCGCGTCGCCGCCGACCTGCTCGGCGAAGGCCGCCCACATGAGGGCACTGCTGTCGAAGGCGGTGAGCCCGGCCCGGCGGGCGACCTGCCGTGCCTCGTGGAGCCGGTTCCGGGCCTGGTCCATGTCTCCACTCAGCGCTTCGATCATGCCGTAACTGGCGAGCGCCAAGCTCACGAAGGCGTGATAGCCGATGGGACGCCCGAGGCGGATCGCCGCTTCGGCATGGCCACGGGCGTCCTCGAGTGCGCCGTCTGCCGCTCCCGCTCCGCTGCGGAACGTGTGGATCGGTACGTCGAAGTAGGGGATCCCCTCGGCTGTCACGAGCGCGAGGGTTTCGTCGAGGATGGCTTTCCCTGACGTCAACGACTTGCCGAAGAGTTGGAGGATCCCCCGGTACATCATCACCCGAGCCCGGATGGCCGGGTCATCGGCGACCTCCGCCAGTTCCTGTGCACGCTCGAGGTCGGCCCAGATCTGCTCATCGGACCCCGTCCCCGACCAGAATCCGCCCCACGCTCGGTAGGTGTACGCCAGTGCTTGTGTCGACCGGTCATCGTGGTCGGGCTCGAGGGACACGGCCGCGTCACCGAACTCGAATCCGGCGACGTAGTCGCCGCCCATGAGCGCGAGGATCGAAGCAGTCGTCAGGCCCTTGGCCCGATCGGCTGCGCTCAAGGCATCGCAGTTCGTCGCATCTCGCAATCGCCGGTGCATTTCCGTGAAGAGACCGCGGACGATCCAGAACGTGAAGATGGGTTCGGCGATGTCGACGACCGCCAGCGGCCGTTCGGAGGCCATCGCCCAATCCATCGCGGCGCGGAGATTGTCGAGTTCCTGGCGCAGAAGGGGCAGGTGTCCTTCGAAGTCGACGGCGAGGTCGACTCGTCCCTGCTCGGCCAACCCGACATAGAAGTCGAGGTGTCGGTCACGGACCCTGCCCGGGTCATCGAGTTCGGCCAGCCGCTGGCGGGCGTAGACGCGGACGGTTTCGAGCAACCGATACCGAGCCTCGCCGGTCGACTCCTCCACGTTCACCAGCGAGCGATCGACGAGGGCGGCCAGGACGTCGAGGACCTCATAGGTGCCAACGGCGTCATCGGCGCACACGGCCTCGGCGGCATCGAGGCTGAACGTTCCGGCGAATATCGAGAGGCGGGTGAGCACGAGGCGCTCGGCTTCCGAGAGCAGGTCGTAGCTCCACTCCACCGACGCCTCGAGCGTGCGCTGGCGTGGCAGGGCGGTACGGGGCCCGCCGGTCAGGAGTTTGAAGCGGTCGGAGAGGCCGGCGGCGATCTGCTCCGGGGTCAGTACCCTGACCCTCGCCGCGGCCAACTCGATGGCGAGAGGGATCCCGTCGAGGCGGCGGCAGATCTCACTGACCGCGGTGGCGTTCTCCTCAGTCAAACGGAAGTTGGGACGTACCTTCCGGGCCCGCTCGGCGAAGAGGCGCACCGACTCCGCCGCCCCGATCTCGTCGACAGAGCCCTCCGTTTCATCGGGCACCGACAGCGACGGGACCCGGAAACTGGTTTCCCCCTCGATGCCCAACGGCTCGCGACTCGTCGCCACGACCTTGACCTTCGGACACCCGTGCGCCAACGCTTCCACGAGCGCGGCCGAGGCGTCGATGAGGTGCTCGCAGTTGTCGAGCACGAACAGCAGCCGGCGGTCCCGCAGGCTCTCGGTGAGCGTTGTGATGAGATCCCGGCCCGGCTGCTCTTGTACTCCGACCGCAGTGGCCAGGGCCGCCGCCACCAGGTCCGGGGTGTTCAGCGCCGCCAGGTCGACCCACCAGACCCCGTCGGGATGCTGTGCCAACGCCTGCTCGGCCGCTTCGAAAACGAGGCGGGTCTTGCCGCTTCCTCCTGCCCCCGCGAGGGTGAGGATCCGGGTCTCGTCGAGCAGCCGAGCGATCTCGGCCAGCTCCGAGGTCCGGCCGACGAAGCTCGTGACCTGGATCGGGAGGTTGTGGGACGGTGCCTCCCCGAGGTCGAGGGGAGGGAAGCCGTCCCGGAGATCGGGATGGGCAAGCTGGTACACGTGTTCGGGGCGGGCCATGTCGCGGAGGGCGTGCGAGCCGAGGTCGCGGACCCCGGCACCGTCCGGGAGACGCTCGACCACCAGGTCCTGGGTTGCCTGGGAGAGGAGCACCTGGCCTCCGTTGGCCAGGTTGCGGAGCCGGGCGCAGCGATTCACCGTCGGGCCCGCGTAGTTGCCCTCGTCCCGGAGCTCGACTTCACCGGTGTGGATCCCCATCCGGAAGTGAAGTCGGAGGTCGCCGGGCCAGGGCTCGCCCGCGGTGGCGCGTTGGAGGTCGAGGGCGCAGGCCACGGCATCGGACGCCCGGGTGAAGGCGAGTACGAAGCTGTCGCCCTCACCCTGCTCGACCGGACGGGCACCATCGTGGCGATCCGCGTACTCTTCGATCAGGGCGTCGAGCCGGACGACGGCTTTGGTCATTGCGTCGGCGTCGCGTTCCCAGAGCCTCACCGACCCCTCGAGGTCGGCGAGCAGCAGGGTCACCGTGCCCACCGGCAGCGTCTCGCTCACGATCTTCCCGTCGGTCAGGGTCTCCACGTCAGCACACGCTGACCCATCTGGAAAGGCCGTACATCACCCGGGCGGGTGAGATCGGACAAAGCCGACCAACTCCGGTGGTTTTGGGCAGCCTCACGCCGTCCCGCTGGCGTTGCTTCCTGCCACGGACTCGCCAAATGCCGACCGTTCCTGGCAGTAAGCGACCGGAAACCGGTCAGGCGGCCTTGGCGATGAGGGTGGCCAGCTCGTCGGGCGCTTCGAGGGGGAGCATGTGGCCGAAGCCGTCGAGGGTCTCGAGTTCGGCGCCCGGGATGGCTTCGGCGAGCATCCGCGCAAGGCTCGGTGGCGTGAGTTGGTCGTGCGTGCCCACCACCACGGTCGTCGGAACCCCGATCGCGGCGAGCGGCTCGCGCAGGTCCATCTTCAGCATGGCTTCGAGCAGCCCCCGGCGAGCGTCGGGTGGACACGCGACGAAGAGGTCGCGGGTGAGCGCGAGGTGGTGGCGGCGCGGGGTCCGGCCGACCGCGCCGCGGACGAGACCGTGGCCGATGCGGGAGCGCATGACCCGGTCGAGGCCGCGGGCTGCGACCACCCGTCCGGCGACTCCGTCGCGCCGGCCGCGTCCGAGGCCCGTGGCGGCGGTGGCCACGAGGACCACGGCGTCGACGCGCTCGGTGAGCGCGTCGGGTTGGTTGCCGGCGAGCGCCATGATCGACATGCCGCCCATCGAGTGGCCGGCGATCACCGCGCTGGTCACGTCTGCCTCGGTCATGACGGCGCCGAGGTCGGCGCCCAGACGGGCAAGCGTGTACCCGTCACGCCCGCAGGCGGACGAGCCGTGCCCGCGCTGGTCGTAGAGGACCACTCGGCGGCCCGCGTCGACGAGCCGGTGGGCGACCGGAGCCCACACTTCCCGAGCACCGGTCCAGCAGTGGGCCAGCACCACGTCGGGCCCTTCTCCGGCCACCGTGACCGCCAGCTCGGCTCCGTCGTCGGTGACCACGGTGAGCGACTCGCCGTGAGGGAGATCTCGGTGCTCAGGAGCGACGTCGTCGGTGGCATTCGCCCACCGGCGATCGAGTTCGCGAGCGGCCAGAGCGGTGGCCGCGGCGGCGATGCCCGCGCCGGCGACGGCGAGCGTGCGGGCCCGGCCCATCAGGCCACCTTGGCCGAGACGGGTTGGGCGTCCTCAGCCGCCGGATTGGAGAACACGAGGGCGTCGTCGGTGACCGCGCTCCTCTTCAGCGCGCGGTAGTCGCGCAGGTAGCTCTGGTGCACGCGCCATGGCGCGCGCGAACCCTGCTTGGGGAACCGGTGCGCGGCCCGTTGGATGTATCCCGACGAGAGGCCCAGCAGAGGCTCGGGGGCGACATCGGCATCGGTGTTCTCGGGGGCGCACTGGCGCAGGCCCGTGGCGTGCATGTGGTTGAGGACCCGGCACACGTAGTCGCAGGTGAGGTCGACCTTGAGCGTCCATGACGCGTTCGTGTACCCGACCGCCATCGCCAGGTTCGGCACGCCTTCGAGCATCATGCCCTTGTACGTGAGCGTGTCGGCCACCTCGAGGGGCTCACCGTCGACTGACACGTCGATGCCGCCGAGGAACAACAGCTCGAGGCCGGTGGCGGTGACGACGATGTCGGCCTCGATCTCGGCACCTGACTCGAGTCGCAGGCCCGTCTCGGTGAACGTGTCGATGCGGTCGGTGACCACCGACGCGTGGCCTTCTCTGATCGTCTCGAACAGGTCGCCTCGCGGGGCCACACAGAGGCGCTGGTCCCACGGGTCGTACGTCGGGTTGAAGTGGGTGTCGACGTCGTAGCCGCGGGGGAGCCGCCGCTTCACGCCCGCCCGCAGGACCCGGCGCACGAGCCCGGGGGCACGTTGGCTCACCTGGTAGAAGAGCTGGGTCATCACGGCGTTGACCCAACGGATCGCCCGGTTCGCCCGTGGCGCGGGGAGCAGGCGGCGCAGCAGGCGGGTGAGGGGGTTGACGTCGGGCAGCGCCAGCACGTAACTCGGCGACCGCTGGAGCATGGTGACGTGGGCGGCGTCGGGGGCCAGCGCCGGGACGAGGGTGATGGCGGTGGCGCCGCTCCCGATCACGACGACGCGCTTCCCCGCGTAATCGAGGTCTTCGGGCCACTGCTGTGGGTGGACCATGGTGCCCTCGAAGCGGTCCGCGCCGGGGAAGTCGGGCTTGTGGCCGTGGTCGTAGCGGTAGTAGCCGCTGCACGAGAACAGGAACCCGCAGGTCAGCTCGACCGTCTCGCCGGTGTCGGTGCGCTCGGCGGTGACGTGCCAGCAGGCGTCGTCGGTCGACCACTCGGCCCGCACGATGCGGTGGCCGAAACGGATGTGGCGGTCGATCCCCTCTTCGGCGGCCGTGTCCTCGATGTAGCGCAGGATCGACTCGCCGTCGGCGATCGACTTCTCGCCGTCCCAGGGCCGGAACGAGTAGCCGAGGGTGAACATGTCGGAGTCGGAGCGCAGCCCCGGGTAGCGGAACAGGTCCCAGGTGCCCCCGATGGCGTCGCGGGCCTCGAAGATCGCGTAGTCGGCCCACGGGCACTCGGTCTGGACGTAGTGGGCGGCTCCGATGCCCGAGAGGCCGGCCCCGACGATGAGGACGTCGAGGTGCTCCTTGGTCATGCCGCGCGTCCGCCCCTTGCGCCGGCCAGGTGGTCGTTGAGCGACCCGTGCTCGCCGAACAGCTCGGTGCGCCACTGTTCGACGAGGGCGGTGTTGTCGTGGTCGTCGGGGTGGAAGTCCGGGCGGTTGTAGTCGCGCAGCGTGCGCCACACCTCCCGGCGCAGGAACGGCGCGCGCCGGAAGCGGCGGATGCTGCGCCACAGCGTCCGCGGCCGGTAGGTGGCCGGGTCGCCGAGCAGCGACATCGCCATCTGGAAGGTCATGCCGACGAGGAAGCCGACGGTGATGCCGTTCATCACCCACCGCCGCATCCGCTCGCTCCCGCCGACGGCCCGGTACACGTCGAAGGCGACCGCCTTGTGCTCGGACTCCTCGAGGGCATGCCAGAGGAAGAGGTTGCGGACCTGGTCGTGGCCGAAGAGGTCGCGGGTCTCCTGATCGGAGAGCAGCAACTCGGCGAGGGTGGCGGTGTAGTGCTCGAGCGCGGCGGTCGCCGCCAGGTTGCCCTTGGGCGACGCGATCCGCTCGCGGAGCCGGAGGCCCCCGCGGGTGATCCGCTCGACGATCTTGGTGGGGTAGCCGAGTTCGGCGAGCCGGTCGTTGAAGGCGCGGTGCTCGCGTCCGTGAGTGGCCTCCTGGCCGAGGAACCCGGCGACCTCGCGCTTGAGATCGGGGTCGGTGATCGCGCCGCGGAAGTGCCGCACCGAGCGGACGAAGAAGTCTTCGCCGTCGGGGAACACCGCCGACAACGAGGCGGCGAGGTGGCTGTGGAGGAGGTCGCCATCGGCGGCGAAGTGCCGGGGCACGTCCTGGAGGGACTCCTCGAAGGAGATGCGTCGGGTCGGGACCTTCTGGGTGGTGTTCTGTGTCGTGTTCTGGGTCATGGTTACCGACGGTAACAGGATTTGAGTGGTTGAGTCAATTCCTCAAATCCTGTAACATCGGTCACATGCCTGCGGAGACCGCCACCGTTCCGGTCACGACGAAGGGCGAGCAGACGCGTCAGGCCATCCTCGACGCCGCCGTCGCCCGCTTCGGTCGCGACGGCTACCGCTCGACGTCGGTCGCCAACATCGCCCGCGACGCCGGGCTGAGCGGCACCGCGGCCTACGCGTACTTCGCCGACAAGGAGACCTTGTTCTTCGCCGCCGTCGACGAGGACGCGGCCGGCGTCATCGAGGAAGGCGTACCGAGTGTGCTCGACGGGAGCGCGGACGTCGGCGAGCTCCAGCAGACGCTGATCTTCACCCTGCTCGACGCGGTGGAGCGCCACCCGCTGGCCCGACGACTCCTCGCCGGCCTCGAACCCGACGTCACCGATCGGGTGCTCGAGATCCCCGCACTCGAAGAACTCCGCAAGGCGGTCGCCGACCGCCTTCGCGCCGAGCAACGTGACGGCAACGTCCGGTCCGACGTCGACCCCACCGCCATGGCCAACGGTCTTGTGGCCATCGTGATCTCACTGTTGATGTCGGTGGTCCAGGTCGGCGGGCGAGCTGCCGAGCTCTACGGCGATGACGTGGCCGCGGTCTTCGGGGCCGCTCTCCAACACCCCTGACCCTCCCCCGGCCACGGGCGCTTCCGTCCGCCAATCGCGCGTGCAGACCGCGCGCCAGAACGCCGCCGAGCCAGTGCCCGAAATGCGCCGTTGGTCCGCGCAGGGCAGGATGCTGGGACGTCATCAGTGCGCAGGGCCGGCCGGTCGGTCATCGGGGAGGGCATCGGGATGTGGGTACGCAACATGGTCGTGGTGGCAGCCGTGGTCGGCGCGTTGGTGGTCGGAGTCGACGCCCAGGCCGATCCGAAGGCGAAGAACGGGAAGGCTCCCGGGCAGATCAGCGCCGGGTTCGGCGCGCGCACCATCACCCCGAATGGTGAGCCGCCCGCGGAGTGGAAGTCGTACTTCGCCGTCAATCCCGTCACCGGGATCTGGGGCGAGCCGTTCGAAGACCTCGACGGCGACGGGTGCTTCGACGGCCCGAGCGAGGATGGCCCCGGCGAAACCCACACGGATCACGTCTGGAACCACACCGGTGACGCCCAGTTCGTCGGAGCGCACACGGTGCGCGGCGTCACGATCGTCGGAGACCCCCAGTCGGCCGGGAAGTGGGACGGCCTCTGGGCCGGCGCCGGGTTCGGCAGCCAGTGCGCCGAGGGTGTGTTCGACGACACGTGGGCTCGGGCGATGGTCCTCGATGACGGCGACTCGGCCGTCGCCATCGTGTCGCTCGACGTGGTCGGGTTCTTCAACCTCGAGGTGCAGCGCGCTCGCCGCGAACTCGCCGCCCGCTACCCCGATCTCGCGGAGGAGGTCGACGAGCTGATCATCTCGTCGACCCACACCCACGAGGGTGTCGACACCATGGGCTTCTGGGGCCAGACGCTGGGGATCGACGGGAAGAGCCCCGCCTACCAGGCGTTCATCCGCTCGCAGATCCTCGACGCGGTCAAGGAGGCATGGGAGGCGAGGACGCCGGCAACGGCCAAGTTCGCCGAGACCGAGCACACCGTGGGTGTTCGTGATTCGCGCGATCCCCAGGTGATCGATCCCTACGCCTACTCCGCACAGTTCCTCGACGCCGAGACCGACGAGGTGCTCGGCACCATCGTGAACTGGTCGAACCACCCCGAGGCCCTGGGGGGCGACAACGGCTTCATCTCCTCCGACTTCCCTCACGGCACCCGCACTTCCCTCGAGGGGCGTTACGGCGGGACGGCCGTGTACTTCTCGGGAAGTGTGGGTGGCCTCATGACGCCGCTCCGTGTGCCGGTCGTCGACCCGAAGACCGGGGAGGAGTTCGGCGACGGTGAGGACCTGACGCGTGCCTACGCCATCGGACGAATCCTCGCCGAGGCGGTGGCCGACGACCTCGACGCGGCGAATGCCCACCCACTCGGGAAGCTCCACGCGGAGAGCCGGGAGCTGTACATCGGCTCCGACAACACCGCCCTCGCTGCCCTCAACGCCGCCGGCGTCTTCGACGTCCCCACGTTCGTGGGCGGCGAGTCGTGGGGGAGTGACCCCGACCTGCGGCGCCCGGGCGTGAACGCCGGGCGGGCGGGGACGCAGTTCCGTACGGAGATCGCGCGGGTCAAGGTGGGGCCGGCGATGTTCCTCACCGTTCCCGGCGAGCTGTTCCCCGAGTTGGAGGTCGGTTTCGCTGACGTACCGGTGTGCGACGGCGGCGCCACCTCGACCGACACCGGATTCCCCGAGGAACCCGTGATCTCCGGGCACGACGACGCCAGGTACCAGTTCGTGCTCGGCCTGGCCCAGGACGAACTCGGCTACATCGTCCCCCGGTCACACCACTGGTTCCTCCACGCGGAGGATCAGGTGACCGGTGGTGGCAACGGCGACGGGCTCGTGCCGGTCGGAGCACTGGAGGCCGATGACCCGTGCGGGGAGAGCCACTACGAGGAGACGGTGTCTGCGAGCAGCACCCTGGCACCGTGGACGACGTGTGTCGCCGCCGAGCTGGCCGGACATGTCGACATCTGGGACACGCACGCGGCGTGCACGTACGAGAACACGCACACCTCACCCCACGGCGTCGGAGGCAGCCTCATCGATCGCTACGGGATCGGCAAGCATCCGGGCCACACCCTCGACCACCACGACGTGCACGGTCACGACCACTGAAGACCTCGGCTCGGGGACACCGGCCGTTCTCCGTGATAGACGCGCGTGGAAACCGCTGGTGGAGGAGGCTCCGCATGAGGTACGTGATCCGAACAGTCGCGATCGTGGCGACGGCGATCCTGGTCCTGGGTGCGTGCAACGGCAACGGCGACGACACCGCCGAAGACGAAGCGCCGGATGACACGGGCGAGGAGGCCGGCGTAGCGGTGCAGACCAGCGAGACCGGTCTCGGCACCGTCCTCGTCGACGGTGACGGGATGACCCTCTACATGTTCACCGAGGACGAGGACGGGGTGAGCAACTGCACCGGCAGCTGCGCCGAAACGTGGCCGCCGCTCACGGTCGGGGAAGACTTCGCGGTCGGCGCCGGTCTGGACGCGTCGATCTTCTCCACCATCGAGCGGGACGGCGGCTCGCTCCAGCTCGCCGTGAATGGGCTTCCGCTCTACCGGTACGCCGCTGACGGCGAGGCCGGTGACACCAACGGCCAAGGGGTGGGCGACGTCTGGTTCGTCGTCAGCGCCGAGGGCGAAGTCGTCGAAGCCGACGCTGCCGACGCGGGCGGCGGAGGCGGGATCGGCTACTGAGCCGCAGCAGGTCGGGTCCGGCCACTCAAACATCCCATCTGATCGGGACCCTCGGGTCGGGGAAGGAGCCGGAGGATTCGCTCGAAGGCCGAGCGCGCTGCACGGATCTCCATCAGCGCCCGCTCACGCTGTCCCGGTGCCCGATACGCCGCTGCGAGCACGAGTCGCGCAGCGGGCCAAGGCGAAGCCGGGCTCACGACGACGCGGGCCCGGCTCGGTGTCGGGGCCCCGTTGGTCAACGATCGCCGAAGTGGCGGGCGTCACCAAACCGAGCCACGCCGCCCGTCTCGGTGAGAAGCCAGTAGCCCTCGCCTTCCGGAGTGGCGGCGATGTCGACGAGCCGTGATGAACGACTGCCTTGAACGGCTGACCCGTGGAAGTGGGCGTCGCCGAAGCCGAAGACGCCGCCGTTTTCGTCGAGGATCCAGTAGCCGTTGCCGGTGGGTGTTGGTGCGATGGCGACTGAGGTGACGGGTCCGGAGATGGTTCCGTCGCGGCGGAGGGTGTGCATGGATCCGTGGAAGGGGGCGTCGCCGAAGCTGAAGACGCCGCCGTTCTTGTCGAGGATCCAGTAGCCGTTGCCGGTGGGTGTTGGTGCGATGGCGACTGAGGTG
>CAZTOV010000016.1:26316-35204 GCA_964615175.1 uncultured Burkholderiales bacterium
AGGGTGTGCATGGATCCGTGGAAGGGGGCGTCGCCGAAGCTGAAGACGCCGCCGTCAGCAAACAGCAGCCAATAGCCGGATGCGTGAACGCTGGAGGCGAATCCGACCGTGGAAGTCCTGACGTCGGCTCTCGTCGTCGACGCATCCCCGAAGTGGCGGGCGTCGCCGAATCTGTCGACCGCACCCTCACGGTCGACCGTCCAGTAGCCGTCCCCCGACCCGGTGGGCAACAGTGCGACCGCCGGAGCCGTGCCGGTGCAGGGCGCGTTGTGGTTGGCGGTCTCGTTGGCGGTGGCCGCGGTGCGGGTGCAGGACTCGTCGATGAGCCACGGCGGCGTGCACGACACGACCCGGCATACGATCCGGCCCGCCCGGGCCTGCTCCTGGTGGCACTGGCCGTAGCGAAACACGTTGCAGGCGACCCCCCAGCGGCCGCAGTCGTCGCCCCCGCAATGGCAGTGGTGGCCGTCGCAATGGGGGCAGAACCCCGGTCCGCCACCACAGCGGCATTCGGCGTTGCAGTCGATGTAGTAGCGAGCGCCGTCGCAGAACTGTGACCCGTGCGCCTTCCACCATCCCGCGGTGAAGGTGCCCGGCGGGCAGGTGTTGACGCCGTCGTAGAGCGAGCAGCAGAACTCCGTCCAGCCCTGGCAGCAACGCGAACCACACGAGCAGTTGCGTCCCTTGCAGTCGCAGACCGCGGCGTAGGCGGTGAGCGGTCGCAGGACGTACCGGCTCTTCGCCACGACGACAGCGGAGCCGACAAGGGCAGCTCTGCCGAGGAAGCCCCGGCGGCTGAAGCGTCCGGCGAGGGCCTGCGAGACCCGGTTGACGACTCGGACGCTCACGACATCGCCGCGATCGCGTCGCCGAGAGCACGGATCCTGGGGAGCCGGGTGAGGGCGAGCACGGTCAGCGCGATGCCGACGACGAGGAGCGTGGCGTAGGGGAGTCCGGCCGCCGGTTGGTCCGCGAGCACCGTCGCCACCGTCGGAGCCTTGCTCACGGCGGCGCCCATGGCGGCGATTCCCGCGGCGACGTCGACGCCGACGTGGACCCGCGTCGGAGGCACGTCCGGCTCGCCGAAACAGCCACACGACGAGATCGGAAGCCCGCGGGCCATCGCCACGACGAGAAAGATCGCGAACCCCGCGTACGAAGTCGCCACGGCCAGCATCGGCGCCGGCGCCGCGGAGACCAGGGCCCAGCCGCCCAGACCCGCCTCGACGAGCGCGCCGATCCGCACCAGTCCGCTTCCTCCGGGGAGTCGCGCCGCCTCGAGCGCGCGGGCGGTGTCGCCGGGCCGGAGCGTCTTCGCCACGCCCGCGACCACGAGCACCCCCGCGGCGATCGCCGCCGGCCCCGTCCAGACGTCCGCGCTCATGTCGGTCCCACCGCCAGCGTTGCGAGGGTCGCGTTCACTGCCGGAGTGAGTGTCCGGCGTCGAGCGTAGGAGCCGAGCACCACGTAGAGGCTGAACGCTCGTCCCGAGACGGTGAAGAACCGCTGGACACCCGCCTGATCGGGAAGCGTGCGTTGGAGCATCGCCGGATCGAAGTCGTCGGAACGCAGGGGCAGCGGCAGGCCCCGGACCTCGAAGAGGGGCGCGCCGACGCTCTCGGGACCGTATTCGAAGAGCGAGACGAACACGTCGTCGCGTCCGAGACGCTCGACCACGTTGCTCCCGAAGTCGTCGCAATCGGGCGGCAGGGAGATGGTGGCGAGGTGGAGGATGGGGAAGGTCAGCTCCCCCGCGCCGGGCGGCCGGCGGATGATCGTGCCCTCCCAGCCGGGGGGAACCCCAACGCTCAGTCCGTGGGCCCGCATCTCACGCAACGACTCATGCAGCGGCAACCGCGGCACCTCCCAGGAGACCGGCGAGCACGAGCAAGACGGCGCCGCTCGTCCGTCGTACCCACGGCGCGCTGTCGATGATGCGCCGCTGGACCGCCCGGAGCTGATCGGGGTTGTCGACCCCGGCCACGGCCAGCACCGGCAGTGCCCGCCCGATGCCGAACGCCATGCCGATGGTCGCCGCGTGGAACAACGAGCCGGTCAGCACGGCCAGCCCGACCATCAGGTAGACGGTGGCGCTGGTGACGATCGTCGCCACGCCGGCGCCGAGCTGCGCGCCGAACCCGAGGCCGTAGACCCAGCCGCGGTACCGGACAAGCCAGTCCTCGTCGACCTGGCGGCGGGGACCGGGCAGGGGCGATCGGCCACGGAACTCCGCTCCGGCGACTGCCGCGGTGACGGTGGCGGCGACCGCCAACGCAAGGGGGGCGGGACCGGATGCGCCGATGGTGAGCGCGCCCACGGTGCCGGCGAGAGCTCCCAGTACGAGCCCGCCTCCTGCCGACCCGACCAGGTAGGCGGTGAGGGTCACCCCGAATCGTTGCCCGCGTGCCCGCTCACCGAGCGGGTGGATGCTCGTCAGCATCGACTCGCCTCAGGGCGACCACGTCGATCGCACCGCGGCGAGGATCGCCACGGTGCCAGCGGCGATTCCGAGGGCCGCGGTGCTCATCCACCATCCGGGTGATCGTCGACGGGCGGGAAGTGGAGACGGGGATCGCCCGGTTCGATGCCGGCTCTCAGCAGCTCCTCGTCATTGCGGGCCTCCCGGTCACGGTCGTGGGCTGCTGCCTCGACATGGCGTCGGGCCGCCTCATCGCGCACCCGGGCCGCGGGGCTGCGGCGGGCGTCGTCATCGGCTCGCGCTCTCGCCACCAGGTCGACGACTTGGTCCCACGTCGAGGCCGAGCCTTCGCCGACGACGGTCCCGGTCGCGGCTTCCACCAGGACGAAGTACGGCGAGAGCGGCACTTCGTAGTTTCGCCACGCCGCGCTCGACATCACCACCGGCACCCGGGCCGCGGCGGTGACTTCGGCGACCCGGCTCGTGCTCTCGTCCTCGGGCCCGGCGGTCACGGCAACCACTCGCACGCCGTCGGGGACGTCGAGCTCGTGGTCGCTGAACGCGTGCCAGAACATCCGGCAGGTGTCGCAGCCGCTGGTGAGGAAGGCCAGGAGCGTGTCGTGGTCGCCGCCCATGGCGAACGAGAGGGCGTCGCCAGCGGGGGAGGTGCCGGTGATGTCGGCACCGACCGACGTTCCGGATTCACGCCGGACTGACGGTGAATGGGCCTGATCGTCGCCATGGCCCGCGTCGCCGAGCCCCACACCGAGTTCCTCGAGCGCCCGAAGGATGTCGGCGTGGCTGCGGAGGAGGCCGGCGACCAGGACCACGAGCAGCAGGATGACGACCGTCTCCACCGCCACCAGCGCTGCCACGTCACCCCTTACTGCTGTCCGACCGGAGCGCCGTCAATGTACCAACGCCCTCCGAGGGCGGCCGCTGCCGGCTCCACCGCCGACAGGCCTTCACGTTCACCGGTTCAGCCGGAGCTCGCTCGGGCGCCCTTGCCGTAGAACACGCGCTCGACCACCTTCCGGCAGCGGCGGGTGAGGCGTTTGTAGTCGTCGCGCAGCGACGGCACCGGTCGATGCGTGTAGCCGAGCATGCGGGCGAGGTGCGCGGCGGCCTCGGGGTCGGTGGGCAGGGCATCCGCGGCCCGCCCGGTGTGCAGATAGCGATAGTTGCGGGCGCGTTCGCAGAATCGATAGGCGTCGGCGAGGGCCCGGCCGTCCGACTCGGCGAGAATCCCCACCTTCACGAGCCGCTCGATCGAGCCCATCGTCTCGGTGCCCCGCAGCTCCGGGTGCTCGCCGCCGTGGCGCAGCTTGAGGAGCTGGACGGTGAACTCGACGTCCGAGAGCGAGCCGGGCCCGAGCTTGAGGTGGAACTCGGAGTCTTCACCGGCGGGGATCCGCTCGGACTCGATGCGGGCCTTCATCTGGCGGATCTCCTTCGCCCACCCCCGCGGGATCTGCTCGCGGTAGACGTACGGGTCGATCAGGGCCAGGAACCGGTGGCCCAGCACGGGATCGCCGGCGACGAACCGCGCTTTGGTGAGGGTCTGGAACTCCCAGGTCTGGGCCCAGCGCTCGTAGTACTGGCGGTAGCCCTCGAGGGAGCGGGCCATGGCGCCCTTGGTCCCCTCGGGGCGCAGCCGGGCGTCGATCTCGAAGAGTTCGCCCTCGGTCGTGGTCGCTCCGACCTCGCGGATGAGGCTCAACGCCGTCTGCTCGGCGGTCTCGAACTGGTCCGACCCGTCGCCGTCGAACACGAACAGCACGTCGATGTCGGACGCGTAGGAGAGCGCGTTGCCGCCCAGCCGGCCCATCCCGATCACGGCGAACGGCACCGGCGGCTCGAGCGCCCGCAGGGACGCGTCGATGGTCACGTCGGCCAGCGCGGCCATCTCATGACCGACGACCTCGACGGGGGCGAAGCCGAGCAGGTCGCGCCCGGCGATGCGCAGGAGTTCGCGGCGCTTGAAGCGGCGGATGCCGTCGCGATGCTGCTCGGCGTCGCCCCGCCACTCCATCGCCTGACGGGCCTGTTGCCCGAAATCGTCGTGGCTTCGGTCGGCCTCGAGGAATTCGTCGTCGGCGAGGCGACCCGCGAAGTCGGGGTGGCGGCGGAGCGCCTGGCCCACGACCCGGCTGGCGCCGAGGAGGCGGCACACGCGCTCGGCGGCGCCGGCCGACTCGCGGAAGGCCGTGGCCAGGGTGGCCGATCGCGCCCGTCCCTCGACGAGGGTTCGCAGTTGGAGCAGCCCGAGATCGGGGTCGGGCGATCGTGACAGCCATTCGAGGAGGAGCGGGAACATCTGCTCCATGAGCCGTGACTGGCGGCTGAACCCCTCGGTCAGCTCCTTGAGTGCGCCCCGGATCTGGGTGGCGTCGCGAAAGCCGAAGGCGGCCAAACGCTCCTGCGCGACGTCGAGACTCAGCTGACCCGCTCCGGCGAAGGCCTCGAGGAGCGGGCGGAAGAACAATCGTTCGTGAATGGCCCGGACGACGGCCTGGTGGCGCCGGAGCTCGCCCTCGAACTGCTCGACCGCGCTCCGGTTGCCCGTATCGCGGAAGCCGAGGACGCGTGCGAGGTTCGTCAGCGCGTCCCGGTCGGTGGGGAGCGAGTGGACCTGTTGTTCGTCGACCAGCTGAAGGCGGTGCTCGACGGTACGGAGAAAGCGGTAGGCGGCGTCGAGCGCCCGTGTCTCCTGCGGGTTGACGTAGCCGTTCCGAGCCAACTGGTCGAGGGCGGTCAACGTCGCCGGTGAGCGGATTTCCGAGTCGTGCCGTCCGTGGACGAGCTGGAGGAGTTGGACCGCGAACTCCACGTCGCGGATCCCGCCTCGGCCCCGCTTCAGCTCTCGCTGGTGCAGCCCCCGGTGGCGGAGCTGCGCCTCGGCGCGTTCCTTCATCGCCCGGATCTCGCGGATGCCGTCCTCGACCAACGGGCCTTCCCACAAGGCCTCGTCGGCCGCTTCGTCGAACGCGGAGGCGAGGTCGACGTCACCGGCGATCGGCCGAGCCTTGATCAACGCCTGCAACTCCCAGGCTTGAGCCCACCGTTCCCAGTACGTCCGGTAGCCCGGAAGGTCTCGGGAGAGGGCACCCGATCGGCCTTCCGGCCTGAGGTTGGCGTCCGTCCGGAAGACGATGCCGTCGGGGGTCGGCTCCGCCATGACGGCGAGCAGCGTGCGGGCCGCCTGTTCGGCCGCGGTCGCTCCGGCGCTGCCGTGGTCCGCGTGCACGAACATGACGTCGACGTCGCTCGAATAGTTGAGTTCGGCGCCGCCGAGCTTGCCCATGCCGACGACCGTCATCGGCACCTGCGGCTCGGCGAGTTGCAACGCGGTCGTGAGACACGCCTCGGCGAGCCCCGCGAGCTCGCGACCGACGGCCGGCATGTCGGCGAACCCCATCAGGTCGCGCACGGCGATCCGGAGCAGCTCCCGGCGTTTCCAGCGACGCAGCGACGACCGCGGGTCGCTGCTCTCGGCCCCGAGCACGGCCCGGATCGACGCCCGGTAGGCATCGGCGTCCCACTCCTGGGCCAGGCCGACACGGTCGCGGAGGGGGCCGAGCATGGTCACGTCGGCCTCGAGGGCCCGGGTGAGCGACCGCGATGCGGCCACGACCGAGACGAGGGCGTCGCGGAGCATGCCGTCGTCGCGCAGCTCGTCTTCCAGGTCGGGATGCGCCTCGATGATGCGGGTGAGGGCGAGCCGCACGCCGTCGGGGTCGGCCGACGCGTCGACGGCCTCCCGGACTTCACCCTGATCGAGCACGCTGGTCACGGCCCGCAGTATGGCGCGCGTGAGGTCCGGTACCGTTGAGCTCGGATCGACGGTTCGATGGAACCACCACGGACGGCCGCGGGCGGGGCAGGGACCCCACCATGCGGAGGAGCCGACGAGATGTCGGCGGGGGAGACATGCGCGCGGCTCTCGCACAGATCAACGTCACCGTCGGCGACCTGTCGGGGAACGCCGAACGGATTCTCCGTGCCTACGACGACGCGGTCGACGCCGGCGCCGAGCTGGTGGCCTTTCCCGAGCTGGCGGTCTCCGGCTATCCGCCCGAGGACCTGTTGCTGAAGCCGGCGTTCGTGGCCGGCGCCGCCGAGGCGCTGGCCAAGGTGGCTGCCCGCACCGGCGACGCCGTGGCCGTGGTGGGCTTCCCCGAGCCCAGCGATGCCAGCCGCCCCTTCAACGCCGCCGCCATCTGTCGCGGCGGGCGGGTCGAGGCCGTCTACCGCAAGCAGTTGCTCCCCAACTACGCGGTCTTCGACGAGGAGCGCTACTTCACTCCCGGCGATGCCGACGCGCTCGAGGTGTTCGAGGTCGCCGGTCTGAGGTGCGGTGCATCGGTGTGCGAAGACATCTGGTCGGCCGACGGACCGCCGACCCGTTCGGCGGAGGCAGGCGCCCAGGTGATCCTCAACGTCAACGCGTCTCCCTACTACGCGGGACGGCAGCGAGAGCGGGAGGCGATGCTGACCGAGCGGGCTTCGCAGATCGGAGCGCCGATCCTGTACGTGAACCTGGTCGGCGGTCAGGACGAGCTGGTCTTCGACGGCGGTTCGATGCTCGTCGACGAGTCGGGAGCGGTGGTCGCCCGTGCACCGCAGTTCGTGGAGGATCTCCTCGTCGTCGACGTCCCGGGGACGGGTCGCATCGAGGAACGGCTCGACGAGGACGCCGAGATCTACGAGGCCCTCGTGCACGGCACGCGCGACTACGTGCGCAAGAACGGGTTCGTCGACGTGGTCGTCGGGCTTTCCGGCGGCATCGACTCGGCGCTCGTGGCGACGGTGGCCGCCGACGCGGTGGGCCCCGAGCACGTCATCGGTGTGCTGATGCCGTCGCGGTATTCGAGCCGGGGGAGCCTCCTCGACGCCGAAACCCTGGCGGAGAACCTGGGCATCCGCTCACACACCATCCCCATCGAGTCGGCCCACCTCGCCTTCGAGGAGATGCTGGCCGGGGCGTTCGCCGACACCGAGTCCGGGGCAGCCGAAGAGAACATCCAGGCTCGCATCCGGGGCACTACGGTCATGGCCCTCTCCAACAAATTCGGGTGGCTGGTGCTCACCACCGGGAACAAGTCGGAGCTGGCGGTCGGGTACGCCACCCTCTACGGCGACATGGCGGGTGGCTACTCGGTGATCAAGGACGTGTGGAAGACGCGCGTGTACTCGCTCGCCGAGTACGTGAACGCCCGGGTCGGCTCCGAGCGGATTCCACGGGCGATCATCGACAAGGCGCCGTCGGCCGAACTGCGTCCCGATCAGAAGGACACCGACTCCCTCCCGCCCTACGACCGTCTCGACCCCGTGCTCGAGGCCTACATCGAGCGTCGGCACTCGGTGGCCGAGATGGTGGCCGGTGGGTTCGAGCGCGACCTGGTGCGCCGCGTGGTCTCCATGGTCGACCGGAACGAGTACAAGCGGCGGCAGGCGCCACCGGGCGTGCGGGTCACCCCCCTCGCCTTCGGCAAGGACCGCCGCCTCCCCATCACCAACCGCTGGTCCGGCTGACCCGCCTATGTTCTTGACTGTGTATTGCCCGCTCAGCGGGCAATACACAGTCAAGAACGAGGACGAGAGGGCCAGGTCATGGGTGAGATCTCGAAGTCTGTACTGATCACGGGGTGCTCGACGGGGATCGGGCGGGCGACGGCTGAACGGCTGGCCGACCGGGGGCATCGGGTCTACGCCACGGCCCGGCGGCTCGAGTCGATCGAGGACCTCGCGGCGAAGGGCTGCGAGATCCTCAGCCTCGACGTCACCGACGACGAGTCGATGGTGGCGGCGGTGAAGGCGGTCGAGGGCGCCGAGGGCGCGATCGGTGCGCTGGTCAACAACGCCGGCTACAGCCAGGGCGGTGCCGTTGAGACCGTGTCGATGGAGGCGCTCCGCCGGCAGCTCGAGACCAACTTCTTCGGGCTGGTGCGCCTCACCCAGCTCTGTCTCCCCGGCATGCGCGACCAGGGCTGGGGCCGCGTGGTCAACGTGTCGTCGATGGGCGGCCGCTTCACCCTGCCCGGCGGTGGCGCCTACCACGCCAGTAAGTACGCGGTGGAGGCCTGGTCGGACGCGCTCCGCTGGGAGACCCAGAAGCTCGGGATCCGGGTGGCGGTCGTCGAGCCGGGCATCGTGCTCACCGACTTCGCCAAGGCCCACGCGGGCGCCATCGACGAGGCGCAATCGGAGGACGCCGAAGGCCCTTACGCGGGGTTCAACGCCGCCGTCCGGTCCCGGGTCGACGGCGCCTACGAGGGCGCACTGGCCAAGATGGGGTCGAGCCCGGCCAAGATCGCCCGGGTGATCGAACGGGCGATTACGTCCTCTCGCCCCAAGCCCCGGTACCGGATCGGGATGGATGCTCGGAGCGTCATCGTGTTGCGACGGCTGTTGCCGGATCGCCTCTTCGATGCGTTTCTCCGCACCCAGTACCCGCGCCCCACACCCT
>CAZTOV010000017.1:0-1878 GCA_964615175.1 uncultured Burkholderiales bacterium
ACGTCGTGAATGGCGTGGAGGTCTGAGGCTGCTCTTCGAGGAGACCCCCGACAGCGTCCTTGCCGTCTACGGGCACCCCGACGACGCCGAGATCTCCGCCGGCGGCACCCTCGCCCGGTGGGCCGCGGCCGGTGCCGAAGTCTGGCTCCTCGTGTGCACCCGGGGCGACAAGGGGTCGCAGGACCGCGATCAGGATCCGCGGGAACTCGCCCGGTTGCGGATCGAGGAGAGCGCCGCGTCGACCGAGCTGCTCGGGTTCGAAGACCACTTCCACCTCGATCACCTCGACGGCGAGATCGAGAACGACGCCGAGCTACGGGGCGAGATCGTCGAGCACATCCGGCGCCTCCGGCCCGCGGCCGTGGTGTGCCCCGATCCGACCGCGGTGTTCTTCGGGGACCAGTACTTCAACCACCGTGATCACCGGGTCACCGGATGGGCGACGCTCGACGCGGTGGCCCCGGCGGCGGGGAATCCCCACTACTTCCGTGAGCAGCTCGGTGAGGGCCTCGAGCCCCACGGCGTGGCCGAGGTCTTCCTGTCCGGCACGTTCGAGCCCAACTGTTGGATCGACATCGGCGAGACCATCGACCCCAAGATCGACGCGCTCTTCTGTCACGCCAGCCAGCTCGTCGAGACCGGCGACTGGTTCCGCCAGTTCCTCCGCGATCGGGCCGAGGACGGCGGCCGGCAGGCGGGCGTCCGCTACGCGGAGGGGTTCCGGCGTCTCGCCTTTGGCGGGGATTGAACGCTTGCTGGGGGTCGAGCACCCCGGGGCCGAACCCTCAGCAGGTGGCAGGCCGGTCCTCGGCCCCGGGTTCCGTCCCCGAGTGCTGTTGCTCGGACTGGTGGACGTTCCACTCGTGCATGGCTCGGAGCACCAGCACCGCCACCACACCCACGCCGCCCGCCCCCACCGCGGCGCCGGTGAGGGCGCCGAGCGTCACGTTCAGGGTGCACGTCCCCGTGCACATGACGTCGACGAGACCGGCTCCGATGGCGGCGCCGAGGATGCCCGAGGCCACGATCGACACGTAGGCGAGCACGAAGGCCTTCCGCGGCGGCCGGAGGTCGATGTCGGCCCCTTGCGGCGGATCCTCCCGTGGGTCCGGCTGCGGGTCAACGGGCGACGGGTCGGAGCGCGGTTCCACGACCGTCAGGGTAGAAGCGGGTCCCGGCCTCGCACCCACCCAAGGGTACGCTGCCTGGCCGATGCGCCCGGTCGTGATCGTGCCCACCTACAACGAGGCCGACAACATCGCCGAGGTCGTCCAACGCGTCCGTGGGGTGGCGCCGTCGGCCGAGGTGCTCGTGGTCGACGACAACAGCCCCGACGGCACCGCCGACATCGCCGAAGCCGCAGGCCGGGAGCTGGGCGGGGTCCATGTGCTCCGTCGGCCCGGGAAGGCCGGTCTGGGGCCCGCCTACAAGGCGGGGTTCGACTGGGCCATCGAGCACGACCACGACGTCGTGGTGCAGATGGATGCCGACCTGTCGCACGAGCCGGAGCGCGTGGCCGAACTGCTCGGCGAACTCGATGGCGGGGCCGACTACGCCATCGGCTCGCGCTATGTCGAGGGCGGCGACATGCCCGATTGGCCCTGGCACCGGCGGGCGCTGTCGCGGTGGGCGAACCGCTACGCCCGGGGCATGCTGCGCCTTCGTGGCCGGGACGTCACCGCGGGATTCCGGGCGATCCGCATCGGGTTGCTGAAGGAGATCGACTATCCGTCGGTGCGGGCCGATGGTTACGGGTTCCTCATCGAGACCCGCTACCGGATCGAGCGCACGGGCGCCCACGGCATCGAGATCCCCATCGTCTTCCGCGACCGCACGCTGGGGAAGTCGAAGATGTCGAGCCGCATCATCGTGGAGGCG
>CAZTOV010000017.1:1978-32508 GCA_964615175.1 uncultured Burkholderiales bacterium
GGATCGTCGAGGGCCCCGACGGATTGCTCCTCGTGCGCAACGAACGGCGGTGGGGTAGCTCCGACTGGAGCCCGCCGGGAGGGGTGATCGACGACACCGACGCCGACGTGGTGTCCGGCCTCACCCGGGAGGTCTTCGAGGAGACCGGCATCACCGTGACCGACTGGCACGGCCCGGTCTACGAGGTCGTGGCCGAGGCGGTGGAGATGGGCTGGCGGATGCGGGCCCACGTGTTCGTGGCGCGTCGCTACCAAGGGGATCTGCGGGTCGATGATCCCGACGGGATCGTGGTCGACGCCGCCTTCGTGGCCGGCGACCGACGAGGGGAGATGCTGGCCGACTGCCACCCCTGGGTGAGGGAACCGCTGGGAGAGTGGATGGAGGAGCGCTGGGATGCTTCCACCGCCCGCGCATACCGCTACCACCTCCACGGCACCCACCCCCGCGAAATCTCTGTGGAACGTCTCGATGCGTGAGGTGGCCTCCGTTGGCGGCGGGCGCGAGTCGCGCGGGGGCGTTGCGCAGCGCGCGACTGGTGGCACCTGGTCGTGTGTTGGTGAGGGCGACGGTGCGGAGCGAGGAGCCCGGAGACGGGAACGCTTGGATGCGTGAGGTGGCCTCCGTTCGCGTGGGGCCCGACATCCTGCACGTGGATCTCGACGCCTTCTACGCCTCGGTCGAGCAGCTCGAGGATCCGAGCCTGGCGGGGCGGCCCGTGATGGTCGGAGGGACCGGCGATCGGGGCGTGGTCGCCGCCGCGAGCTACGAGGCCCGCACGTACGGTGTGCACTCCGCCATGCCGACCGTGAGAGCCCGCCGACTGTGTCCCGACGGCGTGTTCCTCCCGGCCCGTCACGACCTCTACGCCGACTATTCGAAGCGGGTGTTCGCCATCTTGCGCGACTTCACGCCGCTGGTCGAGGGCATCTCGGTCGACGAGGCGTTCCTCGACGTGGGCGGCGCTCGCCGCCTCTTCGGGCCTCCCGTCGAGGTGGCGCGGGCGATCAAGCGGCGGGTGCGGGACGAGGTGGGCATCACCTGCTCGGTCGGGCTCGCCACCACCAAGCTCCTGGCGAAGCTGGCGAGCGACGACGCCAAGCCCGACGGGCTGCTCGTGATCGAGCCCGGACGGGAGTTGGAGTACCTGCATCCCCTCCCGGTGGAGCGGTTGTGGGGGGTGGGGCCGGCGACGCGCAGCCGCCTCGACACCTTCGGCGTCACCACGGTGGGGGATCTCGCCGCGGTGCCGGAAGAGTCGCTCGTGGCCGCGCTGGGTCGAGCGCAGGGTCGGCATCTCCACGCGTTGGCCTGGAATCGCGACGACCGGCCGGTCACGCCCGAGCACGAAGCCAAGTCGGTGAGCGCGGAGGAGACCTTCCCCCACGACATCGCCGACCTCGACGCGCTGCGCCACGAGGTCCGGCTCCTCGCGGCCCGGGTGTGCCGCCGCCTCCGGAAGGCCGACCTCACGGGGCGTACGGTGACCCTGAAGGCCCGGTTCCCCGACTTCAGCACGGTGACGCGGTCCACCACGCTCGACGAGCCGACGGACAGCGACGGAGCGGTCGCCGATGCGGCCGTCGCTCTGCTCGACCGCCTCGACGCGTCGCCCGGGTTCCGGCTCATCGGCGTCGGCGTATCGAACCTCGACCACCCGGACGCTCGCCAGGAGGCGCTCCCGTTCGACACGTCACGCCGTCCGGCTGTCGATGCGGCCGTCGACGCCGTACGCGACCGGTTCGGCCCCGACGTCCTGCGCCGAGGGTGAGCGGAGCCCGCCCGTGATCGAGATCGGAGTCGTCGGCTGCGGCTTCATCGGCGCCGTGCATTCGTTCGCGCTCCAGGCGTTGATCGATGCCGACGCCGTCGACGCCCGGGTTACCCGCGTGTGCGACCGCGACCCGGATCGTGCCCGGTCGTTCGCCGAGCACCACGGTGCCGGCGTGGCCGCCGACGTCGAGTCGCTCTCCGAGGCGGTCGACGCGGTGTGGATGTGCTTGCCCACCGGAGCCCACCTGGAGGCTGTCGAACGCGCCACCGCCGCGTCGGCGGCCGTCTTCTGCGAGAAGCCGCTCGGCCGCGACCTTGCCGAAGCCGAGCAGGTGGCCGCTCGCCTGATGCGGGTTCCGAGCCGGGTGGGGCTGGTGCTCAGATCGGCGCCGGTGTTCCGCACGCTGGCCGACGAGCTGGCGAGCGGGCGTCACGGCCGACCCATGGCAGTGGTCTTCCGCGACGACCAGTGGTTCCCCACGGGTGGGATGTACGGATCCGACTGGAGGTCCGACGCGTCCGTCGCCGGTGCCGGAACCCTGCTGGAGCACTCGATCCACGATCTCGACCTCCTCCGGTGGCTGCTCGGTGACCCCACATCGGTGAGTGCCACGATCGGGAACTTCGCCGGCTACGAAGGCGTGGAGGACAGGGCATCGGTGCAGCTCGGTTTCGGAACGGGCGCCTCGGCCGCGCTGGTCTCGGTGTGGCACCAGGTGGCGTCGCGGCCCTCGACCCGCCGGCTCGAGGTGTTCTGCGAGAATGCCCTGCTGTGGCTCGATGACGACAACATGGGTCCCTTGCACATCGAGACGTCGGAGGGGGCCGAGCAGCGGGGAGCCGATCTCCCCGCGTGGGCGACCGGATCCGGTCTGCCCGACGAGTTCGTCAAGCCGCTGGCGCTCTACGCCACCCAGGACAAGGAGTTCCTCGACGATCTTGCAGCCGGGCGGAACCCCAACGGTCCCGGGGTTGCCGACGCCCTCGCCGCCCACCGCCTGGTCGACGCCGCCTACCGTTCGGCTGCGGCGGGAGGTTCGCCCGTCGTGCCGGAATCCGGGTGACCGATCGACCTCGCCGTCGCGTTGTTACCCCTCGCATCCCGCGCGACAATGATCGTGCACCGCCGCAGGAGGCTCGGACCACACATGCCGCTCTCTGAGGACGAACAGCGAATCCTGCAGGAGATCGAGGCGCAGCTCTACGAGAGCGACCCCGACCTCGTCCAGCAGGTCGAAGAGACCACCGTGTACCGCCATGGTGCCCGCATGATCAAGTGGGGCATCCTGGGCTTCATCGCGGGTCTGGCCATTCTGGTGCTGCTGTTCGCCCAGAGCCTGTTCCTCGGTTTCGTGGGGTTCCTCATCATGCTGGGGAGCGCCTTCCTCATCGAGCGCAACGTGCGCCGCGTGGGCAAGGCGGGCATGCAGAGCCTGACGTCGTCGATGAAGGTGACCAACATCCGTGATGCCATCGAGCGCCGTCGGCGCTCGGGCGGCTCGAACGACGACTGACCGGCGCTGAACGCCTCCGACTCGTTCTCGTCCATCCAGGCGTCCCGGCTGACCGGCGCGTCCACATCGCAGATCCGCTACTGGCGGCGCGTGGGCCTGGTGGAGCCTTCCGTGGCGATCCGGTCGAACCGCCGTGCCTACACGTTCCGCGACCTGGTCGCGCTCCGGATGGTTCGGTCACTCCTCGACGCCGGACTGTCGCTCCAGCGGGTGCGCAAGGCGGTCGAGCACCTGGCCGGGATCGGCGACGATCTCACCGACCTGAGACTCGTGAGCGACGGGTCGACGGTCTTTGCCTGTCGCGACGACGGCGAGGTCCTCGACGCCCTCCGTCACGGCCAGCTGGCGTTGTTCGTGTCGGTCGATGCGGTGGCGTCGGAGGTGGAGGCCGAGGTGCGCCAGTTCTCGGACGAGCGGGCCGCCTTCGTCGATTCACTGAACGAAGAGGCCGAGGAAGTCGGGGGTCAGGGCTGAGCGGTCGTCGCCGGCGCCTGCTCGACGTGGGGTGACGAAAGCAGGGTGTCGATCTCGCGGAGCAGGCTCCGCACCAACTCGAGGTCGCCCGGGCCGGGTTCGACCGGAGCGTACGCCGCCAGCTCGACCCGCTCGCGGAGGCGGTCCATCGGAGCCCACAATTCCGGTCGATGGGCCGCGGCGGCCATGGCGCACTCGGCGGGGGTGAGGGAGGAAGGCAATGGGACGCCCTCCCGACGGAGACGCTGTACGAGCAGGTCCCACGAGACGAGGATCGAGTCGCGTGGCGGGAGCCTCCTCAGTCGGCGGGTGCGCCGGACGCTCGAACGACGGAACCACCAGAGACCCACACCGACGGTGAGGATGGAGAGAAGCGCCGCGGTGACGGCGAGGCGCCGCGGCCAGGGCTCGCCGGCGAGCTGGCCGCCACCGTCCTCGGGGGGCTGCAGTTCGGTGTCGAGCGATGGTTCCGTGGTTGGGTCTTCCGTAGGGGGCGCCGTGGGGTCGGTGGCCTCGTCGGGGTCGGGCTCTGCGGATGCATAGGGAGCCGCGGGGTCGTAGGTGCCGGTGTGGTCGGCCGGGGACGGATTGGAGCGGGTGGGGGTCGGCTCGAACGCCACCCACCCGTAGGGAGCGATCCACACCTCGGGCCACGCATGTGCCTCCTCGGTGGTGACCTGGTACACGCCGCGGTCGGGATCGAGGGTCCCGGGCGTGAAGCCGACCGCGACCCGGGCGGGGATCCCCAGGCTTCTCGCCATCACGGCGAACGAGGCGGAGAACTGCTCGCAGAAGCCGGCTCGGCTCACCGTGAGGAAGTCGGTCATCCGATCGCCCGAGTGCCCGGCGGGAGCCTCCTCGCTGTACGTGAAGTTGTCCCGGAACCAGTCCTGGAGCGCCAGCGCCTTCTCGTAGTCGGTCGCCGTCCCCGCCGTGGCCTCGCGTGCGAGCTGGGAGACGACCGGCGATGTGCCGGGCGGAAGCTTCAGCATGGGTTCCACGTCACGTGGGATCTCACCGCCGCCCCGGATCAGGTCGGCGGGCCCGTAGGCCGGTACCTGTGAGACCACCGAATACTCCAGTCCCGCGGCGGTCTCCTGGTCGGTCAGCAGCGTGAGGGAATCGGGGTTCACCCGGGCGCCGGGGAGGTCGATCGAGACCGGGCGGTAGGCCGCCGGCAGCCAGAACTGGGCGAGGTTGCTGATCCGGAACTGCTGCACGACCTCCTCGCTCGGCGCGGCGTCCGTCGAGCCACCGGCCGGGAGCGTCGAGTCGGCCGATTGGTAGTCGGCGAGCGACGACCAGATCTGCCCGTCGTACGTCTCGAGCGCGGCCAGCCGCCAGTACGCCGGTCGGGTCGCTGCCACCGTGAAGACATCGACGCGTGGCGTGCGGGTCAGGCGGTCGCGGATGTCGACGAGGGGACTGACCGTCACCCGGGTTTGGGGTCCGTCCTGGGGCGTGAGGTCGAACAGCCCGGCCGAGCGGGCCTCCGGGAGGCGCGGTCCGAGCAGCGGGGCGACGAGCGCGGCGATGACGACGAGTGGCAACCCCGCCCACAGCACGGGCGTCGGAGTGAGGGACAGGCCGGGGCTCCGGAACCACGCGTGCGTCTCGTCGGCCTGAGCCGGCGCGTGCGTGAGGAGGAACAGCAGGGCCGCGGCCACGAATCCGCCGGTGACCAGGGCTTCATACTGGTCGGTGCCGAGCGTGGCCGTGATCGTGAACAGGGTCGTCGCGGGGATGAACGCCGCGAGCGTGGCCCGGGCGCGGAACGCCACCCATTCGGACGCCGACGCGGCCAGCCACGCCCCGAGAGCGGCCAGTACCACCACGCCGCTGTCGGGGTCGACGGGCACACTGGCGGTCGACAGTTCCGAGAATCCCCCCACCAGACGGTCGCCGAGCGCCGAAGCCGTTTCGGGAGTCGGGACCCCCCACACCGTGGTGTGCGGGGCGATGGCCCACACCCCGATCGCCGTCAGCCCGGCGAACGACGCCACCGTCGTGGCTGCGGCCGGCCAGCTCGCACGGCGAGCGAGCTGCATCACGGCG
Source organism: uncultured Burkholderiales bacterium (assembly GCA_964615175.1). GTDB lineage: Bacteria > Actinomycetota > Acidimicrobiia > IMCC26256 > JACPCJ01 > CAZTOV01. The sequence goes on from CAZTOV010000017.1 coordinate 7,792, forward strand.
TGACCGACGAGGGCTGCGAACAGGGCCGGGAGCGCCGCGGTGGCGTCGGAGAAGACGCGGGCGAAACTCAGCGCCGCCACCGCGGTCACCGAGGCGAGTGCGAGGGGTCCGAACGTCACCGGCGGACCCCCGAAGGCCGACGGGTGCCGAAGCGGCGGCCGAGCGCCGCGTGCCATGCGTCGGCGAACGACTCGTTGGGCGCGACGTCGACCCGGGTGACACCCGGGGTCGTGGCCGAGGAGGCACTCGATGAACCGCGGGACACACCGAAACGGACCACCGCCACGAACCCGAAGCGTCGGCGGAGGGCGCCGAGGAGGGTGAGATCCGCGCGGGACGCCGTGCCGGTGAAGGCGATGAGCGCTCCCGAGCCCTTCTGGCGATGGAGGTGGGCGACCATACGCTCGAAGCGGTCGTCGTCGGCCGGCGTCATCACGGCGAGGCGCTCCATGAGGGCGCCGTAGTGGTCGTGGCCCACCCCGAACCGGGTCTCGTCACCCCCGCTCGATGCCAGGCGCATGATCGACCCGTGGCCGTGGAGCGTGGTGGCGATCGATGCCGCCGCCTCCACGAGCCGTTCGAACGACGCCGACGAGTGAAGCGCCCGCCGGTCGTCGATGAGCAGCGTTGCCCGGGTCTGCCAGGGCATGTCGTGCTCCTTGATCATCAGCTCACCGAGGCGGGCGGTGGAGCGCCAGTGCACCCGACGGAGATCGTCACCGATGGCGTATTCGCGGAGGCCGTGGAACTCGTCGCCCGAGCGAGACCGGGTGAAGTCGGCGACCGATCCGCCCACCAGATCGCGGCCGACGGTCAGCGGGAGTGACCGGACCGACTCGATGCGGGGGAACACCGTGACCGGCTGCGGTTCTGCGGTGGCCGCGGGCCGGCGCACGAGCCCCAACGGGTCGGTCACCGACACTTGGAGTGGTCCGACCTCGTAGACGCCCCTCCGACCGGTCGGGAGCCGAAAACCGCCGCGGGCCGACTCGCCGGGCGGCAGCGGCGGCACACCGAAGCGCGCCGGGCGGCGACCGGTGAACTTGTCGGTGACGGAGAGGATCGGCGTCGCCCGAGACCCCTGGTTGGTCAATTCGATCTCGGCGTGTGCCGTCACTCCCGCGTGGAGTCGGGGCGGGTGGAGGGTGCGTCGTGCCCTGATCTCGGGTCGGCCCCGCACGACGAACAACGCGGCGAGGGCCAGGGCGGTGACGGCTCCGGCGGCGAGCATGGCCAGCTCGACCGTTCCGAGCGCGCGGCTGCCGGCGTAGAGACCCACCGCGGCGGCCGCCAGGGTCCAGCCGCGCGTGGTGAGGTGCATCAGGCCCGGGAACGGGTCTTCGGCACCGCCACGTCGTCGAGGATCTCGGCGATCACGTCGCCGGGTTGCACGCCGCGCAACTCGGCCTCGGGGGTCAGGAGCAGGCGGTGGGCGAGCACCGGCTGGGCCAGGCGCTTCAGGTCGTCGGGCACGACGAAGTCGCGACCTTCGCCGGCCGCCAACGCCCGCCCCGCGCGCTGGAGGGCGAGGGCGCCTCGGGGGCTCACCCCGAGGGCGATGTCGGCGTGGTCACGCGTGCCGTCGACGAGGTCGAGGACGTAGTTCTGGAGCGCTGACGCCACGTGGACGTCGGTGGTCATCCGGGCCATCTTGAGCACATCGCGCGCCGACACCACCGGTTCGAGATCCTCGACGGGGTGCCGGTCGAGCTGCTCGTCGAGGATCTCGACCGCCGTCGCGCGGTCGGGGTACCCCACGGTGGTCCGCATCAGGAACCGGTCGAGCTGCGCCTCGGGGAGCGAGTACGTGCCCTCGTGCTCGATGGGGTTCTGGGTGGCGATCACCATGAACGGTGCTTCGAGCTCGTAGGTGACGCCGTCGACGGTGACCTGGCCCTCCTCCATGGCCTCGAGGAGGGCCGATTGGGTGCGTGGCGACGCGCGGTTGATCTCGTCGGCGAGCGTGAAGTTGGCGAACACGGGGCCCGGCCGGAACTCGAAGCTCCCCTTCGCCTGGTTCCACACCGACACGCCGGTGACGTCCGAGGGGAGGAGGTCGGGCGTGAACTGGATCCGCTGTGACGTGCCGCTGACCGAGCGGGCCAGCGCCTTCGCCAGCGTGGTCTTGCCCACCCCGGGAACGTCTTCGATGAGGAGGTGCCCCTCGGCGAGGAGGCAGGTGAGGATCAGTTGGATAGCGTCGCGCTTGCCGCGAATGGCCACTTCGACGTTGTCGACCAGCGCGCCGAAACGACGCTGGAAGGCGGTGGTGGCGCGGTCGGATGCTGCTGTGGCCACGAGGGCCCTGATTGTATTGGGGTGGTGGACGTGAAGGAGGGGTCGGGGACCGTGAGCGCATCGGCCACCGGCTGGGGCCGTGTCGCCCTGGCCGTCGCCGCCCGCCCGTGGCTGTGGCCGGTGGCCGCTGCCCAGGTCTTCCGTCTCGCCCGGCGAGGCTGGTGGCGACGGCCGCCCTTCCTGCCCCTGCCCGACCCCGAGTACCTGCGATTCCGGATCCAGACCGCGTACGGGGGCTCGGCTCCCGAACTCGACCGGGTGGAGGTCGACGACGTGCTCACCTATCTCCGGTGGTGCCGGCGCTTCCCCGACTGATCGTTCCGGAGCGTGACGTTTCACGCCGCCGAAGCGGTGTGATCGGGGCCGGATCTCGGCGGATCACCCCGCTTGCGGGGCTTGAAAGGTCGAACCGACGATTCGCGGCACTCGCCCCGCGAGTGACGCCACTACACTTCGCCCAACCCGGTGGAGACCGGGCCGGCGCCCCCGAGAGGGTCGGGTCACGGCGCCACGAACGAGGGAGGTCCAGAGGCGTGGGCCGGGCGCTGGTGTTGAACGCCACCTACGAGCCGTTGAGCGTCGTCTCGATCCGCCGCGCGGTCATCCTCGTTCTCAAGGAGAAGGCCGAGGTGGTGCACCAGGGCGACGGCGCGCTCAACTCCGAGCGCCTCTCCGTTCCCATCCCGTCGGTGATCCGCCTTCGCCGCTACGTGCGGGTGCCCTACCGGGCCCGGGTTCCCCTCACTCGTCGAGCGGTGTTCGTGCGCGACGGCCACCAGTGCCAGTACTGCAACGCCCGGGCCGAGAGCATCGACCACGTCGTGCCCACGTCACGGGGCGGCGAGCACGTGTGGGAGAACGTGGTGGCGTCCTGCCGTCGCTGCAATTCGGCCAAGGAGGACCGGCTCCTCCACGAGACCTCCCTCCGGCTCCGGACCAAGCCCCGGGCTCCGAAGCAGACCATGTGGGTCGTGGTGGCCGTGGGGCGGGTCGAGCCGTCGTGGGAGCCCTATCTCGACCTCGACGGCCTCGCCGTCGCCTCGGTCTGAGCGGGGGATTCCGGGCCGTTTCCTGACGGCACTCGCACGTCTGATCGCCGGCGTCTGATCGCCGGCGTCTGATTCCCTGCCGCCTCGGCGCGGCCCTCCTGCGCGTCCACGCGTCCGCAGAGTCCGGAATCCCGGTCGGGGAGCGATGTGGCGGCAGTTCGCGGCATTTCGACGGATTTTGTGGGGGGAAGTGGGGGATCTTGGGGTTGACGGGTGGAGAAGGGTGGCGTAGGGTGGCGGCAAGTGGAGCGAGGTGGATTCTTGTGGAGCCCACGGGAGCCCATCGAACGGGAGCAGGAATGACTGGGGTGCAAAACCCGGGCACGAGGTGGGGATGCAGTTCCTCGGTGAGTTCGAGCACACGATCGACGCCAAGGGCCGCGTCATCCTCCCGGCCAAGTTCCGGGACCAGTTGGGGGAGGGTGCGGTGATCGCCAAGACGCGTGAGGGCTGCCTCGCCGTGTACCCGCCCGACGAGTGGGAGCAGGTGGCGACCCGCAACCGCGAACTGATGCGCCAGGGCATCGAGGAGCGGGCGGTCGCCCGGTCACTGTTCGCCGGGGCCACCGAGGTGAGCCCCGATCGCCAGGGCCGGGTCCCGATCCCACAGAACCTTCGTGAGTACGCGGACCTCGACAAGGACGTGGTGGTGACCGGTGCCTTCACTCACATCGAGATCTGGAACGCAGCGCAGTGGACCGATCAGGTCGAGGCGGCGGACTCGGCGCTCCGGGCCGGCGAGGGTCGCCCCGAGATGGGCATGTGACCCGAGCAGCAGGATCAGGAACAGCAGCAGCAACAGCAGGAGAACGACGAGGCGCACGAAGACGACCAAGAAGATCCGCGAGGGTCGAGCACTGGTGCTCGTCCAGCCCTCCGGTCGGCACGGTGGGAGGCCCCTACTCCGCCCGCTTCCATCCGAGTCGATCCGGGGAGAAAACCGGACGGCGTTTCGCCGACCGGGGGGCTGGACGGGTACCGGGGGAGCCCCGACCGGGACAGTTCCGATGACCGATGGCTTCGATCACCAACCGGTGATGGCCGACGAGGTCGTCGAACTCCTCGGTGACGTTCCTTCGGGCCTCGTCGTCGACGCAACCGTCGGTGGCGGGGGACACGCCCGGCGCCTGCTCGAGGCCCGGCCGGACCTCCGGCTCCTCGGCCTCGACCGAGACGAGGCGGCGGTGGCGGCGGCCCGCCGGAACCTCGCCGGCTTCGGCGACCGGGTCGAAGTCCTCCACGCCCGCTACGAGCGTCTCGGCGAGCTCGCGGGGGGACCCGCGAGCGCACCAACGAGGGAGCGCGGGGATGCATCCGGCGATGGAAGCAACAGCACAGCGGAGCGCGAAGCGACGTCCGAACCACCTCGCGTGTCCCCGCCCGTGGTCGGCGTCCTCTTCGATCTCGGTGTCAGCAGTCCTCAACTCGATGACCCCGGCCGCGGCTTCTCGTACCGACACGACGGACCTCTCGACATGCGCATGGACACCACGCAGCACCAGACGGCAGCCGACCTGGTCAACACCGCCACGCCCGACGAGCTGGAGCGCGTCATCCGGGAGTACGGCGAGGAGCGGTTCGCCCGCGTCATCACCCGCCGCATCGTTGAGCGACGCCCTCTCCACCGCACCGGCGAGCTGGTCGACGTGATCACCGACGCCGTTCCCGCGCGTGCGCGCCGTACCGGGCCCCACCCGGCCCGACGGACCTTCCAAGCGCTCCGCATCGCGCTCAACGACGAGTTGGGTCGCCTCCGAGCCGGTCTGGACGCTGCCCTCTCGGTGGTCGTGCCGGATGGTCGTGTCCTGGCGCTGTCGTACCACTCGCTCGAGGACCGCATCGTGAAGCGCCGCTTCGCCGATGCCGGCACCGGCGGGGTTCACCCGCCGGGCCTCCCCACCCGCCAGACCGAGCGAGGCGGGGCGTTCCGGCTGCTCACCCGCCGGCCCCTCCGACCGGGCCCCGACGAGGTGGCGCGCAACCGGCGCGCCGAGAGCGCGCGCCTCCGTGCCGTCGAGCGTGTCGTGCCCGAGACCGGCGAAGAAGCAGAGGACGCCGCATGACCGCCGCGCCCGCGCGTGCCGTCCCCCGCCGGAGCGCGCCGGCGGGTCGCCCGCGTCACCTCAGGGTCGTCCGTTCCTCGCCCCGCCGCCGATTTCGACTCACGATGTTCATCGCCGTGGTCGTGTCCCTCGTGGCCGTCTTCGGACTGGTCGCGTTCAACGTCTTCCTCGTCCAGTCGCAGTTCAAGCTCGAGCAGATCGAACAGCAACTCGACGTTGAACGCCAGGAGTTCGAGCGCCTGCGCCTCGAGACCGCCCACCTGTCGTCACCCGAGCGGATCCTCGCGCTGGCCCGCCAGGAGCTGGGCATGGTCGATCCGGTCACCGTCACCCATCTCACGGCGCCGTCCCACGAGGACGACGCCTTTGGTCCGTCGGGCGAAGGGGCGCGGGCATGGGCCGAGGTCAAGCCCTTCCTGGCTGCCGAGCCGTAGGCCATGGGGGGCGTCATGCGGCCTGAGCGAGGACGCCGGTGACGCCGCGGCGAGCGCCACGAGGTCGGGACGCCACCCGAGCCTTGACCCGCCGCCGGGTGCCGTGGCTCCTGGTGATGCTGTCACTCGCCTTCATGGCCATCGGGTTCCGTCTCGTCGAGGTGCAGGCGCTGTCGTCGGAGCGCTTCGACGAGCTCGGACGCGAACAACGGGTTCGACGCGTGACCCTGGCCGCCGAGCGCGGCACGATCTTCGACCGGGACGGCAACGAGCTGGCCCTCTCGGTGCCTCAGCACACGGTGTGGGCGGATCCTCGGGTGGTCGACGACCCCGTCGGGTATGCCCGGCAGCTCGCCCCGCTCCTCGCCGGTGATCCGAGCGAGATCCCTCAGATCGAGGAGACGTTCGTCGAGCGGCTGTCGGACCCTGACGCGGCCTTCGTGTACCTGCGCCGGAAGGTGGACGACGCCGTGGCTGCCCGTGTCGAGTCCCTGCGGCTCCCGGGCGTCCACTTCGTCCCGGAATCGGCGCGCCACTATCCCTCCGATCTCGCCGGTTCGGTGCTTGGCAAGGTGGGGACCGACAACGAGGGTTTGAGCGGCCTCGAGGTGCAATACGACGACGTGCTGGCGGGACAGCCCGGTGAGTTGGTGGTCGAACGCGACCCGCAGGGTCGCGAGATCCCGCAGGGCCAGCGGCGCCACGTGGCCGCCGTGCCGGGCTCCGACCTCGTCCTGAGCATCGACCACGGCCTCCAGTTCGAGGCCGAGCGCGCGCTCATCGACGCCGTCAACGAGTTCTCCGCCCGGGGTGGAAGGGCGATCGTGCTCGACCTGGCCAGCGGCGACATCCTGGCCATGGCCAACGTCTCGGCGGCCGACGGTCCCGGCCCGACGGCGCCCGATCCGCGCACCGCTCGCAACCGCGCCATCACCGACGTCTACGAGCCCGGGTCCACCAACAAGGTGATCACCCTCGCCGGCGCCATCGAGGAGGGCCTGGTCGCCCCGAGCACCACGTTCTCGGTGCCCGATCACCTCCAGGTCGCCGACCACGTGTTCACCGACCACGAGCCGCACCCGGTGGAGCAGTGGAGCGTGCGCGAGATCCTCGTGCACTCGTCGAACGTCGGGGCGATCATGGTCGGCAAGATGCTCGGGGAGCAACGCCTCGACGGGTATCTGCGGGCCTTCGGCTTCGGCGCCGACACCGGTCTGGACTTCCCCGGCGAGTCCGCGGGGCTCCTCCTCGACCCCGACGACTGGTATCCCACCAGCATCGGCACCGTTCCCATCGGCAACGGCCTCGCCGTGACTCCGCTGCAGATGCTCGACGTGTTCGCCACCATCGCCAACGACGGGGTGTGGCGAGAGCCCCGCCTCGTCCGCGCCACGGTCGACGCCGAGGGCGTGCGACGTGACGAATCGGTCGGCGAGGCGCGCCGGGTCGTGTCGGAGCGCACCGCCGAGATGATGCGCGACATGCTCGCCGACGTGGTGACCGAGGGCACCGGTACCAACGCCTCCATTCCCGGGTACACGGTGGCCGGGAAGACGGGGACGGCTCGCAAGCCGCTGGAGAACGGTCGCGGTTACGGCGACAAGCACGTGGCGTCGTTCGCGGGCTTCGCCCCGGTCGAGAACCCCCGTCTCGCCGGCATCGTCGTCCTCGACGAGCCCAGCCCCATCTTCGGCGGCGTGGTATCGGCCCCGACCTTCTCGCGCATCATGCGGCACGCCCTGCGGATCGAGGGTGTCCCGCCCAAGTACCCGGACGGCGAAGTGCCGAGCCGGTCGGACGACCCACCGCCGGTGCCCGTGGGCACCTCGGAGGAGGTGGCGATCACCGGTAGCCTGAGTCCACCCCGGCGAGGATGAAGGTGAGCGGTGGAGCTACGCGATCTCGTCGACGGTGCCCTCGACGAGCCGACGACGGTTGCAGTGCGTGGTGATGACCACGTGGAGGTCGTGGGCCTGACCCACGACTCCCGGAGGGTCGCGCCCGGAGACGTGTTCTGCTGCGTGCCGGGAACGACGGCCGACGGGCACGACTTCGCCGAGGCCGCCGTCGAGGCGGGGGCGGCTGCCTTGATCGTGGAGTGTTTCCTCGACGTCGACGTCCCCCAGGTGCTGGTCCCGGATGTGCGGGCCGCCATGGGTCCTCTCGCGGCGGAGATCCACGGGCGACCCTCGGCCGCCATGAAGGTCTGCGGTGTGACCGGGACCAACGGAAAGACCACCACCACGTTCCTTCTCGAGTCGATCGGCCGTGCCGCGGGCCTGGTTCCCGGCGTGGTCGGCACCGTGGCCACCCGGATCGCCGGCCGTACCCTCGACGCCACGCTCACGACCCCCGAGGCGCCCGACCTCCAGGCCCTGCTCGCCCGCATGCGCGACGAGGGCGTGGGTCTGGTGGCGATGGAGGTGTCGTCGCACGCTCTCAGCCAGGGGCGGGTCGACGGCGTGGAGTTTGCCGCCGCCACCTTCCTGAACCTCTCGCACGACCATCTCGACTATCACGGTTCGCTCGACGCCTACTTCGCCGCCAAGGCGCAGCTGTTCGACGCGCGGCGCACCCGGGCGGCAGCCGTGAACGTCGGCGACGAGCGCGGACCTGGGCTGGCCACCCGTTGCCGTGACGTGGGTATCGAGACCATCACCTTCGCCGTCGGTGCGGTGCCGGATGTCGGCGGGGCTGACCTGGTCGCGCAGGACGTGTCGGTCACGTCGTCCGGGATCGAGTTCGTCCTTGACGGGCCCGCGACGGGCGAGCCCTGTCGTATCCGCACGCCGCTCTCCGGGAGTTTCAACGTCACCAACGCCCTGGCGGCGGCAGCTACGGCGTTCGCCGCCGGTCTGCCCGAGGCGGCGGTGGTCGACGGGCTCGCCCATGCCGCTCCCGTCCCGGGGCGGTTCGAGAGCGTCGAGCGAGGTCAGGACTTCACCGCCGTGGTCGACTACGCGCACACCCCCGATGCTCTGGCGGCGGTGCTCGAGGCCGGCCGCGAGCTGGCTGCCGGGCGGGTCATGGTGGTGTTCGGTTGCGGAGGTGATCGAGACCGGCAGAAGCGCCCGGCGATGGGCAGGGTGGCGGGGGAGCGGGCCGACGTCGTCTACGTGACCTCCGACAATCCCCGGAGTGAGGATCCCCGCGCCATCGTCGACGAGATCCTCGAGGGGGTGCCGAAGAGCAGCGAGGCCGTGGTCGAACTCGATCGGCGCACCGCCATCGGTCTCGCGGTGAGTGAGGCGGGTCCCGGCGACGTGGTGATCGTGGCGGGCAAGGGTCACGAGACCGGCCAGACCATCGGCTCGGAAGTCCGCCCCTTCGAAGACCGGCGGGCGGTCGGAGAGGCCATTGACACCCTCGCCGCTCGGTCGCCGAAGGGGCGGGGCTCGACGTGAAGGTCAGCCTGGGTCAGATCGCAGAAGCCACCGGCGGCGAGATCGTCGGCGGCGATCCCGAAGTTCCGGTGATGTCGGCGTCGATCGACTCGCGCACCCTCGAGCCGGGCGGGCTCTTCGTGGCGGTTGCGGATCAGCGCGACGGCCACGATTTCGTCGACGACGCGGCCCGGGCGGGCGCGGCAGCCGCCCTCGTCAGCCGGGAGGGACGCGACGCGCCGCTGCCGCTGGTCGTCGTGAGCGACACGGTGTCCGCCCTGGGTCGCCTCGGGAACCACGCTCGCCACCAGCTCTCTCCGGCGGCCGCCGTGATCGGAATCACGGGGTCCACGGGGAAGACCTCGACCAAGGACCTCACCGCCGCTGCACTCTCGGATCGGAGCGTGGTCGCGAGCGAGGCCTCGTTCAACAACGAGCTCGGCGTGCCCCTCACCCTCCTGGCCGCCGACCCGGATACCGACGCTCTGGTCGTCGAGATGGGAGCCCGAGGCATCGGCGACATCAAGGCTCTGGCGGAGATCGTCCGGCCGCAGGTCGGGATCGTCACCATGATCGGCGCCGCCCACACCGAGCGGTTCGGATCGGAGGCCGAGATCGTCGAGGCCAAGGGGGAGCTGCTCGAAGCCTTGCCCTCCGACGGCCACGGGGTGGTGGGCATCGACCATGCGTGGGCCGAGCCGCTGCTCGCGCGGTCGTCGGCCCCCACGGTGACGGTTGGCCGGGACCCGGCTGCAGATGTCAGGGTCTCCGCCGTCGCAGTCGACGGGCACCTCCGCCCGCGGTTCCGCCTCGAGACCCCCTGGGGCTCCGCGCGTCCTCGCCTCGAGGTCCGGGGCGCCCACCAAGCGGTCAACGGGGGGCTCGCCGTGGCGGCCGCGGTGATCGTCGGCGCCGAGTTCGACGATGCCGTCGCCGGAATCGAGCAGGCGCGGAGCTCGGCCTGGCGGCTGGAGGTCGACGTGACCCCGGCTGGAGTGATCGTGCTGAACGACGCCTACAACGCCAATCCCGATTCGATGTCGGCCGCGCTCGACGCGTTGACCAACGTCGACGTGCGCGGGGCGCGTTGGGCCGTCCTCGGCGAGATGGCCGAGCTGGGCGACCGGGCCGAGGCGGAGCACGCCTCGATCGGACGCTTGGCGGCCGAGCGGGAGATCGACGTCGTGGTGGCAGTCGGTTCGGCGGCGGTACCGCTGGCGTCCGAAGCTCGCCAGGGAGGGTGCGATGTCCGCGAGGTCGGTGGTGTCGACGACGCGATCGCCGTCGTTCTCGCCGAAGTGAAGGACGGTGACGCCGTCCTGGTGAAGGCGAGCCGCGTCGTCGGCCTCGAGCGCGTTGCCGAAGCCCTGCACGCCACGGCGGGAGGGGTGAGTGCATGATCGGCCTGCTGCTCGCCGCCGCCAGCTCGCTGATCCTCGCCCTGGTGGGCACGCCGGTGCTCATCCGGTACCTCCAGAGCCGCAACATCGGCCAGCTCATCCGCGACGACGGCCCGGAGGGTCACCACACCAAGGCGGGTACGCCGACGATGGGTGGGGTGGCGATCGTGGGGGCCGCGCTGTTCGGCTACGGCATCGCCCACATCCGGACCGGCGAGTTCCACGCGGCCGGAATCGCCGTGATGGTGGCGATCTTGGGGCTCGCGACCGTCGGCTTCATCGACGACTACCTGAGCATTCGCCACCGGCGGAACCTGGGACTCAAGAAGCGTCAGAAGAGCGCCGGTCAGCTCGTCGTGGGGAGCGGTTTTGCCCTCCTCGCACTCCAGTGGGCCGACGCGTCCACCCGTCTGTCGTTCACCCGCGACCTCGATCTCGATCTCGGTACGTGGGTGTGGGCGATCTGGGCGGTGTTCCTCATCATCGGGGCGTCCAACGCGGTCAATCTCACCGACGGGCTCGACGGGCTCGCGTCCGGGTCGGCGGCGATGGTGTTCAGCGCGTTCGTGATCATCGCCTTCTGGCAGGTGAGGAACCAGGCGATCTACGACGTGCCGCCCGAACAAGCGCTCGACCTCGCCATCGTGGCCGCCGCCATGATGGGAGCCTGCGCCGGCTTCCTCTGGTACAACGCCGCTCCGGCCCGGATCTTCATGGGCGATACGGGATCGCTCGCCATCGGTGCCGCGGTCGCCGGATTGGCCCTCATGACACGAACCCACCTGTTGCTGCCTGTCCTGGCCGGGCTCTACGTGATCGAGACGCTCTCGGTGATGATCCAGATCGTCACCTTCCGAGGGTTCGGACGGCGCTGGTTCCGCATGGCCCCCATCCACCACCACTTCGAGCTGCTCGGATGGCCGGAGTTCACCGTGATCGTGCGGTTCTGGCTCATCGCCGGACTGCTCGTCGCCCTCGGCCTCGGCGTCTTCTACGCGGACTTCATCACCGCCCCGGGAGCCCTGGATTGATGGCACCGGGGCGAACTTTGGGGGCGGGACCACCTCAAAGGTGGGCCAGACGCCAAAGTTCGCCGCGATCGACCCGGGCGGCAGGCTGATGGACCTCCTGATCATCGGGCTCGGGGTGACCGGCGAGGCGTTGGCCCGCCACGCCCACGAGCGGGGGTGGTCGTTCACCGTCGCCGAGGACCTCGCCGACCGGCCCGGTCACGACGAGCGGGTCGCCGCCGTCGAGGCGATGGGCGGCACGGTGGTCGTCGCCCCCGACGAGGACCGCCTCCGCGAACTGGCGCGGGACGCCGACCTCGTGGTGCCGAGCCCGGGCGTGCCGGCCCATCACCCGGTCTATGCCGTGGCGGCCGAGGCCGGGGTCTCGGTGGTGTCCGAGATCGAGATGGCGTCCCGAGGCGCCGAGGTGCCGATCGTGGCCGTGACCGGGACCAATGGGAAGACCACCGTGACCAGCCTCATCGCCCGCATGCTCCGCTCGTCGGGCATCACCGCAGCCGCCGCGGGAAACATCGGTCGCCCGTTGGTCGAGGCCGTCGACGACGACGTCGACGTGGTCGTCGCCGAGGTGTCGTCGTTCCAGCTCGAGTACACCGATGCCTTCCGTCCGAAGGTCGCCGTGCTCCTCAACGTCGCCGACGACCACCTCGACTGGCACCCGGACGTCGAGCACTACCGCAACGCCAAAGCCAAGGTGTTCGCCAACCAGGCCGACGACGACGTGCTCGTCGTCAACGCCGACGATCCGGTGGCGTCCGCGCTGGCCGACCGTGCACCCGCCCGGCTGCTGAGGTGTGCGGTCAGTGGCGGCGCTGACACTTGGCGTGTCGAGGACGGGGGTCTTACCGCTCCCGACGGGACCGTCGTGGCGGACCTCGACGAGCTTCCGCGCACCCGACCCCACGACGTCGTGAACGCGCTGGTGTCCGCAGCGGCGGCTCGGGAGGCGGGCGCGACGGCCGAAGGGGTCGCCGATGCCCTGCGCACCTTCGAGGGCCTCCCCCACCGCCTGACGCTGGTCAGCGAAGCTGGTGGGGTGCGGTTCTACGACGATTCGAAGGCGACGAACCCCCACGCGACCCTCATGGCACTCGGGGGGTTCGAGTCGGCCGTCCTGATCGCCGGAGGCCGCAACAAGGGCCTCTCGCTCGGTCCCCTGGCCGAAGCCGCCGACCGCGTGCGTGCGGTGGTGGCGATGGGCGAGGCTGCCGCCGAGGTCGAGGCGGTGTTCAAGGATCTGCGTCCGTGCGCCACGGTGGGGTCGATGGCCGAAGCGGTCGACCAGGCAGTGGCGTTCGCCGAGCCGGGCGACGCGGTGCTGCTCTCGCCTGCGTGCTCGTCCCACGACACCTACGCCGATTACGCCGCCCGCGGCGACGACTTCAGTACTTGCGTACGGCGGCGGATCGACGCCGACGGTGAGGAGCACGCCGACGGTGAGGAGCACGCCGATGGCTGAGCGCCTGCGGGGAGGCTCGGCGGTCACGCTGGTGGCCACGGTCGTCGCGCTCAACGTGGTGGGGCTCGTCATGGTGATGTCGGCGTCGTCGGTGGTGGCACTCGAGAACTACGGCTCGTCATGGGTCTTCGTCCAGCGCCAGGTCCTGTGGACGGTGCTGGGACTGACCGCGTTCGTGCTGGCGTCCCGCTTCGACTACCGGAATCTGCGGCGCATCTCGATCCCCCTGCTCGTCGTGGTCGCGGGGTTGCTCGTGCTGGTGTTCATCCCGGGTCTCGGGGTGCACGCCAGCGGGTCGTCGCGGTGGATCGGGATCGGGTCGTTCACGTTCCAGCCCTCGGAGCTGGCGAAGCTGGCCATCGTCATCTTCGTCGCCGACCTCCTCGTGAGACGGTCCGACGACATCGGCGAGTGGCGACTCGTGCTGCGACCGGTCCTGCTCGTGTTCGGCGCCTTCGCCCTCCTCGTCCTCAGACAACCCGACATGGGCACGACCGTGATCCTGGCCCTCATCGTGGGCGCCCTTCTCTTCGTCGGAGGCATCCGGCTCCGTCAGCTCGTCCCCCTGGCGGCGGTCGGCCTCACGGCCGCGGTGGTGCTGGCGCTGTCGGCCTCGTACCGGCGGGCACGCGTGTTGTCGTTCCTCGACCCCTTCGCCGACGCGGGGAACACCGGGTACCAGGCGGTGCAGTCGCTCATTGCCCTGGGGAGTGGCGGCCTTTTCGGAGTGGGCCTCGGCGCCGGTCGCCAGAAGTGGCTGTTCCTCCCCAACGCCCACACCGACTTCATCTTCGCTGTGATCGGCGAGGAGTTGGGCCTGCTCGGTGCATTCCTCGTGGTCGCGCTGTTCGCCGTCCTCGGGGTCCTCGGGCTGCGGACCGCGGTGAGGGCACCCGACCGCTTCGGCGAGCTCATCGCCATCGGCATCACGGTGTGGATCGTGGGCCAGGCGGTCATCAACATCGGCGCCACCGTCGGGCTGCTCCCCATCACCGGCGTGCCGCTCCCGTTCGTTTCGTTCGGGGGGTCGGCCCTCGTGTTCACCATGGCTGCCGCAGGGGTGCTCGTGAACGTGGCCCGCCAGGCGCAGATGCCCGCGCGGGCGCGTGAGCGCTCGGGCGGCTCGCGTCGTTGAGGTCGAGGTGCGGTCCCGGGAGCGCCACGCTCGCGTCCTGATCACCGGCGGGGGGACAGGTGGCCACGTGTACCCCGCACTCGCCCTCGCCGAAGAGTTGGTCCGGCGGGGATTCCCGTCCGACCGGATCGGCTTCGTCGGAGCCCGTCGGGGTCTCGAGGCCACGGCGGTGCCCGAGGCCGGCTTTGCGATCGACCTCCTGCCGGGACGAGGCCTCCAGCGCCGCGTGACGCTCGCCAACCTGGGGGCGTTGTGGGGCTCGGTGGTGGCGTTCTTCCGCGCCCTGCGGATCGTGGGACGGGAGCGCCCCGCGGTCGTCGTCGGGGTCGGAGGCTACGCGTCGCTTCCGTGCGTCGTCGCCGCTCGCCTCCGCCGGATCCCGGTCGTCGTCCACGAGCAGAACGCCGTTCCGGGTCTCGCCAATCGGATCGCGGTCCGGCTCGGCGCCCGGGCGGCGATCTCCTTGCCCGACACCCCTCTCGCAGGCGGGGTCCTCGTGGGGAACCCGGTGCGCGGGGCCATCACCAGTCTCGACCGATCACCCGATCTCGAACACCCTCTCGTGCTGATCTTCGGCGGCAGCCTCGGGGCCCGTCGGATCAACGACGCCGTCCTCGGCCTGGTCGGGCGGTGGCGCCATCGCACCGACCGACGGATCCGTCACGTGACCGGGCGGAGAAACCATGCTGAGTGTGTGGAGACGCTCGCGAGCCTGCAGGGGAGTGACGACCAGCTCGACTACACGCTCAGCCCCTACGAGAGCGACATGGCAGCTCGGTACGCGGAGGCCGGCGTCGTGGTGTGCCGCGCCGGTGCGGTGACGGTCGCGGAACTGGCGGCGGGAGGGGTGCCTTCGGTGCTGGTCCCGTTGCCCGGCGCCCCCGGCGACCACCAGACCCGCAACGCCGAGGCCCTCGTCGAGGTCGGCGCGGCGGTCCTCGTGCCCGACGACGAATGCACCACCGAGCGGCTGGCGAGCGAGCTCGACCGACTGGTCGACGATCCCGATCGCCTCCGTTCCATGGCCGAGGCCGCCCGTTCCCTGGCTCGGCCGAGGGCGGCATCCGATCTCGCCGATCTGGTCGAGGGGGTCGCCGATGGCTCCCGCTGACGCGTCGTCCCTTCCTGTCGACCTCGAGGCCCCGCGCTCACTGCACATCGTCGGGGTCGGCGGATCCGGGATGAGCGGCATCGCCACCATCCTCGGCCGTACCGGCCACCGGGTCAGCGGGAGCGACCTCAAGGAGTCGACCACCCTCGAACGTCTCCGCGCCCAGGGCGTCGTCTGCCACGTCGGCCACGACCCGTCGAACCTCCCCGCCGCGCTCGACGCCGTCGTGGTCTCGACCGCCATCCCCGAGTCGAATCCCGAGGTGCAAGCGGCGCGTGAACGAGGCGTTCCCGTCCTCCGGCGAGCCGAGTGCCTCCGCCTCATCACCCGCACGCGACGGACGATCGCCGTATCCGGCACCCACGGAAAGACCACGACCTCGTCGATGCTCGCCCTGGTGCTTCGCGAGGCCGGGTGGCGCCCGTCGTTCCTGATCGGAGGCGACGTCAACGAGGTCGGCGGGAATGCGGTGCACGACGAAGGCGAGTGGCTGGTCGTCGAGGCCGACGAGAGCGACGCCACCTTCGTGGAGCTCGAGGCCGAGGCGGTGGTGGTCACGAGCGTCGAACCCGACCACCTCGAGTTCTACGGGGGCTTCGAGCCGCTCCGTGATGCGTTCCGTCGCTTCGTGGCCGAGGCACCGGGCCCAGCCGTGGTCTTCGGCGACGACGACCGGTCGGCCGAACTCGTCGGGCATGCCGCGGGACGGGTGGTGACGTACGGGTTCTCCGACGGCCTCGACTACCGGATCGCCGCGTTCGAGTCGCTCGCGTCCACGACGGGCTCGGCCGGATGCCGCTTCATGATCGAGTCCCAGGGGGACACCATCACCGTCGACCTGCCCGTCCCGGGGCGCCACAACGCCCTGAACGCCGCTGCGGCCGCCGCCATGGCCGTCGAACTCGGCGCGCCGCCCGATGCCGTGACCGCTGCGCTGGGTCGGTTCGCCGGTGTGTCGCGGCGCTTCGAGTTCCGCGGCACCGTCGACGGGGTCACCGTCGTCGACGATTACGCGCACCTTCCCACGGAAGTCGAGGCCGCCATCCGGGCCGCACGGGAAGGTCCGTGGGAGCGCGTGGTGGTCATCTTCCAGCCCCATCGCTTCAGCCGCACCGAGACGCTCTGGGATGAGTTCGCCCACTCGTTCGACGACGCGGATGTGCTCGTCCTCACCGACGTCTACCCCGCGGGCGAGGCCCCCCGCCCCGGCGTCTCGGGGCGCCTCGTCCTCGGTGCGGTGCTCGACACCCATCCGGCGACCCGGGTGCTGTACCTCCCTCGCCTGAGCGACGTGGAGGGCGTGGTGCAACGGTTGGCACGGGCCGGCGACGTGGTGCTCACGCTCGGCGCGGGCGACGTCACCTCGGCCACCGACGCCTGGCTGGCACGGGTCTCATGACCGAGTTCTCGGGGGCGCTCGACCACGCCGCCGCCGACGCGCTGGCCGATGTTCTGCGCCGCGAAGTCGAGGGCGAGGTTCGACGCGACGTCCCGCTCGCCGGGTTCTCGACCTATCGTCTCGGCGGACCGGCAGCGGTGCTCGTCGAGGTGCGCCGGGACACCGATCTCGAAGCCGTGGGCCGCGTCGTGGCCGATCGCCGTCCGCCCGTGTTGCTGGTGGGTCGGGGATCGAACCTCCTGGTCGCCGACGCCGGGTTCCCCGGGCTCGCCGTGCACCTGGGTGGAGATTTCGACGAGGTGGTGGTTCACGACGAGACCGTCGAGGCCGGGGGTGGGATGGCGTTGCCCCAACTGGCGCGCCGGTGCGCAACCGCCGGCCGAACCGGGCTCGAGTTCTACGTGGGGATCCCCGGCTCCGTGGGAGGAGCCGTCCGGATGAACGCCGGCGGCCACGGGCGCGAGACGGCCGAGGTGCTCGTGTCGGCGACGACGTTCGATCTGCTCGAGAGGACCACGCTCGACCGCGGGCCCGATGAACTCGACTTCGCCTACCGACGCTCGGCGGTCACCGCGACCGAGGTCGTGACCGGAGCGCGGTTCGAGGTCGCGCCCGACGACCCGGACCGGTGCTCGGAGCGGATCGCCGAGGTCGTCCGGTGGCGGCGTGAGCACCAGCCCGGCGGTTCGAACGCGGGGTCGGTCTTCACCAACCCGCCCGGCGACTCGGCCGGGCGGCTCATCGACACCTGCGGGCTCAAGGGCCACCGGATCGGGGGAGCCGAGGTCTCGGAGAAGCACGCCAACTTCTTCCAGGCGAGCAATCGTGCGACGGCCGACGACGTCTACCGGCTCGTCCGCGAGGTCCAGCGCACGGTCGAGGACCGGACCGGCGTGCGGTTGGAACCCGAGCTGACGTTGGTCGGGTTCGAGGAGGCCGACGGCGGATGAGTACACGGACTCGTTCGCGCCGCCGTTCCCGAACCGGTGCGTCGACCCACCCGCGAGTCCAGGCGCGACGGACCGCCGTCGCCCGGCAACGGGGCCGGTGGCGTACCCGGGCGCTGGTCCTGGTCACGGGACTGTTCACGGTGGGCGGTCTCGGCTGGCTGGCGATCCAGTCGTCGCTGCTCGACCTCGAAGACGTCGCGGTCCGAGGCACGCAGCGTGCCGACGCCGCCGAGGTCCGTGACGTGGCTGCGCTCGAGCGGGGAGAGCCGTTGCTGCTCATCGACCGGGGAGCGGTGGCCTCCCGTGTCGAGAACCTGCCGTGGATCCAGGACGCCGCCGTCGAGTGGTCGTTTCCCGGGACGCTCGTAGTAAAGATCGTCGAGCGCTCACCGGTGGGCTGGGTCGCCGTCGATGACGGTTCGACCGAATCCGGCGATGCCGAGGAGGACGACGCCTCCGGCCGCGTGGTGCTCGTCGACGAGACCGGCCGGGTGCTCGACGTGCGGAGCCGACCTCCGGCGCGGCTGCCCCAGCTCGATCACCCGCGCGCCGTACCCGAGCCCGGCAAGCGGCTCGAACACGCCGAGTCGGTGCTGGCCATCGCCTCCAGCGTCCCCGACGGCCTGCGGGGCCGGGTGCTCGGTGTGCACCGGGCGTCGACCGGCTTCGTCCTCGACGTCGAGGGCGTGGAGATCGTCAGGTTCGGCTCGGCCGACGGTCTGGCCCAGAAGTGGGCGGCGTTCGAGGCGGTGCTCGACGAGTTGGGGGAGCGGACGGTGTACCTGGTCGACGTGCGGGTGCCGTCGGTGCCCGCGGTGCGGACCCAGGCGGAACTGCCCGAGCCGGAGCCGCCCCCCGAGGAGCCCTCCGGCGGGGCCGGCCCGGACGAGGAGCCGGGCGAGAGCGAGGACGCCGCCGCCGGTTGACCCCGAGGCGGACGGAGGGTCTGCTCATTGACCACGCAGACCACATCAAGTACTCTAACCTCATGTGCAGGTTGACGTAACCCTCAACCACAGGTTGAAGGTTTGGTCACACCTGCACCCGGCGCGCGTTCCAGGCGCCCGTCCCCGTACGGGGAGTCACAACGGGACTCACAAGGGATCCGGTCATGGTGGGAGCACCTCAGAACTACCTGGCAGTCATCAAGGTCGTCGGGATCGGTGGCGGCGGTTGCAACGCCGTCAACCGCATGATCGACGCCGGGCTCAAGGGCGTGGAATTCATCGCGGTCAACACCGACGCCCAGGCCCTCCTCATGAGCGACGCCGACGTCAAGCTCGACATCGGCCGTCAGCTGACGCGTGGTCTCGGCGCGGGCTCCGACCCCGAAGTGGGCCGGGCCGCCGCCGAGGAGCACCGTGAAGAGATCGAGGAGGTCCTCAAGGGCGCCGACATGGTCTTCGTCACCTCCGGTGAGGGTGGCGGCACGGGGACCGGGGGCGCGCCGATCGTCGCCGAGATCGCCAAGAGCCTCGGTGCCCTCACCATCGGTGTCGTCACCCGTCCGTTCGGCTTCGAGGGCCGGCGGCGCGCCGTGCAGGCGGAACAGGGGATCGGTCAGCTCAAGGACAAGCTCGACACCCTCATCGTCATTCCCAACGATCGGCTGGTGCAGATCTCCGACGAGAAGACGTCGATGGTCAACGCCTTCAAGATGTGCGACGAGATCCTGCTCCAGGGTGTGCAGGGCATCACCGATCTCATCACCACGCCGGGCCTGATCAACACCGACTTCGCCGACGTGAAGATGATCATGACCAACGCCGGCTCGGCCCTCATGGGGATCGGTTACGCGTCGGGGGAGGACCGCTCGGTCAACGCCTCGCGTGCCGCCATCTCGAGCGCGCTGCTCGAGGCCAGCATCGAGGGTGCCCGCGGCATCCTCCTCAACATCTCGGGACCGTCCGACCTCGGACTCTTCGAGGTCAACGAGGCCGCCGAGATCATCGCCCAGGCCGCCCACGCCGACGCCAACATCATCTTCGGCGCGGTGATCGACGACGCGCTCGGCGAGGAGGTCCGGGTGACCGTGATCGCGGCCGGCTTCGACCGCTTCGAGACCGGCGGCCGGCCCGACCGCAGCACCATCGGCCTGGCCGACACCGAGCTCGAGGAGGAGGACCTCGAACTCGGCTCCGACGAGTTCGACGTTCCCTCGTTCCTGAAGTAGCTGCCGGCCGTCCCCGGGCGCCGAGTTTCCCCGACCTGATCGGGCCGGCTCGGCGGAAGATCTCCCGCGGGTGGGCATACTGACGCCATGGGCTGGTATCGCCTCGACCTCCACGGTTCCCGACTGGCGTTCACCGATCGCCACGGCGGTCGGTCGGCACCGCCGTACGACACGCTGAACCTCTCCACCGACCAGGGCGACGCCCCCGAGGCGGTGGCGGCCAACCGTGAGGTCGCGGGACGGCTCGTGGGCGTCGCACCCGACCGGTGGGTTCCCCTCCGCCAGGTGCACGGCACCGCGACGGTCGTCGACGACCGGTCGACCGATGAACGCGTCGATGCCGACGCCGTGGTCGTCACCGAGCCGAGGCGGGCGGGCCTGATCCTCACCGCCGACTGCGTGCCGCTGGCGCTCCTCGGTCCCGGCGCGGTGGCGGCCGTCCACGGGGGCTGGCGAGGCCTCCTCGAGGGCGTCGTCGGCTCGGCGGTGGAAACGGTCTCCCGGGTTGCGGGTGCTCCCCGTGTCGGAGTGCTCGGACCGTGCATCCGGCCGTGCTGCTACGAGTTCGGCGAGGCCGACCTCGACCGGGTCGCCGGTCGGTTCGGCGACGAGGTCCGCGCGACGACCACCGCCGGATCTCCCGCCCTCGACCTTCCCTCGGTGGTGCGCCGGGCCCTCGCGGAGGTGGGCGTGCCGGAGATGCGCGAGATCCCCGTCTGCACCGCCTGCTCACCCGACTATTTCTCGCACCGTCGTGACGCCGGGGAATCGGGGGCGACGGGGCGGCAGGGCCTTCTGGTGGCCCGGATGCCATGACGGGCCCCACGACCGACCAGATCGCCGAGCGCCTGCGTGGGGTCCAGGACCGGATCCGCGCTGCGGCCGAGCGCGCGGGTCGCGACGCGGGCGAGGTGCAGATCGTCGCCGTGACGAAGACGTTCGGGGCCGACACGGTTTCGGCCGCCGTGGGCGCCGGGCTCGACGCCATCGGTGAGAACCGGGCGCAGGAGCTGCTCGAGAAGGCGGCCGCGCTCGACGAGACCGGGGGCCCGGCACCCGCCGAATGGCACTTCGTGGGTCGGATCCAGCGCAACAAGGTGAAGAAGCTCGCCCCGCTGGTCGCTCGGTGGCACTCGGTCGACCGCCTCCGGGTGGGTGAGACCATCGCGAGCCATGCTCCCGGAGCCCGGGTCTTCGTGCAGGTCAACGTGGGACGCGAAGGGCAGAAGGGTGGGTGCGCGCCCGGCGAGACCGAGGCGCTCGTCGGGGGCCTCCGGGAACTGGACCTCGAGGTGGAGGGCCTCATGACCGTGCCTCCGCTCGGGGAAGATCCCCGACCGCACTTCGCCCGCCTGCGCGAGTTGGCCGCCGACGTGGGGGTCTCCGCGCTGTCGATGGGCATGTCCGGCGACTACGAGATCGCCGTCGAGGAAGGGGCCACGGCGGTGCGTCTCGGCACCACGCTGTTCGGTTCCCGCGACCAGGGGTGAGTCGGGTGACCCCGTTTCGGGGTAGGTGTCGATAATCTGGCGCGGGAAGGGAGGCGTGACCGATGGCGTCGATGTGGCGACGAGCCATGGTGTACCTGGGGCTCGTCGACGACGAAGAGTACGACTATGACTACGACTACGGCTACGACGACGCTCCGCGCGCGCAACCGCAACCCCAACCGCGGGAGGTCCCGCCCGACGATCCCACGCGACCGGTGCAGACGTCGTCGAGCGCCGTGCGCACGGTGCGGTCCGATGCCGTCACGCGGGGTGGTGGGGGTGGTGGGGACGGCCTGCCCGCACCGCAACGTCCGTCGGTGGTGCGGACGATGGACCAGGCGTCCACCAAGGTCCACGTGGTCGAGCCCGCAGGCTTCAACGACGCCCAGGAAGTGGGCGATCGCCTGAAGGTCACCCAGCCGGTGATCCTCAACCTCCAGGGCCTCGACCGTGATCTCCAACGCCGCCTCATCGACTTCTCGAGCGGATTGACCTACGCGCTCGGCGGTTCGATGTCACGGGTCCACGACGAGGTGTTCCTCCTCACACCGGCCAACGTCGAAGTCTCCGCCGAGGAGAAAGAGCGGCTCCAAGCCCGTGGCCTGTACAGCGCCTGACGAGATGAGGCGGGAGGCTCATTCGTGATCGACCTCGTGTGTGCCTTCCTGCTCGTCTACTTTTTCGTACTCTTCGCCCGCATCATCCTGTCCTGGTTCCCGGTACAGCCCGGGTCGGGCCTGGCGAGCGTCCACCGGCTCCTCTACGACATCACCGAGCCCGTGCTGGCGCCCGTACGTGGGCTGATCCCGCCGATCGGTGGATCGGGCATGGCGTTCGACCTCTCGCCGATCATCGTGTTCGTCGGCCTGAGCATCCTCCGCGCTGCCATCTGCTGACCCTCGCCCCTAGACCCGGAAGGGCCTCGGGCATCCACCGCTCCGAGACGCCCCATCGGTACGCTTCCGCGCATGATCTGTGAGCAGGCCACGACGAGATGTCGGCGGGTGAGATAAATGGATGTCACCCCGCATCAGTTGCGGACCATCGAGCTGCGCGAGGCGTGGCGCGGATACCGCCAGGACGACGTCGACGAGTTGCTCGACCAGGTCGCAGGCACCATCGAACGCCTCCAGGCGCAGGTCAAGCGGCTGACCGAGCGCCTGGCCAAGGTCGAGGACGAGGCCGGGCTGGGCCGTGAGGCCGACGAGATGCTTCGCCGTACGCTCCTGCTCGCCCAGCGCACCGCCGATGCCGCCGTGTCCGAGGCCCAGGAGCGAGCCCGGCGGGTGCTCTCCGAATCCGAGGTGCAGGCTCACTCCATCGTGTCGGGGGCCGAGGAGGAGGCCCGACGGGTCGCCATCGCTGAGCGCCGGCGTCTCGAGGGTGAGGTGCGCGAGCTGGGCCGGCGCCGCGATGCGCTGCTCGCCGACGTCGAGAGCCTCGAGGAGGCGGCCGGCGACCATCGTCGGCGACTCCGCGAGTTCCTCGAGGCCGAGATCGGCCGCATCGATTCCCGTCCGATGCCCACCGTCCCTGCGCATCCCGACCTCCGTGGGGAGCCCGTGGACGCTCCTCTGGGACCCGTCGGCGGCGACGAAGCCTCGGAGGATGCCGAGGCAGAAGTCCCGGCGGAACCCGTCGAGGCACGCCATGTCCCGGCCGAAGACGCCACTCACGAGGTCCATGAACGGGCCGGCGCCGGTGAGCGAATCGACGATCCGGTCGACGAGCACACCGATTTCGACGCCTTCGCCGATCTCGACGCGGGGATGGCCGATCTGCTGCCCTCGCGCCGCCGGCGCCGCCGGCGCGAGGTCGACGACGAGGCCGACGACGATTTCTTCAGCGAACTCCGAGCGGCGGTCACCGACGAGACCCCCCTCGGCCCCACCGACGATTCCGGCGAGGTGGAAGCGATCCATGACACCGACGATTCCGTCGGGGAGACCGGCGTGGAGTCGGGCCCGGCCGGCAACTCGACCGGTCACGAGATCGTGCTCGACGATGTGGCCGGCAGGCCTCGCGATGACGCGCCCGCTGACGAGCCGGAATTCTTCGACCAGGATGCCGCCGACGCCGATGCCAGAAGCTACGACGAGACCCCGGATTGGGACCGGCTCGACGACGGAATCCCCGACGGGAGTCGCCTGCGGTCGGTGTTCCGCCGGCACGGGTGATCGCCGAACCCGAATCTGTCCCGTCCGCCTGACTAGGATGCTGCGCGTCCGAGACCTCTGAAGGAGGACGTTTGTCGTGTTCTACGTGAGCCTGGTCCTGGTGATCGTTGCCGCGGTCACGCTCGTGATCGGTCTCCTCAGCTCGGGGCTGCCGTTGGTGATCGTGTCCATCGCCTCGAGCTTCGCCGCCGGCGTCTTCCTGATCCTCACGGTCGTCCGCGACCGTCCGCAGCTCGAAGCCGCTGCCGGTGAGGAATCCGGAGGCGACGAAGACGAGGAGGAAGCCGAGCGCGAGCGTGCCGAAGCCGAGGATGTCGAGTTCCCGATCGCGGACTACGACGACCTCAAGGTGTCGGAGATCGTGCCGTTGCTTCCGGAACTCGACGACGACGAGCTCGAGGAAGTGCGCGAGCGCGAGGAGGCGGGCAAGGGCCGCGCCACCGTGCTGGGCCGCATCGACGAGCTGCTCGCCGCCGGCCAAGAAGAGTGGGCCGAGGGGGCCGAGTTCCCGATCGCGGACTACGACGACCTCAAGGTGTCGGAGATCGTGCCGTTGCTTCCGGAACTCGACGATGACGAGCTCGAGGAAGTGCGCGAGCGCGAGGAGGCGGGCAAGGGCCGCACGACCGTGCTGGGCCGCATCGACGAGCTGCTCGGTGGCGGCGACGCAGCCGAGAGCGACGCCTTCCCGATCGCCGACTACGACGATCTGAACGTCGGCGACGTGGCGTCGGTGCTCGACGAGCTCACCGAGGTCGAGCTCGAGGTCGTGCGCTCCTACGAGAAGAAGAACAAAGCTCGGAAGGGCGTCCTCTCCAAGATCGACGCCGAGCTGAACCGCCGCTGACCCCTCGTTCTTGACTGCGTTTTGCCCGCTCAGCGGGCAAAACGCAGTCAAGAACTCGGTCGGGTCACCGCTTCCGGACGGTGACTCGCAGCGGGGCGCCTTCGATGTCGAGTTCGGCGGCGTCCCCCTCACCGCCGACGTCGCCGTCGACGGTCCAGGCCTCGGCCAGCACCTCGGCGGCGATCCAGTCGCCGTGGCGGTCGAGCGCCGCCTTGAGATCGCCGCCGGCAGCAGCCTGGACCTCGATGCGGTCGGCGAGGTCCAGGCCGATGGCCTTGCGGTGGTCGTTCAGCGCCCGCACGACTTCGCGGGCGAGGC
>CAZTOV010000018.1:0-32085 GCA_964615175.1 uncultured Burkholderiales bacterium
GTGTGTGCATTCAGCGTCGGTATTCGACGCTGAATGCGCACACAGGGTCTGGTCATTTCCGCGGGAGTTTGATGGCGCGGTCGGCGATGATGTTCTTCTGGACCTCGGTGGTGCCGGCGCCGATCGAGGTGAAGCGCTGGTAGACGTGGAGGCGGTTCCACTTGCCGCCGTCGACGGCGTCGGGCGCGCCCCGGGCCATCATTCCCGCCGGCCCCAGCAGGTCGACGGCCAGCTCGGCGATGGTCTGGGCGAGGTGGCTCCACTGGAGCTTGGCCAGCGGCACCTCGGGCCACGGCTTCTCGTTCTTGAGGATGCGTGAGAGCGCCCGGTAGTTGAGCAGCCGGGTGTACTCCACGTCGGTGTGCACCCGGGCGATCCGCTCGCGGATCTCGGGGTCTTCGAGCGCCTCCGGGTTCTCCGCCTTGGCCAGGTTCACGATGGCCTGGAGGTCCTGGCGCATCGAGATGGCCAGCCCGGCCGTCCCGACCCGTTCGTGGCCGAGGGTGCCCATCGCCACCTGCCAGCCCTCGCCCTCGCCGCCGAGGCGGTACTCGACCGGCACCCGGGCGTCGTCGAAGAACACCTCGCAGAACATCTCCTCGCCGGCGATGTCGCGGATGGGCCGGATGTCGACGCCGTCGACCTCGAGGTCGATGATGAGCGCGGTGATGCCCTCGTGCTTCGCGTCGCGTTCGATGGCGGTGGGGTCGGTGCGGACGAGGAACAGGCCCCACTTGGCGATGTGCGCCGACGAGATCCAGATCTTCTGACCGTTGAGCACGTACTCATTGCCATCGGCCACGGCGGTCGTGCGGAGGTTGGCGAGATCGGAACCCGCCTCGGGCTCGGTGAAGCCCTGGCACCAGTGGTCGTCGGCGTTGAGGATGTTGGGGATCCAGCGGTTCTTCTGGTCGTCGGTGCCCCACTGGATGATCATGGGGCCGATCTGCCACAGCCCGTTGGCGTTGTAGATGCCCGGGGTGCGGTAGCGGGCCATCTCCTCGCTGTAGATCATCGACTCGGTGACCGAGGCGTCGCGCCCGCCCCATTCCTCGGGCCAGGTGATGGCGGCCCACCGGCCTTCGTTGAGCTTGCGCTGCCAGGCCCGGCGCCGCTCCATCTGCCGCATGACGCCCGACCCGCCGTCGTGGTCGGCGGCATCATCGTCGTCGTCCGACGACCACTCGACGAGGAACTTCGGCAGCTCCTCGTCGAGCCACCCCCGCAACTCGGCCCGGAAGGCCTCGTCCCTTTCCGAATACGCAAAGTCCATGAGTGGGCCGTAGCGTAACGTGACACTGACGTCAGGTCCGTGCCGAGGATTCCGGCGCCGGACGGCCGCTGATGGGGCAGGGGCCCCATCATGCGGAGGAGCCGACGAGATGTCGGCGGGAGGACAAGTGGAGTTCACGTTCAGCGACGAGCAGGACGACCTGCGGGCGAGTGTGCGTTCGTTCGTCGAGGACCGGGGGATGGAGTACTCCCGCGAGATGTTCGAGGACGAGCGGGGCTTCACCGACGACGTGTGGTCGCAGGTGGTCGACCTCGGCTGGACCGGGCTGCTGATCCCCGAGGACCAGGGTGGCCTCGGGCTCGGACTCGTCGACCTCACCGTGATTCTCGAGGAGATGGGGCGGTCCATGTTCCCCGGGCCCTACCTCTCGAGCGCCGTGATGGCCACCCTCGCGGCCAAGCACGTCGGCCTCACCGACCGCCTCGAGTCGCTCGCCGCCGGTCACACCCGCGGCACCATCGCCCTCGACGAGCTGGGTCAGGGCGACCCCGTCGACCGGATCCGCACCCGGGCCGTGCGCAAGAGCGGCCAGTGGCAGCTCCAGGGCCTCAAGCCGGTGGTGATCGACGGCGGCACCGCCGACTGGTGCCTCGTGGCGGCTCGGACCGAGGAGGGCATCGGCACCTTCGTCGTGGAGGCGCCCCGAGCCGAGCCCGTCCCGACCTGGGACACCAGCCGCAAGATCGGCCGCCTCGATCTCGACGGCCGCCCTGCTGAGCCGGTGGGCCCGCCCGGCGACCACACCGCGGCGTGGCGTCGCGTGGCCGACGACGTGGCCGTGGCGCTCTGCGCGGAGATGGTCGGCGCGCAGGAGCAGGCCTACGAGGTCGCCGTCGAGTACGCCAAGAACCGGGTGCAGTTCGGCCGGCCCATCGCCCGCTTCCAGGCCATCAAGCACAAGGCCGTCGACATGCTCCACCGGGTCGAGCTGGCCCGGGTGGGCACCCACTACGCGGCGTGGGCCTCCGACACCGACGACCCGGTTCGCGAGGCTGCCGTGGCGATGGCCAAGTCGTACGTCGCCGAGGCCGGCAACTTCGTGTGTGCCGAGTCGATCCAGATCCACGGCGGCGTCGGCTTCACCTGGGACTGCGACGCCCACCTCTTCTACCGGCGGGTCAAGCAGAACGACCTCATGCTCGGCTACCAGGGCTGGCAGCGCACCCGCCTCGCCGACCTCGTCCTCGAACCGGCCTGATCGCCGTGTCTCAGTCGCGTTACGACCACTCTGTCGCGCCAACGCGACTGAGACGCTGAAATGGAGCCGCTTTCCCTCGACGAAGCGGTGGCACACCTCGAGCCGGGCGACACGGTGCACGTGGTCACCGGGCAGTCGCGCTGGACGGCCGCCGCCCGGGCCGCCTGTCGCCGTTTCTGGGGCCAGGACCCCGGATGGACGCTGGTCATGCTCAGTCTCTCGAGCCTCGGCACCCTGTTCTTCAAGGGCGGGCTCGTGAAGAAGGTGGTCACCGGCTACTCCGGCGACATCTTCCCCAACTTCACCCCCAACCCGATCTTCTCGAAGGCCTACCGCGCCGGCGAGGTCGAGATCGAGCACTGGTCGTTCCTCGCCTACCTCCAGCGCCTTCAGGCCGCCGCCCGGGGCCTTCCCGCGGTGACCACCCGCTCGATCGCCGGTTCGTCGATGGAGCAGAACGAGGGCTTCGCCACGATCCCCAACCCCTTCGGCGACGGTGAGGTCAACCTGCTCGCTCCCCTCGAGCCCGACGTCGCCCTCGTGCATGCCGCCGTCGCCGACCGCGAGGGCAACGTGGCCTGGAACCCGCCCGACCTCGAAGGATTCTGGGGCGCGTGGGCCGCCCGCCGCGGCGCCGTCGTCACCGTCGAACGGGTCGTCGACGACCTGCGCCCGTGGTCGCACCTGGTGCGCCTCCCCGCCCACCGGGTCCTCGCCCTCAGCGAGGCCCCCCTCGGCGCCCACCCGGGCGGGCTCTTCAGCCGCGACCTCCCCGTCGAGCCCTACGGCGAGGATCTGCACTTCTGGGCCGAGGCGCGCGACATGACCCGCCGTGACGAGTTCGACGCCTGGATCGACCACTGGGTGCTCGAGCCCGCCACCCAGGAGGAGTACCTGGCGCGGCTCGGCGAGGGACGGGTCCGGAAGCTCACGGAGCGAGCCGCCCCCGACTCGTGGAAGGCCGACGCGGCCGACCATCCACCCGACCTCGAGGCTCCGGTCAACGACTGGGAGCGGGCCACGGTCTTCGGCGCCCGCTACCTGGCCGACCGCATCGTCGAGCACGACGCCCACTGCGTCCTCGCGGGCGCCGGCGTCGCCAACCTCGCCACCTGGCTCGGCGTCCGTCTGGCGCGCGACCGAGGCTCCGCCGTGAAGCTCACCGCCGAGCTGGGGCTGTGGGACTACGAACCCACCCCGGCTGATCCCTACGTGTTCAACCACCGCTCGTTCCCTACCACCACCATGCTCTGCGACTCCGAGACCGTCCTCGGCATGGTCGTGCCCGGACCCGGCACCCGCGCCCTGGCGTGCCTCGGCGCCGCGGTCGTCGACCGGCGCGGCAACATCAACTCGACCGACATCCCCGACGGTCCCTTCCTCGTCGGGTCGGGTGGCGGCAACGACGTCGCCACCGCGTGCGACGAGGCCGTGATCGTGGCCACCCTCACCGGCCGCCGGACGGTCGCTGACGTCGGCTACGTGACCTCGCCCGGCGACCGCGTGCGGGCTCTCGCCACCGACAAGGGGCTGTTCGAGAAGGGCGACGGGGACGAGTTCGTGCTCACCGCGGTGCCGGCAGGTGAAGCGTCGCTCGACGACCGGGTCGCCGAGGTGCGCGAGCTGTGCGGCTGGGACCTCGTCGTCGCCGACACCGTGGACGAGCTGCCCGAGCCCGATGCCTCGGAGATCGAGACGCTGCGCACCTGGGATCCCGGGGGCGTCTTCCTCCGGGCCTGAGAACGCCCGCACAACGGACAGACACCCGCGAGTCACCGGTTGTGCACAGCACGGACACTTTTCCCAAGGCGCGCTAACCCTCCCGGAGCACCCCGCCAATGGTCCGATCGGGCCATTGGCCGCACCTGACGTTCTGCCGACAATCGCTACGAAAGCGGTGTGGGAGCGCCGCGGACCAGTTTCGGTTCGCAATTCACAACAAGGGGACGGGCATGGGATTCCGCAAGGTTGCGGCTACGGCCGCATTCGTCGCATTGATCGCCACGATTTCGGCACCGGCGGGTGCCGCCGAGGGAGCGCGTGGCACCGGCGACGCGTCGATCACCGGTCTCTCGATCGACGTGGGTGACCTGGCGTCGGTCGACCTCGTGGAGCTGAGTTCTCTGGCGACGCGGGACGCCGACCGAGCAGGGGAGGTCCAGGACCTGGCGAGGGGCAGCCTCTCGCTGGGAAGCGTGGCGCTGAGCGACTTCCCCGAAGTGTCGATCCCGCCGGACCCGATCACGGTGCAGCGCTCGTCCGAGAACCACGGGCGCGATTCGCGGTCTCACGGCGCCGTCTCGATCAACGTTCCCGGCACCATCGACTTCCCGGACGACGCAGACACGGCGGACTCGGTCATCGACGCGGCCGACGTGGCCGCCGACCGGGGCAGCGTCATCGACCTGGTGAACGGCCTGGCCGGAAGCTCGGCGCCCACGATCGCCGCCGGGGACGTACTCGCCGGGTCGGTCGCGCCGCTCGACATCCTGGCTGTGTTCGACGACGTGAGAGCGGCGTTCACCGGCGCCTCGCGGGTCGCGGAGGCGTCGGCGCTCGGCGGCCTCGTGTCCCTCGACGGCTTCGGGATTGCCGAGCAGGGATCGTGGTCCGAGCTGGACGAGGCCGGCGCGGCCATCCGCGGCGCGTCCCTCGACCGCCTCACCGTGCTCGACCTCGAGGCCTTCCTCCACCTGTTGGGCCTGAGCTTCGACGACCTGTCGCTCGCCACGCTGACCGCGTTGGCAGACGGGCTCGGGCTGGACCTCACCGGCACGGTCGGTGATCTCGACCTGGACGCGTTCGACACCTGGGACGCCCTCCGCGACGAACTCACCGACACCCGCGACAAGCTCCAGACGTTGATCGACACCGGCGACACCTGTGACCAACTCACCGACCCGATCAGCGATCTGCTCGGGGATGCGGGGGTGTTGTGTGAAGAGCTCGAAGAGGCCCTCGCCGACGTGAACGGTCTGATCGACGATCTGGTCGATGCCGTCGAGGGCGTGCTCTCGGGCGCGGCTCTCCTCACGGTGGAGGACGTCGTCGGCGAAGTGCAGGCGGTCGCGGCCGTCGACGAGACCGGCACCGCGCTGACCTCGGCGACGGCGACCGGGCGCGTCGGTGCCGTCAAGGTCGGCGACGTGCTGATCGGCTCGGTCGACGTCGACCTCACCCAGGACCCGCTCTCGACGCTCCAGGCCCGGTGGAACGAACTCGGCGTGGATGCCACCGATGCGCTCAACGGCGTCATCGGCACCCTGGGCAGCGCCTTCGAGGGTCTCATCGAGGTGCAGGCGGTGCCGGTGGCGGTGCAGAACACCGGCATCGACGGGCAGTACGCCACCGCCGAGGCCCGTTTGAGTCTGTTGAAGGTGGTAGTGACGCTCCCCGACAGCCTGCCCGACCCGACGGATCCCGTCGATGGGCTGGACGAGGGTGGGACCACCACCACAACGTCCACTACGTCGTCGACCACGACGACGACGCTCCTGCCCGACCTGGGGCTCATCTCGAACGTGCGCCCGGCGGGTGAGGCTCTCGGCCAGAGCGTTCCCCTCGGTCAGTCGGTCACGGTCGAGGTCGGCGTCCTGTCGGCGTCGGCCAGCCACACCCGTGACGTCGAGATCACCGGCGGCGGTGACAACCGCACCTTCGACTCGCGCACCGGCTTCAGCGACGGTGCGATTCCCCGGACCGGTGGGGAGACGGGCTTGGTGCTCCTCCTCGCGGCGGTTCTGACCAGCGCGGGCTGGCTCGGGCGCCGGGCGCTCGCAGGAGCGGTTCCGAACGCCTGAGGCGAGACGGAGCGGGCGGCGGCTTCCGGCCGCCGCCCGCGTTCCGTCGATCAACCCCGCAGCTCGTCGAGGGCCGTGTCCTAGCCGGTCACGTGTCCGACCCACGCGGGGATCTCGTCGGGAACCGACGTCCCTCCCCCTGGGAACAGGGAGCG
Organism: uncultured Burkholderiales bacterium; assembly: GCA_964615175.1. Taxonomy (GTDB): domain Bacteria; phylum Actinomycetota; class Acidimicrobiia; order IMCC26256; family JACPCJ01; genus CAZTOV01. The sequence goes on from CAZTOV010000018.1 coordinate 6,448, forward strand.
ATGGGGCACGGTCTCGAGCGCGACCAGGACGGCGACGTGGTCGTCGACGAGCCGGCGCACCGCCTCGAACACACCGGGCACTGCGGTCGTCTGCACACCGCCGATGTCGAGTCCGAGGACCTCACCCTCCATCGGTGATCACCGGGAGGGGCGCCGTGCGACCGCTGCGAGTGGGGTGACGATCCACCCACTGCCGAGCAGCGCGAGGGCAAGGAGCGCCGCCTCGGGGAGGAACCCGCCGTCGTCGGTCGCCTCGATCAGGAGCACGACGATCGCAGCAACGACACCCGTACTCGTGCCGGCGAGAAATCCGTGTGCCCATCGGTTCGACGCGGGTTCCACCTCTCGACCCGCGATCCAACCCGTCGTGGCAAGCCCGACGATGTAGAGACCGAGCGTGACTCGGTGGAACGTGTTCACCCCGCCGCCATCGGTTCCGACATCGGTCCACCAGGGAAATGCCGTGGCGATCGAAAACGCATCACGGATCAGCGATGCGATGATCGTCATGCCCCAGAGCACCACGACCATGGCTCCGCCGGCGAGGGCAGCGGAGGTCAGGGACGCCCGGTTGAGTCGAGGGACGACCTCGTCGGATCGCGGGGGCGTCTCAGATGACACCCTGCTCCTCCAGCGCGGCGAACTCACCTTCGCCGAGGCCGACGAGGTCGCACCAGACGTCCCGATTGTGTTCGCCGAGGCGGGGGGCCGGTCGGGGCGCCTCGACCGGCGAACCCACGAACCTCGGCGTCGGGGCCTGCTGGCGATGGGCGCCGGCGACCGGGTCGTCGATGGTCACCAGGTCGCCCCGGGCCGCCATGTGCTCGTCGGCGAAGATGTCGGCCGACGAGTAGGCGGCCGCTACCGGCACGTCGGCCTCGACGCACCGCTCCTCCACCTCCGCGAGGGTGAGGCCACGGGTCCACTCCTCGACGATCCCGTTCAGCTCGTCGCCGTGGTCGGCCCGATCGGCGAGGGTGAGATACCGCGGGTCGTCGACCAGTTCGGGCTTGCCCATGGCCTGGCACAGCCGGGCGAAGTTGGCGTCGCTCCCGGCCACGATGCACACGTAGCGGTCGTCCCCGGTCGGGTAGTTGTCGAGAGGGGCCGAGTTCTTCAACCGGTTGCCCTCGCGCTCGCGCACCACCCCGAGCGTGTCGTAACCGGCGAGGGTCCACTCGAGGATCCGCAGCACCGACCCGTAGAGGCAGGCGTCGATGACCCGGCCCTTCCCGGTGCCCTTGGCGTCGCGCTCGTAGAGGGCGGCGACGGCCGCGTGGGCGGCGAAGGTGCCGGTGAGGTAGTCGGACGTGGTCACGCCCGGCCGCACCGGCGGCATCTCGGGGTAGCCGGTGAGGTGGAGCAGGCCCCCGTAGCCGATCCCTAAGCGGTCGAGCCCGGGTCGCTGCGCGTAGGGGCCGTCCTGACCGAAGACGGTGATCCGGACCGTGACGATCTTCTCCGGGAGGTCGGCGGGCCCGACGTTCCAGCGCTCGAGGGTGCCGGGGCGGAAGTTCTCGCACACCACGTCGGCGTGCTCGGCGAGGCGCCGGAACAGGTCCTGGCCCTTCTCGGTGCGCAGATCGAGGGTCACGCCCTTGCGGCCCCGGCCCTCCACCGCCCAGAACAGCGAGTGGTCTTCGTCCGGCCCGACGAAGGGCCCGATCGTGCGCATGAAGTCGCCCTGCCCGGGCATCTCCACCTTGATCACCTCGGCGCCCATCTCGCCGAGGAGCCCGGCGCAGAACGGCGCCGAGATCCGCGTCCCGAGATCGAGGACGCGCAATCCCTCGAGCGGTCCGGCCAAGGCCTACTCCCGACCTTCGTCGTAGACGGCGTCCATCGAGCCGCCCTGAGCCTTCTCCTTGCGGGCGGCCATGGCGTCGAGGGCGGTCTGGGTGTTGCTCGTGTACTGGTGGATGGCGAAGTGGTACTTCCACGCGTCGCGCTGGCCCATGAGGTCGGCGGTGTGGTTGAGCGAGTCCTTCACCCGCATGGCGGTCTCGGGCGGGATGGCGGCGATCTTCTCGGCCCACTCGCGGGCGGTGGAGGCCAACGTGTCACGAGGCACCACCGCGTTCACCAGCCCGAGTCGCTCCGCCGTCTCGGCGTCGAGGGTCTCGGCGAGGAACAGGAACTCCTTGGCCTTGCGAAGCCCCAGCTCCCACGGCTCGACCAGCAGTTCGACGGCCGCACCGCTCATCCGCAGGACCGGGTTGGCAAAACTGGCGTCGTCGGCGGCGACGATCAGGTCGCACATGCAGGCCAGCATCAGTCCCGCCGCCACACACGACCCCTGCACCGCGGCGATGGTGGGCTTGCGGAAGTCGCGGATGGCCAGGCACCGCTCCCAGTACATGACCTCCTCGTGGCGCCACTTCCCCTCGGGGGTCTCACGCATCCGGGCCCACTCGTCGGGCTCGGCGGTGAGCTGCTTGAGGTCGTGGCCGGCCGAGAAGTGCTTCCCCTCGCCCGCCAGCACCACCACCCGCACGTCGGCATCGGCGTCGGCCCGCGCGAAGGCGGCGCCGAGGTCGTCGATGAGCTGCGAGTTCTGGGCGTTGGCTGCTTCGGGCCGGTTCATGGTGATGGTGGCCACGGGCCCCTCGACCTGGTACTTCACCGTCTCGAGTTTGCTCATCGTGTGGCCTCCGAGCTCGCTGCCCGTGCTGGGAATTGCGCGACTCCGGTGTGCGTTCCGAAGGGCTCGCTCACGGTCTCACCCTGCCTTCTGTTGCGGCTTCGGCTCCCGGGGGAGGCCGAGTACCCGCTCGCCGATGATGTTGCGCTGGATCTCGTTGGTGCCGGCGAAGATCGACGACGCCTGGTAGTAGAGCCACGACCGCTGCCACCGCCCCTCGCCGGGGTTGCCGTCGGCCTGCTTCCACAGCGGGGCGGCGTCGCCCAACGTCGCCATGGCGGTGTCGTGGAGGCGCTGACTCATCTCGCTCCAGTACAGCTTGAGGGCGCTGCCCTCCGGGCCGACCTCCCGTCCGTGCGCCAGGCGCGACAGCGACCGGAGATTGTGGAGCTGGAACAGCTTGACCTCGACCCAGGCCTGGGCGAGGCGCCGCGAGAGCCGGGGGTCGTCGTCGACACCCTCGGCGTGGGCCAGGCGCAGGAGCTCGTCGACGAGCTGACCGTGGATCACCTGCTGACGGGGGTTGACGCCCCGCTCGTGGGCCAGGGTCGACTTCGACACCGTCCACCCGTTGTGCTCCTCGCCGATGAGGTGCTCGTCGGGTACGAAGACGTCGGAGAAGAACACCTCGTTGAACTCGTGGTCCTCGGTGATCTGCACCAGCGGCCGCACCTCGACGCCCTCGGCCGCCATGTCGACGACGAGGTACGAGATGCCCGCCTGCTTCTTCGCATCGGGGTCGGTGCGGGCGAGGCACACGCCCCAGTCGGCGAACTGGGCGTAGCTGGTCCACACCTTCTGCCCGTTGAGGAGCCAGCCGCCGTCGGTGCGGGTGGCCCGGGTCTGGACGTTGGCGAGGTCGGAGCCGGCGTCGGGCTCCGAGAAGAGCTGGCACCACAGCTCGGTCGCGTCGAGGATCCGGGGCAGCCACCGGGTCTTTTGCTCATCGGTGCCGTGGGCGAGGAGCGTGGGGCCGACGAGGTTGACGCCGATGCGCCCGACCAGTTCGGGGGCACGGGCCCGGGCCAGCTCCTCCTGCACGATGAAGTGCTCGATGGGGCCGGCGCCGCGGCCACCGTATTCCTCGGGCCAGGTCACCCCCACCCAGCGCCCCCCGGCGAGCCTTCCCTGCCACTCCCGCAGGTAGGCCACCTCCTCGGAGAGGTCGTCGAAGCGGGGCGGAAAGCCCTTCCCGTACTCCCACGGCAGGTGCTCGTGCAGCCAGGCGCGACAGTCCGCCCGGAACGCCTCCTGTTCGGGAGTCGGGGTCAGATCCATGGGAGGGAGCGTAGAGCGCCAGGCGCTCGGGAGCCGGAGTTGACACGAGCGTCAGGTTCCGGCGAGCGTGCAGCCGGCATGGACTTCGAGCTGACCGACGATCAGATCGCGCTGCGCGACGCGGCGGCCGACCTCCTCGGGGGACTGGCGTCGAACGAGCGCGTCCGCAAGGTCGTCGACGCCGGCGGCGGTGTCGACGACGACCTCTGGCGGGGCATGGTCGACCAGGGGTGGCTCGGAGTCGACGTGCCCGAGGACCGCGGCGGCCTCGGTTTCGGCTTCGTCGAGGCGACGGTGCTCCTCGAGCAGGTCGGAACCCACGTGGCTCCGGCTCCGGTGCTGCAACAGACCCTCGCCCTCTGGGCGCTCGCCGGCTCGGACGATGGCGCCGCCTGGGTCGAGGCGCTGCTCGCGGGCGACAGCAGGGCCACGGTGGCCTGGCGCGAGGTGACCGCCGACGGCGACCGGCTCTCGGGCTGGACCGAGCCGGCGCTCTTCGCGCCGCACGCGGACGTGGCGGTGGTGCGTTCCGCGGACGCGCTGTGGGCCGTCGACCTGGTCGAGCACGGCCGACCCGACCGCCAGGACGCCATGGACCGCACCCGCGAGGTGGGTTGGCTCGAGTTCGACGGCACGCCCGCGGTCCGGCTCGGCGACGCCGACGCCGCCCGCCAGTTCGTCGACCGGGGCGCCGCATCCCATGCCGCCGAGATGCTCGGCGGCGCCCAACGGGTGCTCGACATGGCCGTCGACTACGCCAAGGAGCGCCAGCAGTTCGGCCGGCCCATCGGCTCGTTCCAGGCGGTCAAGCACCGCTGCGCCGACATGCTCGTCGACGTCGAGGGCATGCGCTCGACCGTCTACTGGGCCGCGTGGTGCATCGCCGCCGGCGACGCCGACGCGTCGGTGGCCGCGTCCACGGCGAAGATCTGGTGCTCCGACGCCGCCAAGCGGGTGATGGCGTCAGGACTCCAGGTGCACGGCGGGATCGGGTTCACGTGGGAGCACGACGTGCACCTGTTCCTCAAGCGCTCGCAGCTCGACCAGCAGGCGTTCGGCGACGCGACGTTCCACCGTGACCGCCTGGCCCGTCTGCTCCGTCCTCGGGTGGAGTCGGGCGAGAGCGTCGTCTGACCGGGAGGGGCACGGGCTGGGGCACCGTGGCCACGAGCGCCACCACGGCCGCGAACACGATGACCGCGAGGCTGGTCAGGTTGGCGGCGAGGTCGACGCCCGTCACCTCACGGTTGAGCGCGTGGTACACGAGGTGGGGGACGCCGTAGAGCAGCCACGTCAGCCCGGCGGCCCGGGTCAGGACCCGGCTGCGCCCGACCAGGGCCACGAGGGCGAGGGCTCCGATGCCGAGGTTGAGGGCGGCGAAGTCGCGGAGCAGGTGCAGGTTGAAGGGGCCGTCCGACGCCACCCACTCGCGTCCGAAGGGGAAGTCGCCGAAGAAGCCCCGAGGGTCGGCGAGCGCCTGGACGCCGACCGAGAGCCCCGTGAAGGCGAGGAGGGCGAGCGCCACCCACACCAGGCCGGGCAGCTGCTTGGGGATGCGCAGCTCGCGGGCCAGCGCCTCGTAGGTCGACGCGGCGTCGACGTGGACCGGCGCCCACCCGGTCGCCTCCTTGAACCGGGTGTTGCTCGGCCGCTGTGACCAGACGAGTTGAGGGGCGCGGCTCCTCATGAGGCGGCTCACGAGGGACGGGGGACGGAGGAGGCGCCGCCGCCCGACGGCCTGGGCCAGGGCGGCGCGCTGTTCCGCCTTGGTGGCGGGCTCGTCGTCGACGACGTGGTAGACGCCGGCAGGGGCGTCGAGTGCCTCCACCACGGCGGTGGCGGCGTCGTCGATGTGGATGAGCGGGCTGCGGGCGTCGGGGTCGCCCGGCATCAGGAAGAGGCCCGTGCGGCCGGCGTGCAGCGTGAGCGCCGTCTGGTCGCTGTCGGCGGCCATGAAGAACCCGAAGCGGAGCACGATGCCCCGCGCGCCGGCGTCGGTGACCGACTCGGCGGCGGCGTCGGCGGCTCGCAGCGCCTCGGTGAAGGGTGAGTCCCAGAGGGGTTCGTCCTCGTCGATCCACTCGTCGCCGCGGTCGCCGTAGACGAAGGCGATCGACTCCTGCACGAAGACCTCGGCGCCGGCGGCGACGGCGACCTGCGCCAGGTTGTGGGACGCCTCGCTCCGGATGCGGTCGTTCTCCTCCCAGGCGCTCATCAGGGCCGCCTTCCGGAGAGGCGGGATCTTGGTGGCGAGGTTCACCACCGCGTCGTGGCCGTCGGCGGCGTCTCGCACCGCGTCGGCGTCGAAGAGGTCGACCGTCACCGGAGTGGCGCCCAACCGGCGCACCAGATCCGCCTTCTCGGGGCCCCGTGCCACCGCGGTGACGTCGTGCCCGGCGTCGACGAGGGCGGCGACGGCCCGTCGTCCCAACACTCCGGTGGCTCCGGCAACGAAGACCTTCATCGTGCAACCTCCCTGATCCAGACGAGCGTGTCGGCGATCTGCTGTGGCGGGGCCTCTTCGACGGCGGAGCGGACGAGATCGGCCACCGTGTGCTCGGCGAGCGACCGGCGCCACGCCTTCTCCGCCTGGAGCATCACGGTCTTGATCCCGCACGGCTTGGGATAGGCCCCCGCGTCCTCGACCCCACACGGACCCTGCTGGCGGATCTCGGTGCACTCGAAGGCGGGTTCGTCGCCCTCGACGGCGAGGACGACGTCGAGCACCGTGACCTCCTCCGGGGATCTGGTCATCCGGTAGCCACCCTTGGGGCCGGGCACCGACTCGACGATCCCGGCGCGTGACAGCGCCTGGAGGTGCTTGGCCAGGTAGGGGCCCGGGATCCCGTGGTACTCGGCGAGCCGGGTCGCGGAGAGCGTGTAGGGGTGGGGGAGCGCGCCGAGCACGCCGCAGCAGTGCAGTGCCCACTCGACGCCTTCCCCGAGCTTCATATCCCGGATATTAGATATCCGAGATACAGCGGGTCAAGCCAGCAGTTCGCGGAGTGCCGCCTTGTCGGGCTTGCCGGCGGGGAGCGTCGGGATCTCGTCGAGCGGCACGACACGCTCGGGGGTCTTGAACTTCGCCACCCCCTGCTCCTCGAACCACGCCCGGCACGTCTCGAGGTCGAACGGTTGGCTGAGCACCACGAACGCCACCACCCGCTCCCCCATCCGGGGGTCCGGTTCGCCGACCACGGCGGCCTGCCGGACCGCCGGGTGGGTCTCGAGCGTCGCCTCGACCTCGGTGGCGGGGATGTTCTCGCCCCCGCGGATGATCACGTCCTTCAGGCGGCCGACGACGGCGAGCCAACCCTCCTCGTCGAGGGTGGCGAGGTCGCCGGTGCGGAACCAGGCGCCCGTGGCGAAGGCGGCGTCGGTGTCGACGACGTCGACGTAACCGAGGCACACCTCGGGGCCCCGCACCCACAACTCACCGACGTCGCCGGGAGGCGCGTCGTCGCCGCGCACCGGGTCGACGATGCGCAGCTCGACCTCGCCGGCCGCGCGACCGTCGGTCACACGCGCCCGGGCGGGGTCGTCGCCTTCGTACGAGGTCGCCACCGTGGGGGCCTCGGTCGAGCCGTACGTGCGCTTCACCACCGCCCCGAACGTGGTCGACGCGTCCTCGACGAAGCCGGGCGACACCCCGGCGCCGCCACTCGACACCAGCCTCAGGCTCTCCACGCGTTCGGGAGAGAATCGCTCCGCCTCGCGCATCTGCACGAAGAACGTGGGGGGGCCGACCATGAACGTGATCCGCTCGGCCTCGATCAGTTCGAGGGCGGTGTCGGCGTCCCAGCGGTCCATGAGGACGCTCTTCATCGGCGTCGCCTGGGGAACCAGCAGCCCGTTCAGCAGCCCCGAGATGTGGGCCAGGGGTGCCGGCATCAGCACGGCGTCGTCGGGACCGAGCCCGTGGATCCCCACCATCATCCGCGCCTTGGCGCCCAGGGTCCGGTGGCTGTGGAGCACGGCCTTCGGGGCGCCGGTCGAGCCGGCCGTGAACAGGATGCAGGCCGGGTCGGTGGGACGGGCCTCGGCGTCGAGGCGGGGCCGTCCGTCGAGCAGCGCGGCGAACCCGTCATCGCCGCCGCCGATCACCACCGTGCCATCGAGCGCGGCCAGCGGCAGGTCGGGGGTCGACAACGTCAACGACGGCCTGAGGCGGCTCACCAGAGCCTCGACCTCGGCGGGTCCGGCCCGGTGATGGAGGGGAGCCGCCACGGCGCCGAGTCGCCAGCACGCCCGGTAGAGGAGGACCACCTCGAGCAGGTTTGCGGCCTGCCAGGCCACCACGTCGCCCCGTCCGACCGCGGCGTCTTCGAGGCCGCCGGCGAGGCGCGCCACCGCGTCGTTGACCTCGGCCGAGCTCCAGCGACGATCGCTGCCCACGAGGAGCGCGGGGTGCGGTTCGGCGTCGGTGAGGAGCCCGTCGAGCGACGGAAGGTCCCACGGCCCACCCGGCCGCCGGTAGTGCCGCTCCCGCGGGTGGCGGAAGTGCGGCCTGAAGCGCCCGGCTCGCGCCCGGGCGCGGAAGCGGGTCACCCGGTCACTGCCGGAGCGGGTGGCGCCAGCCGGGGCTGGTGGTGCGATTGCCCGCCAGGACCTTGGCGCCGATGTAGTTGCGTTGCACCTCGACCGTGCCTGCGCCGATCGAGAGGCCCCGGATGTCGCGGTACATGCGCTCGACCGAGTACTCCCGCGAGAAGCCGTATCCGCCGTGGAGCTGGATGGCCTCGTCGCAGACCTCACGGGCGGCGAGATTGCAGGCCGTCTTGGCCATGGCGGTCTCGAGGGCGGGCGGCGTGCCGTGGGCCCCGGCCATCGACACCGCCCGGTAGAGGAGGAGACGGGCCGACTCGAGCCGGGTGGCCATGTCGGCGATCTTCCATTGGAGGCCCTGGAGGTCGGCGAGGGTGTGGTCGCCCACCTGGCGCTCGTTGAGGTACTGCACCGCCGCTTCGAGGGCACCCTGCCCGGCGCCGAGGCACATGGCGGCGTTGCCGCAGCGTTCGTGGTTGAGGTGCGAGAGGAGGGTGCGGAAGGGGGTGGCGTCGTCGGGATCGCCCCAGACCAGCACGTCGTCCTCGCTCACGTGCACGTCGTCGAAGGCCAGTTCGGCCTCGGTGCAGCCCCGCAGGCCCATCTTCTTGTGGGTGCCGGCCACGCTGACCCCGTCGGCCGAGAGGTCGACCACCACGGCGCCGATCCCGCGGGCGCCCTCGCCGCCGGGGAACCGCGCCCACACCAGACAGCCCGACGCGACGTGCCCGCCGGTGACGAAGTTCTTGTAGGCGTTGAGCCGGAAACCACCGTTCGGGTCCTCGGTGAGCGACGCCCGCATGAGGTTCACCGCCGAGCCGGCGTCGGGCTCGGTGATGCCGATGCAGAAGAGGGCGTCGCCGCTCGCGACCGGGGGCAGCCACCGGTCGCGCATGGCGTCGCTGGCCAGGTGTTCGATGGCGCGGGGCGGACCGTTGTAGTTGAGGTGGGCGATGATGGCGCTCGACACGTCGGCCCGGGCCAGCTCCTCGAGGACGATGGTCGACTCGACGTCGCCCATCCCCATGCCGCCCCACTGCTCGCCCACCGTGATGGCGAAGAGGTCGGCCGCCTTGAACAGCTCCCACGACTCGTGGGGGAACTCCTCGGTCTCGTCCCAGTGGGCGGCCCGCGGGGCCAACTCGCGCTCGGCGAGATCGCGGGCGAGCTTCCGCAACGCCTGCTGATCCTCGGTCTCGTCCAACGTGAGATCCATCGGCCCGATCGTACCGGTGAACGTGACACGAGCGTCAGTGAGCGCGTTCTTTGGGGGCGTCACCCCCTTATCGGGGGTCGGGAAGGCAAAGTTCGGGAGACCCCCGGAGCCGGGTCCGGACGCGAAACGGGCGCCGGGTGGACCGGCGCCCGTTCCGAAGACTGCTTGGGGGGGTCGGTCAGCCGACGACCCGGACGTTCTGGGCCTCTTCGCCCTTGCGACCGGGGCCGACCTCGAACTCCACCTGCTGACCCTCTTCGAGGGCCTTGTAGCCCTCCATCTGGATCTGCGAGAAGTGGACGAAGACGTCGTCCTTCCCCTCACGCGAGATGAAGCCGTAGCCCTTCTCGCTGTTGAAGAACTTCACGGTGCCTGTTTCAGCCACTGAAACGCGCTCCTTCTCTTCTTCCTTGCTGAGCACGTCCCACTGACCTGCTCACTTGGCGGGCAGTTTAGATCGCGGGCGATCGACGGTTGCACGTCGGCCGGCGCGGGGTCGGTTCCGAAGACGAGTGCCTTCACCGGTGCTCGCGCGGCTTCATCGACTCGGCCGCGCCCTGGAGGAACTCCTCGATGTTGGCGGTCTTCCACTCGGCGACGCCCCGGAGATCGGGCGAGTAGACCTCGAAGGCATCACCCTCGATGGCGCCGATGATGTCGCGGGCCACCGTCTCGGGCGGTTCCTTGTCGCCGGCGAAGATCGGGGGGCCGGTCTCGGGCGACTCCCAGATCTCGGTGTCGATGGGCCCGGGGATCACCAGCCGCACGTCGACACCCGTTCCCAGCAGGTCCATGTACATGCACTCGCTGAAGCCGCAGAGGGCGAACTTGGTGGAGCAGTAGGCGGCCTCGTGGACGATGCCGAGGCGTCCGCCGAGGCTCGAGACCATCACGAACATCCCCGAGTCGCGTTCGAGCATCCGGGGCAGCAGCGCCATGGTCATCTTCACCGGGGCGAAGTAGTTCACCCGGAAGGTCTTCTCCAGCTCGTCGACGGTGAGATCGTCGATGAGCCGGCGCGACGGGATGGCGGCGTTGTGCACCACCACGTCGAGGTGGCCGAAGGCGTCCCAGGCCTCCTCGGCGAGCTGCACCGAACCCTCGACGTCGCCGAGGTCATGCGCCCACATTCGTGACCCGGGGGCATGCTCGGTGCACCGGTCGAGCACCTCTCGCAGACGGTCCTCCCGGCGGGCGACCACGCCCACCGTCGCCCCCCGCTCGGCCAGCATGGGCGCCAGGGCGGCGCCGATCCCCGACGACGCGCCGGTCACCAGGATGTTCGCTCCCTCGACCTTCATGGTGATGCTCCCCGTGTCTGTTCGATTGCCTTGCGCACCGCCGCCAGGAGGTCGTCGGTGGTCACGCCCATGGCGGTGTCGGCCTGGGTCACGTCGTCGCCGTCGAACACGGACGCCATCCGGGCTCGGAGGTCGGCCTCGTCGCCGGCGTCGGCACCGAGCAGCGCCTCGGCCACCCGCTCGAGGGTGTCGGGCGGGCTCACGTGCATGTCGCCCGCCATCATCGAAGCCACCACACGCCCCTCTCCGTCGAGGGCGACACCTGCCCGGCACAGCTTCTTCCCCTTCTCGTTGCCGAAGCCGACGCGGGTCCCGGGTGGTGCCTCGGCCTCGAAGCGGGCCGAGGAGATCTTCTCCACCTGTTGGTCGCTGCCGAGGTAGTCGGCGATCCCCTCGACGCTCTCGCGTTCCTCGTCGGTGAGTGGCTCGTGGTCGAGGTCGATGCCGGCCGCATCAAGGGCGCCGAGGACGGCGTCGCGGAACTCCTCGTAGCCCACCGGCCGGCCCGCCACCTCCTCGGCGGTGCAGACGTACTCGCGCATGTCCTTCACCACCTTGTCCTTGAACTTGTCGTCGGGCACGCGCACGACGTCGAGGTAGAGGTCGAGGTCGGGTCGGGCCACGTTGAGGAACCCGCCCACCGAGTGGGCGGCGCCGACGTCCTGGGCGGTGAGGGCCCCGAGCTTGCGGCCGTGCCAGCGGAGGTCGCTCGAGCCCTCGTAGCCGACCTCGCCGAGCCCGATGCGCGAGAGCGCGTCGAGCAGGACCGGCTGGAACCGGGTCAGCTTCTCGTCGAGGGTCCCGTCGTCCTTGGGGAGGAAGAAGCTCCACATCACCGCGCACCGCTCCTGGTAGAAGGCGGTGCCCCCGCCGTAGACGGGTCGGCGGATCACCTCGACGCCGACGCGGCGGCACGTGTCGAGGTCGAGGACGGCGTCGATGTCGTCGAACCAACCCACGTTGAGGTGGGTCTGTCCCCATACCGACGTCTGGGCGACCGGGCGGTGCCGTTTGCGGGCGTCACCGGCGAGCACGGGGTTCTGCGACATCGCCTCGGCGGGACCCACGGCTCCGAGGTCGACGAATCGCCAGCGCTCGCGCATCTTCCCGTCCTGGGCCATGGCGGCGGACGGTACCACTGACGCCCGTGTCAGGTTCGGGCGAACCGCCACGCATTGTGTTTGACGTCGAGCCCCGTGACGCACGACACGCGCCACGGTCCGTGGCTTTCACCGGTGTGTCCCCTAGCGTGGCGAGCCGTGACACCCGAACAGGTGGTCAGATCGCTCTACGATGCCTTCACGCGCGGTGAGTTCGAGGAGATGGAGGGGTACATGCACCCTGAGATCACCTGGCACGTCGAGGCGCCCAGCCCGCTCGCAGGCACACAGGAGGGTCGCGACGCGGTGCACGCCACCCTCGTCGACCGTTACGGGCCGGCGCTGCGGGGAACCCGGGCCGAGGTGCAGGACCTCGTGGCCGAGGACGACGGTCGGGTCGTCGCCCGGGTTCATTTCGTCACCGGGTCCGACGACGGGGTGTCCCTCCACACCGTCCACATCTTCCAGGTCGACGACGACCGCATCACCGAGATGTGGTTCCAACCGCTCACCGACGAGTCGGTGCAGCGCTTCTGGGACGAGATCTCAGGCAGCGGAGCCATCCCGCCGGAGAGGTGAGGGTGGCCCACCCGGAGTCCCGCCCGGGTGAGGGCGGCGACCGACGGTAAGCCCGGTCGGTAACCTGCGCCGGTGCCGCTCGATCCATCGTCCGCGTCGCTCGAGGGCAGGGTCGCCGTCGTCACCGGTGCCGCCGCCGGGATCGGCGAGGCCGTCGCCCTGACCCTGGCCCGTTTCGGTGCCGACCTCGCCGTCTGCGACCGCGACGCCGAGGGCCTGGCCCACACGGTGTCGGCGGTCGAGGCCGGGGGACGGCGGTGCGTCCACGAGGTACTCGATGTGCGCGATGCGGAAGCGGTGGCGGCATTCGTCGGTCGTGTCGGCGACGAGCTCGATCGGATCGACGTGTTGGTCAACAACGCCGCCGGCACCTTCCGGGCGCCGTTCCTCGACCTCTCGCCGAACGCCCAGGCCTCGCTCGTCGACGAGAACTTCACCCAGGTCACGCACCTCGTCCGATCGTGCGTTCCCCTGATGCCGTCGGGTGGCTCGATCGTCAACCTCACCTCGATCGAAGCCCACCGGGCCGGCCCCGGCTTCGCGATCTACTCGGCGATGAAGGCGGCGGTGGCCAATCTGACCAAGTCGCTGTCGCTCGAACTGGGCGACCGTGGCATTCGGGTGAACGGTGTCGCCCCCGACCTCATCTCGACCCCCGGTGTGGGTGACCTGAGCGGCCTCGGCGCCAAGACCGCGCTCGGCCGGGTCGGCACGCCCGACGACGTGGCCGGCGCGGTGGCGTTCCTCGCCGGCGACCTGTCGGCCTATGTGACCGGGTCGACCGTGCACGTCGACGGCGGCACGTGGGCGGCCGGAGGCTGGCGACGGGCGACCGACGGCTTCGAGGTGTGATCGAGATCTCGATCTACAGTTTCCTGACACGAACGTCAGGAATGAGGAGCCGACGAGATGTCGGCGGGGGGAAACATGAGCGCCACGATCTTCCACCAGCACGACGCCGATCTCTCCGCGCTCGAGGGTCAGACCATCGCCGTGGTCGGGTACGGCAACCAGGGGCGGTCGTGGGCCCTCAACCTGCGTGACTCCGGCTTCGACGTGCAGGTCTGTGTCCGCGCCGACGAGTCGCGCGAGGAGGCCGAAGCCGACGGCTTCACCGGACGTGACCTCGAGGCGGCGAGTGAGGCCGACGTCATCTGCGTGCTGATCCCCGACGACGCCATCCCCGGGCTGCCGATCACCCCTCGCGACGACGCCCTGACGGTGTTGGCCACGGGCTACGTGGTGGCGTTCGACCGCTGGGACCCGCCCGGCGACATCGGCATGGTGGCCCCCCGGATGCTCGGTCCCGAGGTTCGCAAGAGCTACGAGGAGAGTGTCGGGTTCATCACCGGCGTCGGCGTGCACCGCGACGTCACCGGCACCGGGCAGGCCCGGACGCTGGCGGTGGCGAAGGCCATCGGTGGCCTCAGACAGGGCGGCATCGAGATGACGCCCACCCAGGAGGCGGTGCTCGACCTCGCCGTCGAGCAGGTGCTCGCCCCGGCGCTCCAGCACGTGCAGACGGCGTTCGTGGAGGTGATGCTCGAGCAGGGCATCCCCCTCGAGGCGATCATCACCGAGCAGGTGCTCTCGGGTGAGGTCGAGCGCACCATGCGCCTGGTCCGCCTGGAGGGTTACGCCGCTCAGATGGAGTACCACTCGCCGACCAGCCAGTACGGGCAGCTCTCGCGCAAGGACGAGTACTCGGAGTTCGACGTGGCGGCGAAGATGCGCCGGCTCACTGACGACATCGCGTCAGGGAAGTTCGCCGACGAGTGGGACGAGGAACGCGACGCCGGGCACCCCAAGCTCAAGGAGCTGAAGGAGCGGTGGGTCGGCCCGGCGATCCGCGAACTCGAGGCCGACCTCCGCCGCCGCCTCGGCGAGACCGCCGTCAGCGAGTAGCTGTCTGCGCGTCCACCTCGGCCAACTTGGGACCTTGACTGCTGCCATTCCGCAGTGGAGAGGCCAAGTTCGGCGACGCGAGCAGGCTCAACCCGTAACCGGTGAGGGCGGCGAGGAAGATCGAGCCGGTCCACAGCTCGGGCGCCCACCCGAGGCCCCACACGGCGTGGTACACGCCGAACCACGCGGTCCAGAGCACCACGGGCGTGGCCACGAGCGTCACCCGCGGTGCATGGCCACGGCGGACCGCCAGGTCGCCGACGAGTCCGCCGGCCCCGGCGGCCAGCACGAGCGCGACCTGGTCGAAGGCGATGAGCCCGGCCATCAGCAGCGCGGCGCCGCCCAACACCAGCGTGAACGTGCCCATCGGGGGCCGGCGCCAGTGCCGGAGTGTCCAGGCAGCCGCCCCGACCATCATGACGTTCGTCAGGAGGATGCTGGTGATCCCGAGGACCTGAGCTTCATCCGGAGCCGAGCCCGAGAACCAGAGGTGGTCCTCGATCTTGAACGCGGAGGCGAACTGGAGGAAGAAGCCGAGGAACGCGACGACCCCGGTGAGCCCCACGAGAGCGGGAGCGAACTCGCGCAGTGACCCCGGACCGGCACCGCGTCGAACCAGGTTCCGCAGCGGCGTCGACATCAGGACCAGCCCCGCACTCATCAGGAGCAGGTGGGTGGGGCTGAGGAGTGCCTCGACGTCCTCCTCCACGCCGAACGCGGTGTGCCACAGCATGTCGCCGACCCCGCCGGCCGCGACCAGGATCCCGGCCCACCGGAGCGGGCGCCACGCCGGCTCGGAGAAGTCTCGCTGGTGGCGGTAGCCGTCGAAGGTGAACCACGCGATCGAGGCGAGGATCCCCGAATAGAGGACGGCGTGCCACGGGGTGAAGAACGTCTCGGGCTTCCCGGCGTTGTGGGCCCAGCCGTCGAGGAACAGACCACCCGTGATCCAGATGCCGAAGACCGCCAGGGCGATCTCGTCGCGCCGGGTCATCGCACGACCTCCCGCATGGCAGTGGCAAAGCCGGGGATGGTGTCGAGGGCGCCGTGGAACTCACGGAGGCCCATGGCGAGCACCGTGACCTCGGTGACCGCAATCACCGAGGCCGCCGTGGGCACGATCTCGCCCCGCATCGCCTCCTCCGGGAAGCACGTGCCCGGCCCTCCGACCTCGGGCGGCTCGCCGTCGCTGATCGCCACGGTTCCCCCGAGCACGCAGTGGAACCAGCGGGAGCACCCGCCCCGCGGTTGGATGGTCGTCCCCGCCGCCACTCGCACGACGTCGCCGAGGCGTCGGAGGTCCCGTGCCTCGTCGCCGGTGAGCCGCTCGAGGAGGTTCGAAGGTGTCGTGATCGTCGTTCTCATGGACCCAACGGTACGGGGCGGGGCAAGGCCTGCCATCGTGCCCGAGGGCGATTCCCGCCTCCTACCACGGGAGGAGGCGGGACCCTCCCGCAGCCGGATGACCAGGGGTTTTGCCTCCCCTACGCTTCGAGCCGTGCCCATCACCGCGCCCGATCCTGCGAACTTCGGTGAGGAACTCGATTTCCCGTGGTACATCCCCAAGGGCGCGTTCCTCGGCGCCATCGTCTTCGCGGGCGTGGCGCTCTACCAACGCGACGGCCTGTGGCCGCCCGACGAGAACATGCTGTTCGCCCTCGTGGCCTTGACTCCGTGGCTCGTCGAACACGGCCTGGGCTGGTTCGTACCCCGGTACCTGATGGCGGGGCTGGTGATTGCCGGCGTGGGTGCGTTGGCGGTCAACCAGACGACCAACGACTTCGTCCCGTTCCTGCTCGTCATCATGGTGGCCGAGGTCGCCTCGACCGCCTCGCTCCGCACGGCGGTGGTGGTGACGCTCGGGACGACGCTCATGCTGGGCGGGTTCGAGCTGCTCGCCGATTACGACGGCGCGCTCATCTGGATCGCCGCCGTCGTCGCCGGCCTCGGATTCGGGGTGGGTGTGCAGAGCCAGATCCGGGTCGCCAGCGAGGAGAGGGCGAAGCGGGAACTCGCCGTCGAGAAGGCGGCGGGCGACGAGCGGCAGCGCATCGCCAGGGAGATCCACGATGTTATTGCCCACTCGTTGAGCGTGACCCTGTTGCACCTCACCGGCGCCCGGCGCGCGCTCGAAACCGACGGAGACACCGACGAGGCCGTCGGGGCGTTGCGTGACGCCGAACGGTTGGGGCGCCAGGCCATGAACGACATCCGACGTACGGTCGGTCTCCTGCAACCGGACGGTCACGGGGAACGTGTGCCCATGCCAGGGCTCGCCGACGTCAGAGCCCTGTGCGGCGAGTTCGCGCGGGCCGGTGTCGACGTCGAATGTGAGATCGCGGGCGACCCGGACGGGGTCTCCCTCGCCACGGGTCTGGGCCTGTACCGCATCGCCCAGGAGTCGCTGGCGAACGCGGCGAGGCACGCTCCCGGGGCACCGGTCACCGTTATGGTCGACGTGGCCGCCGATCCGGTGACGATGGCGGTCCACAACGGCCGCGCGAACGGACAGGTGCCGGCCGAGACACCGGATGTCGGGGGTCTCGGTCTCAAGGGGATCGAGGAACGCGTCCGCCTCCTCGGCGGTACCTGCCGATTCGGTCCCGAGGCCGACGGCTGGTCCGTCCAGGTCAGCGTGCCTCGCGAGGCCGAGGTCGCATGAACGAATTTGTACGCGTCCTGCTCGTCGACGACCAGGAGCTGGTGCGATCGGGGCTCCGGCGCATCCTCCGCCCTCAGGAGGGGTTCGACGTCGTCGCCGAGTGCGCCGACGGCGACGAGGTCGAGGCCGCGGCGGCCGACCATGCCCCCGACGTGGTCGTCATGGACCTGCGTATGAAACGGGTCGACGGGATCGACGCCACCCGTCGTCTGCAAGCCGACGACGACGCTCCGCCGGTCCTCGTGCTCACCACCTTCGACGACGACGAGTTGCTCTCCGGGGCGCTCCGCGCCGGGGCCGCCGGGTTCGTGTTGAAGGACGCGCCGGCCGAAGACCTCATCCGAGCAGTGCGCCGGGTCGCGCAGGGCGACTCGTGGCTCGACCCATCGGTGACCGGTCGCGTCCTCGACCGCTACCGGGAATCGGCACCTGCGCCGACGCCCGGTGGCGTCACTATCGACGAGCTCACGCCGCGCGAGCGCGAGGTCCTGGCCCTGATGGGCCGCGGTCTCACCAACGCCGAGATCTCCGAGGAGCTGTACATCTCCGAGGTGACGGTGAAGAGCCACGTCGGCCACATCTTCACCAAGCTCGATCTCCGCGACCGGGCGGCCGCCATCGTCTTCGCCTTCGACCACGGCCTCGTCACACCGGGAGAGCAGCAGGAAACCTGACACGAACGTCAGGTAGCGTGACGACGGACAGCCACGGCTGGGGCAGGGGCCCCAGCCTGTGGAGGAGGCGACGAGATGTCGCCGGGAGGAGACATGAAGAACGGCTTCAAGGTCATGGACTGCGACATCCACGTGCTCGAGCCCATGGAGATCTGGGAGGAGTACCTCGCCCCGGAGTTCAGGGACCAGGCGCCCACCGCCCCGCCGCCCGGGACGACCGGGTGGTTGTCGGTCGACGGCAGGCCGCTGCCCGCCCACAGCGACCAGCCGGGGCGCATGCGGGCGATGGAACTCCGCTACGGGTCCGAGCGCATGGCGAAGAAGCTCGAGGAACGGAACGAGGTCGCCGCCGAGTACAGCGGTCTCGACACCGGTACCCGGCCCGAGACCATGCTCGGCGCCATGGAGATCGAGGGGATCGACGTCTCGATCGTGTTCCGCACCTTCGCCGCCCACGTGATCGCCTTCGACGACCAGGACCCGCGCTTCGCCGCTGCGCTGTGCCGGGCGTTCAACCAGTGGCTGCACGACTTCTGCGAGAAGGACCCGGCCCGCCTCAAGGTCGGCGCCCAGATCCCTCTCCACGACCCCGCGCTCGCCGTGGAAGAGGCCCGCTACGCCGTCGAGGAGTTGGGCGCGGTGACCCTGGTCCTCCCCAGCCACATGATCAAGGGCCGGCCGCTCTACCACCCCGACTACGAGCCGCTCTGGGACGTCGCCGACGAGCTGGGCACCACGGTGAGCTTCCACGGGGTGCACGCCAGCTACACGGAGCCGATGCTCGCCAACCGCTACCACGACAACCACGTGATGGGACACGTGACCGGTCAACCCGTCGAGCTGATGCTGGCGCTCGGTGAGGTCATCACCGGTGGCGTGGCCGCCCGGCACCCCAACGCCCGTTTCGCCTTCCTCGAGGGCAACTGCTCGTGGCTGCCCTGGTGGCTTTACGCCCTCGACGAGCGCTACGAGGAGTGGGGCGACAAGGAGCGCTGGCAGCAGGAAGAGCTGCCATCCGAGATCTTCAAGCGCCAGTGTTGGGTGTCGATGGAGGTCGACGAGGAGCTGGCCTGCCACGTCGTCGAGGAGGTCGGCGACGACAACATCGTGCTGTCGACCGACTGGCCGCACGACGACTCGTCGTTCCCCCACGCCATCGAGGAGTTCCTCGAGCTGGACCGCATCTCCGACGCCACCAAGCGCAAGGTCCTCTGGGACAACTGCTCCCGCCTGTACCAGATCGACGGGTAGCCCAGCGTCTCAGTCGCGTTAGCGCGACCAGTTCGCGCTAACGCGACTGAGACGCTCGGGACAGGGCCCGCCCGGCCTCGATCCGTTCCTCGACCTCGGCGTCGCGCTCCTCGGTCACGCGGAGCGGCCGAACCCGGTGGGGTAGTTGCCCCCGCCGAACTGCTCGTCGAGGGCGTCGTAGTCGTTGAGCCAGCCGTCCTTGGGCAACTCGTCGGCGAACTCCACCGACTTCGGCTTCTTGTAGGAGGCGATCTTCGACTTCACGAACTCGATGACCTCGTCCCCGGTGACCGACTCGCCGTCGTTCAGCACCACGATCGCCTTCACGCTCTGGTGCCACTTGGGGTCGGGCACGCCGATGATCGCCGACTCCTTCACCGCCGGGTGCTGGTTGATGGTCTGCTCGACCTCGGCCGGGTAGATGTTCTCGGCGGCCGACTTGATGAGCCGGGTCTTGGGGGCGACGAAGCTGATCGACCCGTCGGCCTCTCGGCGGCCCAGGTCGTTGGTGTGCCACCAGCCGTCGCGGAGGCGCTCCCCGTTGACCTCGTCGCGGTTGAAGTAGCCGTTCCCCACCGTGAGGCCCCGGGCGACGATCTCGCCGGTCTCGCCGTGCGGTACTTCGTTCCCGTCGGGGTCCACGATGCGCACCTGCACGGCCGGCGATGCCCGCCCGGCGGTTCCCTCGGCCTCGCCGCCCACGGCGTTGAAGGTGAGCATGCCCATGACCTCGGTCTGGCCGTAGCCGGCCGGCTTGGTGGCCCACGGGCTGGTGTCGACAGTGATCATCTCGTTCCACTCGGGCTTGTTGGGGAACGTGCGGAGCGTCGACAGGTCGTACGTGCCGTCCTGGTTCACCTCGATCATCTCGTCGACGGTGGGGCCGATGATGAAGCCGCCGGTGCACTTCTCGGCGTCGATGATGCGGCACAGCTCTTCGGCGTCGACCCGGGGCGTGAACACGTTGGTGCCGCCGAAGTGGAAGGTGGCCATGGTGGTCATGAAGGTGGCGACGTGGAAGAGGGGCCCGCAGTTCAGGTACACGTACTCAGCGTCGATCTCCTGGAGCATCGCCATCATCAGGTCCTGCACCACCAGCGCGGTGTGGCTGAGCTGGGCTGCGTTGGGCTTTCCCGTGAACGCGGCCGTGTACATGAGCAGCACCGGTGACGCCGGGTCGACCTCCACGCCGGGATCGTCGTCGGACCCGGAGGCGAGGAAGGCCTCGTAACTCCCCTCGCCTTCGGCGTCGTGCTGGAGCCACCGGGCGTCGTGCGACGTCTGCTCGCGGGCCTCGGCGATGGCTTCGCCGATCTCGGCCTCCTGCCAGATCACGACCTTCGGGGTGAGGTCGTCGACGGCCCAGGCGAACTCCTCGCCGGTCTGGCGCCAGTTGGCGGGGCAGAACCCGGCCCCGATCTTCCCGGCCGCGAGGAGCCCCTCGAGGAGCCGGTGGCAGTTCTGGCCCAGCCAGAGGATGCGGTCGCCGGGGCCGACGCCGGCGTCGGAGAGCGCGTTGGCGAGCCGGTTCACCCGGTCGTCGAGCTCGACGAAGCTGGCCCGGTCGTCGCCGCACACGGTCGCCGTGCGCTGCGGGTAGGTGCGGCGGTGCTCGCGGAGGACGTCACCGAGGGTCAAGGAGTGAAGGAGGTCCATGGCCCGTTATCGTGGCAGACACCTGACACGGGCGTCAGCTCCACCGGGGCAGCGTACCGAGAGGAGTTGCATGGTCACCGCGTTTGAGGATCACACCGTTCCCCGTCACGACGTCCCCGACGGGGGCGGTCGCAGCGGCTTCACCCTCGTCGAGGGGCGCCAGGTCCACTACCTCGAGTGGGGCCACGGCGGACTGCCGCCGGTGGTGTGCCTCCACGGCGGCGGCCAGACCGCCTACATGTACGAGGGTCTCGGCGCCGCGCTGGGCGACCGCTACCACGTGCTCGCCCCCGACCTGCCCGCGCACGGCGACTCCGACTCGCTGCCCACCGACGACATGGACCGCCACACCATCGCCCAGACCCTCCCCGCGCTCTTCGAGCACTTCGGTCTCGACCGGCCCGCCCTGGTGGGGGCCTCGCTCGGCGGGATCGTCTCGATCACCCTCGCTGCCGCCCGGCCCGAGCTGGCGCGGGCGATCGCTCTCATCGACATCGGGCACCGCCTCGAAGAGGAGGGCGTCAAGCGGATCATCGACTTCATGCGCGCCCACGAGAGCTTCGCCAGTCTCGAGGAGGCCGCCGAAGCGATCAGCGAGTACCTCCCGTGGCGGTCCGAGGCCCGGCCCGAGAGCCTCACCCGCAACCTCCGCCGGCGCGACGACGGCCGGTGGGTGTGGAAGCACGCCTACGGGCGGGCGCTGCGGGAGAACGATGGCGATCCGGCCCGCGACTGGGAGTCGATCCTCGAAGGGATGGACGACGACGCCCGAGCCTTGGAGTGTCCGGTCCTCGTGCTCCGCGGAGCACGCTCCGACGTGCTCTCGGGCGACAATGCCTCCGACTTCGCCGCCCTCATTCCCGACGCCCGTCTCGAAACCGTCGAGAAGGCCGGCCACCTCGCCGCCGGCGACAACCCCCATTCCACCACCAACCTCATCGCCGCCTTTCTCGACGACGTGCTGGCGTAGGGTTTCCGGCAATGGACGCCCCGGATGTCAGGTATACGACCGCAGCGGACGGTGTCGAGATCGCGTACGCGGTCCTGGGCGAGGGCACGCCCACGCTCGTCTACGTCCCCGGGTTCATCTCCCACCTCGACCTCCAGTGGGCCCAGGGCCCCCACATGTACTTTCCCGCGACGCTGGCGCAGATCGGCCCCACCGTCACGTTCGACAAGCGCGGCACCGGGCTCTCGGAGCGCACGATCGGCTACGGCAGCCTCGAGGAGCGGGCGGAGGACCTGCGCGCGGTCTTCGATGCCACGGGCATCGAGCAAGCCGACATCCTCGGCGTGTCGGAGGGCGGGCCGATGGCCGTGTTCTTCGCCGCCCAGAACCCGGAGCGCGTCCGGTCGCTCGTCCTGTACGGCACGTTCCGGCGGCTCCCCGATCCGCAGGATATCCGGGGCTTCTCGCGCCGGCGGTTCGAGGACCTCCGTGCCGGCTGGGGCGACGGCCAGTTGATCGGCTGGATCGTCGGGGAGGACGACCCCGACCTGGTGGCGGCCTTCGGTGCCTACGAACGCTCGGCGTGCACGCCCGCCATGGCCGCCGAGATCATGCGTTCCAACTTTGAGATCGACGTGGACCCGATCCTCGGCTCGGTGACCGTTCCCAGCCTCGTCGTGCACTGCACCGGCGACCACGTCGTTCCCATCGGCGAGGGTCGCGCGCTCGCCCAGGGCATTTCCGGGGCCGAGTTCGAGGAGCTCTCGCTGGATCTCCACACGCCGCTGGAGCCGGAGCCGATCCAACCGGCCCTCGAGACCATCGTGGAGTACCTGCGTCGAGACCGTCAGGGCACGTCCGAGCGAGTCCTGGCCAGCGTCCTGTTCACCGACATCGTCGGTTCAACCGAGAAGGCCACGGCGATGGGCGACCGAGCGTGGGCGGCTCTCCTCGACCGTCACGACGAACTGGCCCGTACCGAGGTGGAGCGCCTCGGCGGCTCGGTGGTCAAGACCACCGGCGACGGTCTCCTGGCGCTCTTCGACAGCCCGTCGAAGGCGATCGAGGGCGCCCGGTCGATCACCCACGCGGTCGAACCTCTCGGCATCGAAGTCCGCGCCGGTGTCCACACCGGTGAGGTCGAGCGCCGCGGCGATGACGTCGGCGGGATCGGCGTCCACATCGGCGCTCGGGTCGCGGGTCTCGCCGGTACCGGCGAGGTGCTGGTCAGCCGCACCGTTCGTGATCTCACCCTCGGTTCGCAGATCGAGTTCGTCGATCGCGGTCGACACGCCCTCAAGGGTGTGCCCAACGAGTGGGAACTGTTCGCGGTGACGGCGTGAGCGCACCTCCCGAGGTCCAGTACGCGAGGGCGAAGGACGGCATCGACGTCGCGTACCTCGCCTCGAAGGAGGAGCCCGACGTGGTCCTCGTTCCGGGGTTCGTGTCGCACCTCGACCTCCAGTTCGACCTGCCCCCGATCAGTTACCTGTATCGGCGCCTCACCGACCGGCACGGTGTCCTCGTGTTCGACAAGCGGGGAACGGGCCTCTCCGACCGCACCCTCGGGTTCGGGAGCCTCGAGGAACGGATGGAGGACATCGGAGCGGTCATGGACGCCGCCGGCGTCGAGCAAGCGTCCCTCGTCGGCATCTCGGAGGGCGGCCCGCTCGCGACCCTCTTCGCTGCCACCTACCCGGAGCGGGTCCGCCGCCTGGTGGTCTACGGGAGCTTCGCCCGCCTGACCTGGGCCCCGGATCACGAGTTCGGCATGGTGCCCGAGATCGCCCAGCGGTTCTACGAGTGGTGTGAGGAGGACTGGGGGTCCGGTCAGGTGCTCCGAGTCGTGGTCAACCACGCGCCTCCGGAAGCCGATCGAATCCTGGCTCGGTTCGAGCGGACCGCATGCACCCCTCAGATGACCGGCGAGATCATGCGGCGGAACTTCGAGATCGACATCCGCCCTCTGCTCCCGACGGTGTCGGCTCCCACGAGGGTGATCCACGTCACCGAGGATCCGGCGATGCCGGTGGGGCACGGTCGGAGTCTCGCGGCGGGTATCCCGGGCGCCGAACTCGTCGAGGTCTCCGGCGACTACCACATGCACTGGCAGGGGGCGCAGATGGAGCCGGTGGCCGATGCGATGGTCGAGTTCCTCGGCGATCGACATGTCGAGACACCCCGCGAGCGGATCCTCGCCACCGTCCTCTTCACCGACATCGTCGGGTCGACCGCGCGGGCCGCCGAGCTGGGTGACGGTGAGTGGAGGTCCGTCCTCGACCGACACGATGCCGCCTCGCGGCACGAGGTCGAACAACTCGGCGGCCGGGTGGTCAAGACCACCGGCGACGGGATGCTGGCGGTGTTCGACAGCCCCTCGAGCGGCGTTCGCTGCGCCAATGCGCTGCGCAGCGCTGTCGAGCCCATCGGGCTGGGGATCCGGGCCGGGGTGCACACCGGGGAGATCGAACGTCGCGGCGACGACGTCGGCGGGATCGGCGTCCACATTGCGGCTCGGGTGGCCTCGATGGCGGGAAGCGGTGAGATCTGGGCGAGCCGGACGGTGAAGGACCTGACCGCCGGCTCGGGGCTCGAGTTCGCCGACCAGGGTCGGCACACCCTCAAGGGCGTTCCGGAAGAGTGGGATCTGTTCAGCGTCAGCAGCTGAAGCGCGGCGCGCTCCGGGCGCTCAAGTGGCTCGGTATCGGCCTGGGCGTGTTGGTGGCCTTCTGGGCGATCGTCGTCGTCGGACTGCTGGTCACCAATCCCGAGCCGAGCGACAGCCCGGGCTGGGAGCGCCACGCCGATTCGCCCGTCGCCCGGGGCGAGGTCGCCGGGACCGTGGTGGGCGGACGACTTCTGATGGCGGGCGGCTTCCGGGGCGTGTGGGGCACGACCGACGCCGTCGACGCCTACTCGGCACGCCAGGACGAGTGGATCGACGTCCCCGACCTCCCGGCCGCCCGCCACCACGCGGCGGCCGCGGCCGTCGAGGACGCCGTCTACCTCGCCGGCGGGGGCGGCTCGGTGTTCGACTGGGATCCCAGCGACGACGCCTGGGTGCTCGTGCCCGACGCCGAGGAGTGGCGGGAGATCGAGGCCCTCCCCGAAGGTCGCCTCGGCCACGACATGGTCGCCCTCGATGGCAAGCTCTACGTGATCGGCGGCGACGGTGACACCACCGACGTGTTGATCTACGACCCCGCTTCGGATGTGTGGGAGCGGGGCGCGGCCCAGCCGGGTGAGTCGCGAGACCACCTGAAGGCGCTGGTGGTCGGCGACGAGATCTGGGCCCTCGGTGGCCGTATCGACGACGACCCGCAGCCCACGGTCGACGTCTACGACCCGGAGCGCAACCGCTGGCGCCCCGGGTCGGCCCTCCCCGAGGGCATGAGTGCCATGGCCGTCGGTGTCCTCGACAGCCGGGTGCACGTGGTGGGTGGTGAGGACCCGTCGCTCATCGGCGGTGGGGCCCGGAAGGTGCACTACTCGGTCGAGCCGGGCGGCACCGACTGGGAGAAGGAGGCCGACGCCATGGTCGAGTTCCACGCCGGCGCCTCCGGCGTCATCGACGATCGCCTCTACATCGCCGGCGGCTCCCGCCGCCAGGGCCCGCTCTCGGCCCTGGCGTACACCGGTCTGACCCAGAGCTTCGGTCCATGACCCAGACCCTGTGTGTGCATGGCGTCGCGCTCCACCGCGACGCCATGCACACACAGGGTCTGGTGCCGGACGGGCGCTCTACGGATCCTTCGGCAGGCCCAACAGTCGCTCGGCGATGACGTTGCGTTGGATCTCGCTGGTGCCGCCGGCGATGGTGAGGCACCGGTTGCCGAGGAAGCCCATGATCCAGGTGGCGGCGTCGTCGTCCTGCACGGCGC
>CAZTOV010000019.1:0-31468 GCA_964615175.1 uncultured Burkholderiales bacterium
AGGCCGACCTCCGCGCCCGCTTCGACCGCGCCGGCCGCCTCCAGTTCTGGGACCTGTGACACCCCGGGTGTGTGAGCATTTGGTGGGGTGATCACCCCACCAAATGCTCACACACCCTTCCGAAGGGAGCGTGTGTGGATCTCAGCTTCAGCGCCGAGGAGGAGGCGTTCGCCGCCGAGGTGCGGGCGTGGCTCGACGAGCACCTCGAACCCCCGCCGCCCTTCGAATCGGTGGAGGAGGAGGTCGAGTGGGGCCGAGCGTGGCAGGCCAAGCTCGCGCGCGACCGTTGGATCGGGATCCACTGGCCCGAGGAGTACGGGGGACGGGGCGCGTCGCCGGTCCAAGTGGCGATCTTCAACATGGAGTACGCCCGCGCCCGGGCCCCACAGCCGGTGAACCGGGTGGGGCTCAACCTCGCGGGTCCGACGCTCCTCGCTCGCGGCTCCGACGAGCAGAAGTCCCGGTGGCTCCCGAGCATCCTCGACGCCGGCGAGATCTGGTGCCAGCTCTTCTCCGAGCCCGACGCCGGCTCCGACCTCGCCTCGCTGAAGACCCGGGCCGACCGCGTCGACGGCGGCTGGGTGCTCACCGGACAGAAGGTGTGGACCTCGTACGCGCACTTCGCCCGGTGGGCGATCTGCCTCGCCCGTACCGACCCGGAGGCGAAACACCGGGGCATCTCGTACTTCGTCGTCGACATGGAGGCCGACGGCATCGAGATCCGGCCCCTGGTGCAGATCACCGGCGAGGCCGAGTTCAACGAGGTGTTCCTCGAGGAGGTCTTCGTGTCCGACGATCAACTCGTCGGCGCTGAGAACGACGGCTGGGCCGTCGCCAACACCACCCTCGCCCACGAGCGAGGCACCAACTTCCCGTTCAAGGAGCAGGTGGTCCACGAGGTCTACCTTGACGAGCTGTATGCGCTCGCCGCCGAACGGGGTCTCCTCGACGACGTCGAGGTCGCGGATGATCTGGCCCAGGCGTACGTCGACCTGCGGGTGCTCCGTCTCCACAACTGGCGCACCCTCTCGCGACTCGCCCGCGGCGAGGAGCCGGGGCCCGAGTCGAGTTGGATCAAGCTCGCGTGGACCGACATGACCCAGCACCTCTCCGACGCCGGCCTCGCCATCACCGGCGATGCCGCCCCCCTCTGGAAGGGAGCCGATCAGGTGCCCGACGACGGCAAGTGGCAGCGTCAGTGGCTGTGGTCGAAGGCCGCCCCGATCGCCGGTGGAACCAGCGAGATCCAGAAGACGATCATCGCCGAGCGGATCCTGGGGATGCCGCGGGGGTGAGCGCGCGTCGGCTCAGTTGTGGTCATCCCGGTCCTCGAACAACCTCAGATATGGCTCGAATCGGTAACGGCGGTTGCGGGCATAGCCGGTGAATTCTCGCAGCAATCCCAAGTCCTCGAGTCTGTGGACGAGATTGTTGGCGCCGGCGTGGGTGATGTCGAGCCAGTCCCTCACGTCTGCGACGCTGACGATGGGCCGGTCGAACAGCGAGTCGAGGATCCGTAATCCGTTGCCCGCGGCGCGGCCGAGATGTTCGGTGATCGCCCCACGAGCTTCCTCACGAAAGGTCAAGATCTCCTGGGCCGTCCGGGCGGCGTCTGCAGCTACCTCGTCGACACCCTGCAGAAAGAACACCAGCCATCCTTCCCAGTCGCCCACATTCCTCACAGCCTGGAGGTGGTCGTAGTACTCCTGACGATGACGCTTGAGGTAGTGGGACAGGTAGAGAACCGGTGCGTTCAAGAGTCCTCGCTCGGTGAGCAGAAACGTGATGAGGAGCCGACCGATCCGTCCGTTCCCGTCGAGGAACGGGTGGATGGTCTCAAACTGCGCGTGAGCAAGGCCGACCTTCACGAGTGCGGGGACGCCATCATCCCGATGAAGAAACCGCTCGAGGTCCGAGAGCGCCTCCGGAACCGCCTCGGGTGGCGGCGGGACGAAGACCGCATCCGAGAGGGTCGATCCACCGGGGCCGATCCAGTTCTGACTCGTCCGCAGCTCGCCGGGTGTCAGGCGGCCCCCGCGGACGCCGTCCATGAGAACAGCGTGGATTTCGCGAATCAGGCGCATGGAAACGGGGAGATCCGCAAGCCGAGCGAGGCCTCGGTTCATCGCCCGCACGTAGTTGATCACCTCGCCGACGTCGGCAGGGCGTTCGGGATCGAGTACGGCAGCCTCAGCGGCAAGCACGTCTTGGAGCGAACTCTGCGTTCCCTCGATCTGGCTGGAGAGCACCGCCTCCTTGCGCACGTACATCAGGACGAACAGATCGCGGTTGGGCAGTGTGAGTACGGCACCATCGAGACGCCCGAGCGCATGGTCAGCCTGGGAGAGGAGTGACTGAAGGTCACCATCGAGCGCAACTGGCGGGTCAGGCGGCATCCGTGCGGGGACAAAGGCCCGATAACCCGTCGATTGGGTCACGTAGCGCCCTGCTCGGTGGGGGACGATCTCTGCGTTGCCCATGAAGCTCCTGAGACCTTGTAGTAAACGCAGCGTTTACTGTAGAGGCCCACGCAGGCCATGATCAACGGCAATTTCACCTCGGCAGTGACCGTCGCCGGCGACACCAGAGAGGTCCGGAAAACGATCATCGCCGAGCGGATCCTGGGGATGCCACGGGGGTGACCGGGCGTCAGGTCGGTGCCGCCCTCCGGTCACCCGTGCTCGTGAGTACCGTCTGACCGTCGCTCAGCGCTTGGTGGTGCGCTTCCGGGGTTTCTTCCGCTCGCCGGCGTCGGCGGCTTCGCCGAGGTAGCTGGCGATGAGTTGTGGGTCGGCGAGGATGTCGGCCGACTTCCCTTCGAGGACGACCTCGCCCTTGGCGAGCACGTAGGCACGGTCGGTGTTGGCCAGTGCCATGTGCACGAACTGCTCCACGATGAGGACGGACGTGCCGGTCTCGTTGACCTCGTTGAGGATCTCGAAGAGCTGCGAGACGATCTGCGGCGCCAGGCCCATCGACAGCTCGTCGATGACCAGGACCTGGGGGTCGGACATCAGCGCCCGGGCCACCCCGAGCATCTGCTGCTCGCCCCCCGAGAGCGTCCCCGCCTCCTGCTTGGCTCGCTCGCGCAGGATGGGGAAGTGGTCCATCACCTTCTCGCGCTGGTCCTTGTAGGACAGGTGCGAGCGTTGCCGGGTCCAGAAGCCCGCCCGCAGGTTGTCCTCGACCGAGAGACCCGAGAACAGCTCGCGGCCTTCGGGGAGCTGAGCGATGCCCTCGTCGACGATCTGCGCCGGGGTCATCCGGCTCATCGGCTCGCCGGCGAGGCGGACCTCCCCCTCCTTGGGTTGCACCAATCCGGAAATGGCCCGCAGCGTCGTCGACTTCCCCGCTCCGTTGGCGCCGACCAGCGCCACCCGCTCGCCTTCACCGAGGGTCAGGGTGACGCCCCGAAGGGCCTGAATGGGCCCGTAGAAGACGTCGATGCCGTCAACGTCGAGGAGCGGTGGCTTCCGGGGGCTCACGCCGGCGCCTCGGCGGTTTCCGGCTCGGCCTCGCCGAGGTAGGCCGCGATGACCTCGGGGTTGCGCTGCACGTCTGCGGGCTCGCCCTCGGCGAGGATCCGTCCGCGGTTGAGGACGTACATGTAGTCGGTGACCGCGGTGACCATGCGGACGTCGTGCTCGATCAGCAGGATCGAGACGGCCAGCTCCGAGCGCAGGTAGTAGAGCAGCTGCATCAGCTCGTCGGTCTCGTTGTTGTCGAGCCCCGACGCCGGCTCGTCGAGCATGAGCAGGGGCGACTCGGTGACCAGCGCCCGGGCGATCTCCACTTGGCGGAGGACTCCGAAGGGCAGGCCCGCCGCCGGCCGGTCGACGACGTCCTCGAGCCCGAGCAGGTCCACAACCATGCGGACCCGGTCGCGGGACTCTTTCTCGGCGCGGATGGCCTGGTCGCTCAGCACCAGGTGACGGAACACGCCGGTGGAGTTCGCCACGTGGGTGGCCACGAGCAGGTTGTCGAACACGCTGAGCTGCGAGAACAACTGGATGAGCTGGAACGTGCGGCCCATCCCCATCTGGGCGCGGACGTGCACGGGGAACCGGGTGACGTCTTCGCCGAAGAGGTGAATGGTCCCTTCGGAGGGCTCGTTGAGGCCGGCGATGGCGTTGAAGGTGGTGGTCTTGCCGGCTCCGTTGGGGCCGATGAGCCCCACGATCTCCTGTTCGCGCACGTCGAGCGACACGTCGTCGACGGCGGTGAGGCCGCCGAACCGGACCGTGACGTGCTCGGCGTCGAGGATCCGGCTTCGCCGTCCGCGCTGTTTGGGGAGCGAGAAGTCGGAGACGTCGGCCGTGCGCCAGTCGGGCGAGGCCTGCATGGCCTCGACGACCTCGATCTCCTCGACCGTGGGCATGGCGAGCCGGTCGCGCACCAGGGCGAGATCGATGGATCGGCGGGCCACGGGGCCGCGCCGGAACGGCAGCAGCCGCCGGAGTCGACCGGGTGTCGGCTCGGTGCGCGGCTTCTCGGCGGGAGCCTCGGCATCGTCCTTGCCGTCGCTCCGGCGGCCCTTGGCGATGGCGAAGCCGTCGGCGAGGTGTCCCCGGACGCGGGTGAGGAAGTCGAGCGCGGGCCGGCGCACCCGGTCGCGGATCGCCGGGCCGAGCGCGCCGAGGCCACCCGGGTACCCGAGGAGCACGGCCAGGAGGAGTCCGATGGTGACGATGTCGAGCCAGCCGTCGAGGAACGACACCCGGAAGAACACCTCGGTCAGCGCGGCGAACAGCACCCCGGCCGCCACCGCTCCTCCGAGGCTGGTGATGCCGCCGACCACGGCGACGCCGAGGAAGAACAGCGACACGTTGAACTGGAACAGCACCGGGCTCACCGCCCGCAGTTCCACCATCATCAGGTTGCCGGCGATGCCCGCGAGCGCGCCGGAGAGGGCGAAGGCGAGCAGCTTGTACTTCATGACGTCGATGCCGAGCGACACCGCCGCCATCTCGGAGCCCCGGATGGCGAAGAACGCCCGACCGGTCTTCGAGTGCTTGAGGTTGCGGGCCAGCAGCCACGCCGCGATCACCGCCGCCACCATCACCAGGTAGAGCACGCGCGGGTTGGAGAGGTCGAAGCGGGTCAGACCCTCGGGGTGCCCGATGGTCCGGTTGGCGAGCGAGCGGGCGCTGCCCTCGCCGACGAACCACGACGCGCTGAACAGGTAGGCGTCGGCCACCCAGGCGAAGATCAGCGTCGCCACGGCGAGATAGAGGCCCCGGACCCGTAGCGCCACCACCCCGAGGATCGACGCCGCCCCTGCGGCGATGATTGCCACGATCGGGAGGCTCACCGGGAACGGGATGTTCCAGTTCTGCGACAACAGCCCGGTGGTGAAGGCGCCGATGCCCACGAAGGCGGCGTGGCCGAGGCTGATCTGGCCCACCCATCCGGTGAGGATCACCAGCGAGAAGGCGATGAGCGCGTAGCGGCCGGCGAGGTTGGCGTCGACCACCCACGCGAACGGGATGCTCGGCAGGACCTCGTTGAGGGGCCAGCCCGGGAGCCAGGGGAAGTAGGCGATGAGCCAAATCCCGACGACGTGGTACCAGCGGATGGGGCGTCCCGAGAACATCAGCCGCTCGTCACAACGCCGTCGAGCTGGACTGCGCGACCGAGAACCGGGCGCCGCGAAGGCTCATCACGACGAAGGCGAGGAGGCCCAACGCCACCTGGGGTGCGCCGACCTGCTCGCCGATGCCGCCGAGGGTGGGGACGATGCCGAGCGTGAGGCCCACCACCACCGATCCCACGACGGCACCGGGGACGCTCACCAGCCCGCCGATGAGGGCGGCGACGAACGCGGGCAGTACCTGGAGCGACAGCGTGAACGGGTGGAGGATGGTCGACGCCGCCAGGAGTACCCCGCCGAGGGCCGCGAGGAGGCCGGCGAACATCCAGGCCATCATCGTGGTGCGCTCGGGATCGATCCCCATGAGCCAGGCGGCGTTGCGGTTGTCGGCCGCGCAGCGCATGGCCAGGCCCAGCCGGGTGTACTTGAGCAGCGCGAGGAACAGGGCGGAGAGACCGAGGGCGGCGACGAAGAGCACGACGTCGTTCAGTTCCAGGGCCGAGTTCCCCACCGTGAAGCGGGTGTCGGGGAACAGGCTGGGGGCATTGAGCGGCGACGTGCCCCAGATCCGCACCACCAGTGCGATGAGCAGGCCGAGCACGGCGGCGGTCCCGACCGTCTGGGCGGTCGCCGAGCCCTCCCGGAGTCGCTTCACCACCGTCCGCTCCACCACCACGCCGAGGGCGGCACCCACGAGCAGGGCGCCGATGGTGGCGCCCACCACGCCGAGGGGCCCGGCGAGGCTGAAGGCGATGTAGGCGGGGAACATCGCCATCGCCCCGTGGGCGAGGTTCAGCACCTTCGACGCCTGGTAGATGAACACGATGCCGATGGCGAACATCGTGTACGCGCCGATCAGCGGTGTCGTGAGCACGACGTTGACGACGATGTCGGAGAGGAAGTCAGACACGGCTACTCACTCAACTGGTCCTTGGCGACGTCGACGTCGTCGATGAACCCGCTGTCGGTGTAGCGCCAGTTGGAGAACGAGGCATTGGAGCCCTGGATGTTGTAGACGGCCTCGAACGCCTGGGCGCTGACGGCGGCGAAGTGGTTGTCGGGTGTGAACTTCAGCGGCTTCGACAGCTTCGAGTCGAAGGTCATCTGGTCGAGCGCCTGCTGCACGTTCTCGTGGGTCGGCGCCGGACCGACCGCCTCGAGGGCTTCGACGAGCAGCCGAGCGCCGACGTAGGCGCCCTGCACGTGGGGGTTGCTCGCATCGGCCGACGACGACACCGCCCGCAGGTCGTTGACGTACTCGGCGACGGCGTCGTCGGTGTCGAAGGGGGCGATGGGCGGGTTGAACGACGTCCACACCTCCATCTCGGCGCAGGGGAGGCCGCAGTTGTCGCGCACGAAGTCGTTCACGAACAGCGGCTGTGGGGCGCCGATGCCGACCTCCGGCCGGCCGTCGGCGCCGGTGCCGAGGCCGTTGGCGTTGACCCACTGGGCGGCGGTGGCGGGCTCGAGGAGCACGGCCACGAACTCGCAACCATCGAACTCCTCGTCAACCTCACCATCCCCATTGTCGTCGACGTTCTCTTCGCCCTTGCACTTGCCGACGAAGTCGTTGGCCGCGGTCTCGTACGATGAGTTGGCCTGGATCTTGGCCTCGGCCACCAGGCAGTTGTCGCCGCAGTAGCGCTTCACGTTGGCCTTGAACGCGTTGGCACCCTCGACCCCGAACCGGAAGTTCGACTCCCACACGATGCCGAACGATTTGGCGCCCCGGTCGGAGGCGTTCTTCGCCATGATGTGCATGACCGAGTGGGTCGAGGTGGCGATGGGCCACACCCACGGGTCCTTGTACTGACCGATGAGCTGGCCGTCGGCGCCGATCACCGGGAAGCCGTTTTCGCGGATCAGACCGCTGTTGATGGCGCCGCGGAGGCCCTCCGACGACGGGTTGACCACGAGACCGAAGTGGTCGCCCCCGCCGATCCACTTCTGGATGATCTGCTGGCCGGCGGCCGGGTCCCAGCCGTCGTCCTGGTAGTCGACAGTGAGGAGCCGGCCGCAGATGCCACCCTGGCTGTTGACCTTGCGGCGCACCGCCTCGATGCCGAACTGGGCGTCGGCGAGGAACGACTTGGCGATGCCGCTCTTCACCACGGTGGCGCCGAGCTTGATCTCCTTGGCCGACACGCCGATATCGGACGAGCCCGCGTTCTGCCCCTTGCTGCAGTCGGCGTTCTGGCCGGCAGCGGTGCCGCCCCCCTGGGTGGTTCCGCCCTGCGAGCCGCCACTCGTCGAGCCCTCGGAGCCGCCCACCTGGCGGGTGCCGCCGCCGACCACCCGGGTCTGGGGGCCCTGATCGGAGTCGTCCTCGATCGTGACGTCGCTGCCGGGGTCGCCGGGTCCAACTGCCGGACCCGATGCCACCACCTGCTGCTGATTGGGGTCGGAGACGGTGAACACCGAGAGCAGCGTGATGGCGGCGACGAAGATCACCGCCAGCCACGCGCCGGGCGTAGCCTCGCCTCGTTCGGATCTCAGGACGGCGTGCATGGTGGGTCGTTCCTTCACATTTCGGAGAGTTCGAGGGCGCGGGCGGCGGCCCGGGCTCGGAGGGTCAGGTAGATCGGCGACGCGAGGAGTGAGAGGAGCATGAACAGCAGCGCCGCCTCGAGCGGGTTGTTGATCAGCCAGCTCAGGAACTGCTGGAGCGCCTGCGCCGGCGCGTTGAAAAACTGCGCCATCGGGTTGTCGGGAGGTTCGTTCCCGATGGTGATGATCCGCACCGGGTCCTCGATGGTGCGGGCTTGGGTGCCCGCCACGGTCGGGGGCACGAAGAAGTCGCCGACGCTCGCCGGGAGTTGGACCTCGGGGAAGTCGGGCACGTCGAAGTCGGGGAGCAGCACGATCCCGTATCGCGACTCGACGTGGATGCCGGCGAATTGGGCGACATAGCGGTTGCGTCCCTCCTCGCCGTCGTTGAAGACGGCCACCTGTATGCCCGGCACGGTGAGTGAGTCGTCGCCGTTGACTGCTTGGTCGGCGGCTCGCACGCCCGGGTCCTTGGTCACCACCGCCTGGGCGCCGCCCGGGGTGGCCTGCATCTGTGCCTCCGGAACGGTGATGCGGAACCTTCCGAACGACTGGTTGAGGGTGTCGATCGCTTCGCTCAGTTCCGGGTCGGTTCTCGGGTCTCGGCACTTGTCGCCGAGATCGGCGCCGTCGACGACGACCCCGCACCACTGCCGCGAGAATTCGGCTGCGGCGGTACCGGTCCGGCCTCGCGTCGTCACGGTTGCGGTCGTCCGGATCTCGGCAACCGAGAGGGGCCCGACCGCGACTCCGGCTGCCGTCGCCGTGGCCTTGGTCACCTGGCCCGCCTCGCCGGGAAATACGTCGACGTCGCTGGAGAACCGCGCAACGGATACCACCGGATCGGCCACGGTCGGGAGGGCGAGTCCGGTGGATGCTGCGTCACCGGCGACGGTCACATTGCTGCTGTCACAATCGGTGACCGCCCACACCAGCGCTGACTTCACTCCGCCTGGCGCCTGATCGGACGTGCCGCCCCCGCCGAAGTCGCTGCACTCCGCCGACGGCACGGGGAAACCCTTCCCCTCCTCGCCGTCGGTCCCGCCGCGGGTGCCGTTCCTGAGGTCGTCGCCGAGGACATTGGTGAGGCCGTCTTGGAGGGGATTGCAGAGCTGCGAGTACTCGAACTGTTCGGAGAAGCCCTGGGCGGTGGTCTGGCCGCACTTGCCGAGGTTCTTGATGTCGCTGTCGGTCGGCCGCTCGGTGAGCGGGAAGAAGAGCCCCGAGGCCTCGGCCACGGCGCCGGTGGCCGTCCCGGTCTCGCCGGTCGAGTGGGCGAGCATGAATTCCCGGCTGCCTCGGGTGACCACCTGGTCGGCGAGGCACTGACCGTCAAAGGCCTCGCGTTCGAACGCCGCGTCCGAGAGGAGCGAGTTGGGTGCGGTGCAGAAAGGGTCGAGTTGGTTGATCGTGCGGGGGATGCCTCCTGCGACCACCACGTGGGCACCCGAGGCGATGGCGGCACCCGACCGGTCGACATCCGTCTTCCCGGGCTCTTCGTCGACCTGCGTGGTGATGGCGTCAGGGTCGGCCTGCGACGGCACCGGGGGGTCGGGGACGTCGTCCTGCATGACGAGGTATCCCTCCTTGCCAGGACGCTTCTGCAAGGTGATGTAGAGGCGCCGGAGTTCGGGCGCCACCGCCATGAGCCGCCACTGCGTCACCTCGTCATCGCCGTCGGCCACGGCGTCGACCCGCCCGCCGGGGAGTGGGGTCTGGCGTGCCGACGCCGAGAGGATGCCCTCCGAGGTGAACACGTAGGCGCGGCCGCGCACCCGGTCGAAGGCTCCGGCGCTCTTGTCGATCGCCTGGCCGACGAACCCACCGGTGACCAGCCCGACGAATCGCTCCGCGACCGGATCGAACACCCATACGGCGTTGCCGTTCACGTCGTTCGCCGTGAGGAGCAGGATGCGACCGGAGGCCGGGTCGGCGAACGGAAAGACCTCGCCGGGGAGGGTGGGGGTGCGTCGGACCTCGGGATTGGCGATGAACTTCGAGCCCGCGGGGTTTTCGGGGTCGACGCTGGGGACGGCGGGAGGATCGTCGGGATCCGGAGGCTCGGGCGGATCGTCGGGATCGGGAGGTTCGGGGAGCCCGGGTACCACTTCCGCCAGTTCCTCGAAGACCCACGCTACATTCTCCTGCCCCTGGCGTTCGGCCTCACCTGCGGCGGCTTCTGCACAGGCCACATGATCGAACCCGGGCGCCGTCGGGAGCCCGCCGCCGGCATCGAAACACGCGGTGGCGATCAGGCCGAGGTCGACGCCGGGGGCGTCGTTCGGGTCGGGCGCTCCCGACGGCTCCGGAACCGACGCGCCACTGGTGTACGGGTTGGGCACGACCGGAGCACCCTTCCTGGTTGCCGGCAAGTGGTCGTCGCCCAGGGGGATACGCACGACGTAGCCCTGCGCCCCCAGACTGCGGACGAGCGGCTGGATGTCCCAGCAGTACGAGATGAGGTCGGGGCCGATGCGCTCGAGGAGCACGGTGCGTCCCTCCCATCGGCCGCAGCCCACGTAGCGGAGGTCGATTTCCCAGTCGAGGGCATCCGGATCGACCTCATCGACCGATGCGTACAACGCGTCGAGGTCGAGTTGCCGCACCACCAGAGGTTGGCCGAGGTTGTTTCCGAATCCGAGCAGCGCCAGACCCCCGAACCGCCATCCTTCGGTGGCGTAGGAGCCGGCGACCAGGAGCTTGCGGACCTTGTCATCGCCCTGGCCGGCCTCGTACACGGTGGCGGAGACCGCGAGGAAGCGCTGGGTCCCGGCACACGGCATCTTCACCACCTGCTCGGAGATCGCCCAACCCGACGAGGTCGGCTCGTAGTCGTAGGTGGTGACGTCGGTGCCCTCGGCGGGGTCGCAGGGTTGGGTGTTCAGCCCGATCGATCCGGGGGCGATGAGCCGGCCGCCCTCCTCGTCGATGGCGAACCGGAACACGTCGTCGCCCTCGAAGGCGAGTGGGTTTGCCGGCTCTTCTTCCTGGGGGAAGCGAGCCACGACGTTGTCGCTCATCTCGGAGAGGTCGTGGATGACGAGGCGCTTCTCCCGAGTGCCGTTCGTCCCGGGATCGACTTCCTTGCCGATGGCGAAGCCGAGGCTGCGGCGCTCGTCGACGATCAGGGGAGACGGTTGGTTGCTCAGCTCGACGGCGTGGGGCATGACGCCCAGCTCCTCGATGCTGGTCGGTGTGTCCACATCCGCCCGTGCTGGGGGCGTCGGGACGAGCGGAAGGGCGAGAGCCAGCAGCACTCCACCCGCCAGGATGCGCGACCCGACCCGTCTCCCCGACCGGGGAGCTCGGATCGTCAAGCGTGCGGTGGTCCGACGATGGTGCACGGATGGTCCTGTTGCTCACTGGTGCTGGCTTGTCCTGTGGGGCGGGCCTGGGGAGCCTCGCCCCACAGGACGGTCGTGCTGTCGGTCACCGGTCGGCGTGGGAGGCCGTCGGTGACCGTTCGGCCTACAGGAGACCGTGGTGGACGCTGTGGATCTGGGCTGACACGAGCGAGGGCAGCTGACCCTGGGTCACTTCGCCGGCGGGGACCACGGCCACGTCGGCCTCGAGGTCGACGCTGGCCGCCGACGAGGCGAACTCGTTCGTCACGTTGCCGCATTCGTGAACGGTGTAGGTGGCTTGGATGATGGCCCGGGAGAACGCGGCGCCCGTGCTTTCGAATTCCCCGCCGAGGAGGGTGCCGGTGAGGCAGACCTCACTGCCGTTCAGCGGGTTGATGCCGGTGCTGCCGGCGTTGGTGCGGAAGCCGGCGGGCTCGAGCTCACCGTGGGCCAGATACGGGATCCCGGGGATGGGATCAACGGCGGGGGTCTTGGCGTCGTCGACCACGCAGACGTTGACCGTGTCGACCTCCACCTCGCCGAGGTGTCCGGCCAGGCCGGTGTCGCCGGCGACGAACAGGCCGCTGATGACCACGTCGGTGAACAGGGCGGCGTCGCCCGTCTCGCCGGTCGAGATCGTACAGACCTCGTCGGGGTCGGTCGAAGCGTTGGGGTCGCCGTCCCCGTCGACGTCGAGCTCGACGCCTCCGTTGACCTGCGCGGCCACGTTGTCGAGGCTGTGGCTGGCGTCGGCCGGCTGGGCGACGGCGATGATCGCCAGTCCCGCCAGCAGGGCAAGAAGCTTCTTCATGGTGATGTCTCCCCTTGGTTCAGTTGGCTCTGGCGCCCGAGCCAACTCCGCCCGGCGCCCACCTGTCCTTCACTTCTGATTACGTGTCAGATGACCTGACGTCGCGGTCATATTTCTCGGAATTGCCACGGGGAGCGCGGGCTGCGTTCGGGCAGGACCCGAAGGCGCTTCGGTCTCCCACGGTGCGCGTCCGAGCGGTCCGCACCTGACACGAGTGTCAGGTTGGGCGTAGGCTGCGGCAGGAGCGTTCGTCCCGGTTGGCGAATACACCTGCACAAGGTTGCGGCGTACAGTCGGGCGGGCGCACGCATCACGCATCGAGAGCACCGTCGCCACTGGGGGGCTTTGTTGAACATGCGTCGCACGTGGCTCGTCCTCAGCCTGTTGTTGATCACGACCGCCGCCGCCTGCGGCACCCGGCTCCAGGACGACGACTTCGTCGCTGCCGCCCGTGGTCAGGGCATCGAGGCGGTCGGCGGCGGCTCCGGCGGCGAGCAGGTCGGCGACACGTTCATCCCCGGCACCCAGGGGAGCGCCGGCAGCACCCAAACCGTCGGCGGAGGCACGACGGGCGGTGTGACCGGCGGAGGCACGGTCGGCGGCGGTGGTGGCACCGGCGGCGACGGTGGCGCCGGCGGCGGTCCGGCCGTACCCAGCTCGTGCGGCGGCACCAACACCGCCTCCGACACCGGGGTGACGCCCAACTCGATCCTCGTCGGGAACATCACTTCGGAGCAGGGCCCGCTCGGCCCCGAGCCCTTCACCCCGATGCGTGAGGGCGCCCGGCTCTTCTTCCAGCAGCTCAACGCCGACGGCGGCGTGTGCGGTCGCCAGGTGCAGTTCGTCTCCTGCGACGATCAGGAGAACCCCGAGCGCAACAAGGAGTGCGCCCGCAACCTCATCGAGCAGCAGGAGGTCTTCGCCCTCGTCGGGAATTCGTCGAACGGATACGCGGGTGCCGAGATCGTGAGCGAGAACGGCGTCCCGGACGTGGGCGGGATCCCGATCGGCCAGGACTATTACCAGTACCCGACGCTCTACACGCTGTACGGCGCCGATGGCTACCCGCGTAACGGGGAGGACGTCGGCCTCGACGGCAAGATCTACAACCAGAGCCGTTCGTACCGATGGTTCAAGGAGAACCTCGGTATCGAGAAGGCGGCGGTGATCTTCTACTCCATCCCCATCTCGCGGGCCGCTGGCGAATTCATCGCCGAGGGGCTCGAGCGCGAGGGGATCGAGGTCGTCTACACGCCCAACGGCGGTGCGGGACGCGACCCGGCCAACCCGTCGTGGGACTCCGAGGCAGTGAACATGCGTTCGGCCGGGGCGGAGGCCCTGTGGCACGCCATCGACATCGCCGGCTTCCAGAAGCTGTGCCAGTCGATGGACAAGTTCGACTACGAGGTCACGGCCGCCGTCGGCACGGTGCAGGGCATGGGCCAGCTCCTCGAGGACTTCAGCCATCCCTGCCGGACGAACGTGTACGCCACCGCATTCACCGTCGTCTACGGCGAGCGAGACCACCCCGAGGTCGCTCCGATCTACGAGGCCCGCGACCGCTTCAACCCCGACCGCACGATGCACCAGTGGCTCATCGACGGCTGGACCGCCGCCAAGCTGTTCACCGAAGGCGTCGAGTCGTTGGGAGCGAACCCCACCCGGGAGGGACTGCTGCAGTGGCTCGACGCCCACGATTCGGCCGACAACCTCGGGGGTCTGATCGCCCCCGACCGTTTGAGCTGGGATCCCGCCGCCACCGATTTCTCCGGGACCGACGTGCGGTGCTTCACCGTCGGGAAGTGGAACGAGGACCAGAGGACGTTCAGGCAACAGACGGCGGAGACGTTCTCCTGCGGGGCGGGAGACTGGTACAGCTGGACGCCGCCCGGGTGACGAGTCGTCGTCAGGAGCCCATGTAGGCGCCCGAGAGCACCTCGCTCTCCGCCAGCTCGTCGGGTTCGCCACAGAACACCACGCGCCCCTTCGACAACACGTAGCAGAGGTCGGCCAGGCGCAGGGCGTGGGTGAGGTACTGCTCCACCAGCACGATCGTCTGACCCTCCTCCTTGAGGCGGGCGACGTTCTCGAACAGCTCTTCGACGATGATCGGCGCCAACCCCATCGAGATCTCGTCGAGCAGGAGTACCCGGGGTTCGGCGAGGAACGCCCGCGAGAGCGCCAGCATCTGCTGCTCCCCCCCCGACAGGGTCCCAGCCAATTGGTGGTAGCGCTCCTCGAGCCGGGGGAACACCTCGAAGACCTGAGCGAGCCGACGCTCGCGCTGCTCCCCATCCGCTGATCGGGCCGCTCGGGAGGCGACGGCCAGGTTCTCTCCGACTTCCAAGCCGGGGAAGATGCCCCGACCTTCGGGAATCAGCGTGACGCCCGCCCGGGCGATCTCGTAGGCGCTGCGTCCGCTCAGGCGTCGCCCGTCGAGGCGGATCTCCCCGTCCCACACCGGGAGGGTGCCCGAGATCGTTCGCAGAAGGGTGGTCTTGCCCACTCCATTGGGGCCGAGGACGGCGACGACGCCGCCCTCCGGCACCCGCAGATCGAGTCCGTGGAGGACCTCGACGCGTCCGTAGCCGGTGGTGATGCGGTCAGCCTCCAACAGCGCCGGCACGGCGTCCCCCCTTCCGTCGCGTCGAGGCGCCGGACGCGTCGCCCTCGGCTCCGATGTAGGCGGTGCGGACCCGGGAGTTCCGGGCGATCTCGTCGGGCGAGCCGTGGGCGATGATGCTGCCGAAGTCGAGGACGTAGATCTCCTTCGAGATGGCCAGCACGAGTTCGATGTCGTGCTCGATGAGGAGGACCGCCAGGCCGTCGTCGGCGATGCCCTGGAGGATCCCACCCAGCTCCTCGGTCTCGTGCTCGTCCAGGCCGCTGGCCAGCTCGTCGAGGAGCAGGACCGTGGGATCGGTGCACAGTGCCCGACCCAACTCCACCAGCCGCAGGGCTCCCGTCGGGAGGTCGCCGGCCACCTGACGGGCGACGTCCCCGAGCCCCAGTCGCTCGATCACCGACTCGACCCTCTCGACGACGGCGGGCTCGTCGGGGTGACGGAAGCGGAAGGCGCCGAGGAACGTCGCTCCCGGCCGCGTGGCTTCGGCCGCCACCTGGAGGTTCTCGAACACCGTCAGACCGGTGAACACCTCGAGGCGTTGGAACGTGCGACCGATCCCCCGCCGGGCGCGCCCGTCCGGGGTCAGGGCGGCGAGGTCGTCGCCGTCGAGCGTCACCGCACCGGCATCCGGTTCGAGCACACCCGTGATGCAGTTGAAGAAGGTGGTCTTGCCGGCGCCGTTGGGTCCGATGAGGGAGGTGATCCGACCTGGTGCCACCACGAGCGACACGTCGTTGACCGCCGTGAGACCACCGAAGGTCTTGGTGATCCCCTCGACGTCGAGCGTGCTCATCGCTTGCCTCCGCTTCCGGTTCGGGCCCGCTCTCGGGCCCGCTCTCGGTTGCCACCGGTCTCGGCGAGGACCTGGTCGGCGAAGTCGCTCGGCTCCCACTGCGCGTTCGGGTCGATCTCGACCTCCGGGTGCTTTTGCTCGTCGCGGGCCTCGGCGAGCGCCCGCCGGCCGCTCGCGGTCATACGGTCACCGGCCCAGCGGAGGACGCCGATGAGGTTCCCGCCGGGCAGCCGGCCGAGGAGCAGCGCCCCGATGCCGATGGTGAACTGCGAGACGCCTTCGGTGCCGAGGACCACGTCGAGCATCACCCAGATGAACGCCCCCAGCACCGCGCCGAAAATCGAGCTGACCCCGGCCACCACGACGACCGCGAACCAGAACAGGCTCTCGAGGGGGAAGAACTGGGTCATCGGCGCGAACGCCTCGGCCTGCTGGGTGAGCAGCGAGCCGCCGATCCCGGCGATGAAGGCACTGGCGGCGAAGATGAACAGCTTGTAGTTGCGCAGGTCGATGCCCACCGACCGGGCGCCCTCTTCCGAGTCACGCATGGCGCCGAGTGCCCGGCCGAGCCGCCCGGCTCGCAGGTTGCGGGTGAACCACAGCAGGAGCCCCACCCACACCAGCTCGTAGTAGTAGAAGGCGCGCGGGGTGTCGAGCGTCCAGCCGAAGAGGGACGGCCGGTCGATGCTCGCCAACCCGCCGATGAGCGAGTTGTTCTGGAGCACGGCCTGGTAGACGAGCAACCCCAGCGCCAGCGTCGTGAGGCCGAGGAACAGCCCCCGTCGCCGCA
The DNA here is from genome assembly GCA_964615175.1 of uncultured Burkholderiales bacterium. Classification (GTDB taxonomy): domain Bacteria; phylum Actinomycetota; class Acidimicrobiia; order IMCC26256; family JACPCJ01; genus CAZTOV01. The sequence continues at coordinate 16,502 of CAZTOV010000019.1, forward strand.
GCGCCGGCCATCCCGCGGCCAGCCCCGCGAGGAGCGCCACGCCACCGCCGATGAACATCGCCGGGATCACCGGTACTCCCCAGTTCACGGTGGCATACGCCGTACCCCAGGCGCCGACTCCTGCGAAGCCGGCCTGGCCCAGGGTGATCTGTCCGGAAAAGCCGGTGACGGCGACGATCGAGGCGAAGATCACCGAGTAGGCGAGGAAGCGCTGCGCCCGGGCCAGCCCGTTCACGTCGAGGAACGCCGGCAGGACCAGCAGGCCGACCCCCACGAGCGTGGCGAGCAACGCCGTGCGCTGCCAGCTCTGGGTTCGCACCGGCGCGGCCAACCGCTGCACGCGTTCCGCGGTCTCGCCGACGATGTCGAGGCGCCGGTAGATGAGGAGGGCGGCGAACAGCACTACCACCGGGAGGTTGGGCTTCAGCTCCTCGAACGTGGTCCCGATCACGCCGTCGGCGTTGAAGAGGTGCACCGCGGGATGGCCGAGGTAGGCCTGGGCGAGGCCGAGCGCGATGCCGGTGCCGAGCGCGATGGGGAGATTGGTGAGCCGGGCCACCACCGCGATGGCGAAGGTCTGGATGATGAAGAGGGTCATGCGGAATGGTTCGAGCGCGCCGGTAGCGAACAGCACGCCGGCCATTCCCGCCATGACGGCACCGAGCGCCCACGCGATCCCTGCCACCCGGTTGGCGTTCACCGAGGCCAGCTCGGCGAGCTCGGGGCGGTCGACGACCGCCCGGATTTCCAAGCCGAGATGGGTGAAGCGGAAGAGGTAGTAGAGGCCCGCCGAGACCCCCAGGGTGAGGCCGACGGCCCCGAGGTCGTCCCAACCCACCTGGACGCCACCGATGGAGAAGGCGGTCTCCAGGGGGAAGATCGCCGGTCCCACGCGGAGCTCCGCCCCCCAGACGAGGAAGATGATCCCGAGGGTCGCCACCAGGACCCCGACCGTGGCGACCAGCTTCTCGGTCGTGGTGGCGCCGACCCGCTGGAGGGGGCGGAACACGATGCGTTCGAGGAACAGGCCGATGCCGGGGGCGACGACGCCGAGCGCGATGAGGGCGGCGAGCACGACCGGTACCCCCCACGTGCTGTTGAGCTGGAAGAGCACGTAGGCCACGAGCACGCCGATGGCGCCGTGAGCGAAGTTGAAGATCCCCGTCGCCTTGTAGGTGAGGACGATGCCCATACCCGACAGAGCGAGGAACGCCCCGGCGGCGATGCCGACGACCGTGAGCTGGAACCAGATCACGGCAGCGGGAGGGTCACGCCTTCACCGGCTCCGGGTCGCAGAGCTGGCAGGGGTCGAGGCGGCGCCGGGCGATGGTGCGGGCGTCGACCGCGACCACGTCCTTCTTGCCCTCGACCATCTGGCAGTCGGGCGTGTGGTAGCTCGACCCGGATCGGAGCGCCACCCGGTCGCCCTTGGTGGCCCGCGGCTTCCGGCCGTTGGGCTTGGGGGCGTCGCGGCGGGAGAGCAGCACGGCGTGGAGGTCGTCGATCTTGCGCTCGACGTCGTCGAGGCGGGCGAGCTGCTTGCGCACGTCTTCGGTGCCGAGGAAGAACGCGCCCACGGCCACCAGCACCATGCCGGTGATGCCGCCCGAGATCAGGAACGGGAGCTGTTTGGCCACCAGGGCTTCACGGGAGACCCCCAGGTAGCCGAGCAGGATGGCGACGGCGCCGAGGCCGATGAGGATCCAGCCGACGAACGGACGGGTGGAGCGGGCGGCCCAGCGCCAGAAGAGCCGGATGTCGGGGAAGTCGTCAGGTCCGATGTCGCCGCGTGCGGATTCGGACGGTGCTTCTCGTTCGCTCGCCAACGCCATCCCTCGTGCTGTCTCGTCGGGCTAGCGCCGAGTCACGAGACGGAAGGGTTGCAATCTCGACGCCAGTGCCAGTCCAAGTACGGCCAGCGCCCACGCACCGTACAGCAACTGGATGCGGTCTGCTGCAATCCCGGCGAGCAGCTCCAGGGGAGCGAAACCGGCCTGCGTCTGTCCGCCACCGTTGCCGGGGATGACCTGGCCGGGGGTGCCCTCGGTGCCGGGGGTGTTGATGACCTGTTGGCCTGCGACCTGGGTGCCGTCGGAGACGAAGCCGCCGGCGTCGAACGGGGCCGTCACGGTCCCGAAGTCACCGATGTCGAGGTCGATGTCGCCACCTGACAGCGACCCGACGCCCGAACTGGTGCTCGAGAGCCCGAGGATGAGGTTGCCGATCACGCCGGCGCCGCTCGGGAAGCCCGAGGCGTCGGCCTTGAAACTCACCATGAGAGCGGTGGCGTCGCCGTCGGTGCGGCCGTCGTCCCTGACGGTGCTGGTGTCGATCAGCCGGACGTCGCCCTCGCTCAAGGTCTTGAGCCCGGAGTTGAGCGCCTCGAGGAGACCCTGGTCGGTGGTGCAGGTCTCGGCGGGCACGGGGACCTGGTTCGGCGGAGTTACCGGGAGGTTTTCCGAGAGTTCCTCGGGGAGCGGGATCTCGGGCACGGGGATACCGGTGATCGGCGACTCGGCGCACACCGGGCCGAGCAGTTCGAGTCCGCCGTCGGTGATCTTCGCTTCCTGGCCCGCCACCGTGACCCCTTCGACGGTGATGCGGGGGTCGCTCTCGACGTTGGTGTCGCCGTCGGAGCGTGACGTGGAGCGGGCGACGACCTTGTCGATGTGCACCTGGCCGGCGAACAGGTCGATGTCGGTGAGCCGCGACTCGGCGAAGGCCACGAGAACGTCGCCCTCGAACTCGTGTCGGGTCGTCGACTGGAGGGCGCCGATGTGCACCAGGGAGGTCTCGGGTGAGGCCTCCTCGGCGCCGGGGACCGGCAGGTCGAGGTCCGTCACCACTGCTCGGCTCGACACGAAGTCTCGTCCGGCGTGCGCCTCGACCACGTCGATGGTGAACGTCAGCGGGCCCGCGGCTCCCTGGTGGCCCGCGGCCTGGTCCTTCGTGAGGCGAGCCTCGGCGTCGACGGCGGTCGGGTAGCTGGCTTCGGCCGCGAATGGCCACCGCGGTGGGAACCCGGTGGGGAGCGGTTCGAAGGGGTTGAAGACCGTCTCGCCGTCGTCGTCCTTGAAACCGTCGCACGGGAACCCGGCGGTGCAGAGCAGGCTGCCGCCCTTGGCCACGGTGAGGCCCGGCCAGATGCTGGCGGCGCGGGCGAACGAGCGGTTGCCCGATTCGAACTCACTCTGTCCGAGGGGGACGTCGAAGCGCACGATCTCGGGCACGGTCGAGGCGGGTTCGGTGTTGATGATCGCCTCGAAGGCTGTGGTGAAGGCGCTCGCCTGGAAGCTTGCCGGGCGGCCGGCGTCAGGGTCTTCCTGGGCTTCGACGAGGGCCGGTGCCACGAGTGCGAGCACGAGCAGGACGGCGGCGGCCGCGAAGCTGGCTCGGCTCAACCACGTGCGAATGCGCATGCTGCCCTCGTGTCGTGTCTGCGGTGTCGTGTGCTGCGATGGGAGCCCGTGCGGGCGGCTTGGTTCAGGAGTTCGACGCTCCCGACCCCCGTTCCTCCGCCCGACGCCAGGGTCGGCCACAACCTGACACTGGTGTCAGATGATATGCCCGATTCGCCCCGTGCGCGCGGTCGGTGGGCGCTCAGCGCCCCCGGAAGTCGGGGTCGCGCTTCTCGCGGAAGGCGGCCATGCCCTCCTGGAGGTCGTGCGTGCCGGCCGCCAGCGACTGGAAGTGCCCTTCCATCTCGAGCGAGTCGGGCAGCGCGGTCTCGAACGTCCGGTTGAGGAGACGCTTGGAGAGCCCGAGCGCGCGGGTGGGCCCGGCGGCGAGCTTGGCGGCGAGGGTCGAGGCTTCGACGCTCAGAGCGTCCTCCGCCACGCAGCGGTAGGCGAGGCCGAGTTCGACGGCCTCGGCACCCTTCGCTCCCTCGCCGAGCATCACCATCGCCTTCGCTCGCGGGAGACCGACGAGGCGGGGGAGGAGGTAGGCGCCGCCGGCGTCGGCGACGAGCCCCCACCGCGCGAACGACCAGATGAACCGGCTGCTCTCGTGGACGAAGACGAAGTCGCAGGCCAGGGCGAGGTGGGCGCCGGGGCCGACCGCGGTGCCGTTGACGGCCGCCACCGTGGGCTTGTCGAGTTCCCACAGCTCCCGGATCATCGCCTGGACCCCGATGCGCAGCGCTTCCGAGGTGGACCGGGCGTCGAAGTCGTCGCCACCCGCCTGGGTCACCGTCGAGGCCCGCAGGTCCATGCCGGCGCAGAAGGCGTCGCCGGTGCCCGTGATGAGCAACGCCCGGGCATCGCCGTCGGCGCGGGCCTCGCGGATCGCCGCCACCAGATCGTCACGCATCTCGACGGTGAGGGCGTTCTTGGCGTCGGGCCGGTCGAGCGTCACTACCCGCACCCCGTCGTCTCGTTGTTCGACCTGGATCATGGGGTTCCCCCTGAGGTTCTTGACTGCGTTTTGCCCGCTCAGCGGGCAAAACGCAGTCAAGAACCAGACGTCATGCCGCGTCGCGGGTGAGGATGTTGACGACCGAGACGCCGGAGCCGCGACCGCCCACGTTGTGTTGGAGGGCGACGCCGTTCTTGATCGCCACCTGGCGGTCGCCGGCCTCCTCGCGGAGCTGCCACCAGCACTCGGTGATCTGGGCGACCCCGGTGGCGCCGATGGGGTGGCCCTTGGCGAGCAGCCCGCCCGAGGTGTTGATCGGGATGCGGCCGTCGAGGGCGGTCTCGCCGTCGAGCACCGCCTGGCCGCCCTTCCCCTTCTCGACGAAACCGAGGTCTTCGATGTCGAGGATCTCGGTGATGGTGAAGCAGTCGTGCACCTCGGCCATGTCGATGTCGGACGGCCCGAGACCGGCCATCTCGTAGGCCCGCTGCGACGCCTTCACGGTGGCGTCGAGGCCGACGAAGCTCGACTTCTCGTGCAGGTACGGATGGTCGGTCGCCACGCCGAAGCCGGCGACGTAGACGGGCTTGTCGGTGAACTCCTTCGCCCGCTCGGCCGACACGAGGATGGTGGCGGCGGCGCCGTCGGTCTGGGGGCAGCAGTCGAGCAGGTGGAGCGGGTGGCACACCGCCGGCGAGTCGAGCACCTGCTCGACGGTCACCTCGTTCTGGAAGTGGGCATAGGGATCGAGGGTCCCGTTGTGGTGGTTCTTCACCGCCACCTGGGCGAGCATCTCGCGGCTGGTGCCGTATTCGTGCATGTGGCGGGTGGCGAAGGGGGCGAAGAGCACCGGCGCGGTCTCGCCCCGGGTGTAGACGGGGTGACCGGCGGCGGCCCGGGCGAGCAGACCTTCCTCGCTCGACTTGTCGCGCATCTTCTCGACGCCGATCACCAGCACCACGTCGTGGACGCCGCTGGCCACCGCCATCGCCCCGACCCGGAAGGCGTCGGAGCCCGACGGGCAGGCGTTCTCGATGCGCGTGCACGGGATGCCCGAGAGGCCGATGGCGCTGGGCACGGTGTTCCCGCCGACCCCCTCCTGACCCCACAGCGTTCCCCGCTGGGTGGCGACGAACGCGGCCTCGACCGTCGACGGGTCGAAGGGGGTGTCGACCGCCGACACGGCAGCGTCGAAAGCCCCCGCCGCCATCCGCTCGTAGCTCTGGTCGAACAGCTCGCCGAACTTGATCAGTCCGGCGCCGACCACCGCAACGCGATTCCAAGCCATGTGGATCAGTCCTCGAGTTGTCTGCCCGCCGACATCTCGTCGGCTCCTCCACATGCTGGGGCCCCTGCCCCAGCAGTGGCCGTCCGTCGTTGATACGTCATGACGTTCGCCTCGCGTCCGTTCTCAGGGTACGAGCCCGGGCCTTGAACCCGTAGACGGGCACGCCGCGTTCCACCGCGTAGCGGCGCAGGATCAGCTCGACGTCGGCGCCGATCCCGAGGCCCTCGGGCGTGGTGGCCTGCACCATCAGCCGGGCGCCGTCGTCGAGGTCGAGGACCGCCAGGCCCAGCGGGGCCTCGAAGGGCGCCGGCATGGTGTGGTTCACGACGTAGGTGTGCACGGTGCCCCGCCGGGAGAGCGCCACCGGCTCGAGCTTGGGGCCACCGCAGTTGATGCAGTGCGGGTGGATCGACGGCGGCGTGGAGATGGTGTCGCAGTCGGCGCACTTGCCGCCGAGCAGCCCCAGCATCTCGGGGTTGCCGCGCACGAACGCGGCACCACCGGGCGGGACGCCCATCTCGATGCCCTCGCCCACTGGAACCAATTGGCCCCGGGACCGCAGCGCCTCGGCGTACGAGGTCTCGACGCCCCCCGCGAGGAGGGCCGATACGCGATCGGCACCGGAAACCGGCTCCGTGACGGTGACCGACACACCTGACGTGCGGCCCCCGCCGAAGGCCACGAGGGCGGCGGAGCCGGCCTCCGTCAGCGCCGGGAGGAGGCCCAGGAGTCCCGCCGCGGCCCCGGTGTCGCCGAGGGCGCCGTACACCTCGGCCGACGCCACCCGATCGTCGTCGAGACCGAGGCGCTTCGCCGCGAGGCGGCCGAGACGACCGTCGGGGTCGGGGAGCGACCAGCGCGCGTCGTCGTCCGGCGCGAGCGCCTCGGCCACTTCGAGGACCGTGGGGACGAAGACTTCTTCACGGAAGAGGCGGGGGTCGTACACCTCGCGGGTCCATGCCTCGCGGTCGCCCCGGTAGCGGTCGACGGCCGGCTGCGAACGGGTCGTGCGGTTGGCGAGGGTGGCGGCGCCCGACGCCGACGAGAGCAGGAGCGCGGCCGCTCCGGCTCCTGCACGGGTCTCGAACCCGGTGCCGGTGCCGGGGAGGAGGGCGTCGGAGACCACCACGAGGGCGGTGGTGACGGAACCGGCGGCGACCGCGTCCCACGCCGCGGCGAGCGCCTCGACGCCGGCGTGCGGAGACCCGGCGATCAGGGCCCCGCCCGCGTCTCGGTCGAGACCGACCGCGGAGGCCAGGTACGCGTGGCTCGGGCCTTCGGCGAAGACAGGTCGGGTCACGCCCCACCAGAGCCCGCCGAGGGAGTCGGCGTCGACCGAGGCCGCGTCGAGCGCCGCGGTGGCGGCGTCCCAGGCGAGGGTGAGGGCGTCCTGATCGGGGGCGCACACGCCCACCTGGCCGCGTCCCCCGCGGCCGCCCCAGGCCTCGCGGACCGCCGCCACCGGGAGACGCCGGTCGGGAACACCGGCGCCGACGGCGACGATCTTCACCCGCTCTCCGTTGCTCACAGCCGGTGCTCCCGCATCATCCGGTAGACGCCGGCGAAGTTCTCGTTCACCTCGCCGGGGATCTCGTGCACCTTCCCCAGCATCCGGGCGCCGTGGACGATCTGGGCCGACCGCTCGACGACCGCCGCCGCATGGAGCGCCTTCTCGGGAGTGGCGCCGATCGAGACCATCCCGTGGCTCGCCAACAGGGCGGCGGAGCGATCCTGGAGGTTGTTCACCACCTCGTCGCCCAACTCCTCGGTCCCCGTGGTGCGGTACTCGCAGCAGGGGACGTCGCCGCCGACGTACACGACGAACTCCTCGATGGCGGCGGGGATCGGTTCGCGTACGAGGGCGAACATGGTGGCGAAGACGGGGTGCGAGTGGATCACGCCGCCGATCTCGTCGAAGGCCCGGTAGCAGGCGAGGTGGAGGTCCTTCTCCGACGACGGGCTTCGGTCGCCGGCGACCACCTGGCCGTCGAGGTCGGTGATCATGAGGTCGTCGAGGGTCATGGTGTCGTAGGGGACCGACGAGGGCGTGATGCACACGTTGCCGTCGTCGGTGCGGCCCGACACGTTGCCCGAGGTGCCTTCGACGAGGCCCTTCTCCTCGAGGCGCTTGGCCGTGTCGAGGACGGACCGGCGGATGTCAGTCACCGTGTCGTCTCCTGATCGCGGGCTGCGTGCGTCGTGTGGGGGATCACGTGCCGTCGGCCTCCGTGCCCGTCGGGGGGAGCGAGACCTCCGAGTTGGCGAGGTTGCCGGGCTTGCGCCCCTCGCGGAGGGCCTCGAACCCGTCGGCGATGAGGCGGGTGTGGTTGGCCTCGGTGTCGTAGGTGGCGCCGCCGATGTGGGGGGTCAGCACGACGTTCTCCATCTCGGCCAGTGGGTGATCGGTGGGGAGCGCCTCGCCCTCGAAGTGGTCGAGCCCCGCACCCGCGAGCTTGCCCGATTCGAGGGCGGCGGTGAGGGCGTCGAGGTCGTGGAGCCGGGCCCGGGCGGTGTTGACGTAGATGGCACCGTCGCGCATCGCCTCGAACTCGCGCTTCCCGATGAGCCCCTCGGTCTCGGGGGACACGGCCGCGTGCATCGACACCACGTCGGCCTCTGCCAGCAGCTCGGGAAGCGTGTGGGTGGCGTCATCGGCATAGGGGTCGTGGGCGATCACGTCCATGCCGAGGCCCTCGAGCCGCCACCGGGTGGCCCGGCCCACGGCTCCGAGACCGACCAGTCCGGCGGTGCGGCCGGCCAGCTGCCACGCCCGGAACCGCTGGTAGGGGATGGTGCCGTCGACGAAGACCCGCCCTTCACGCACGTCGTCATCGGCGCGGAGGAGGTGGCGGTTGACGGCGAGGAGAAGTGCCACGGTCATCTCGGCGACGGCGTCGGCGTTGCGCCCGGGGGCGCGCAGCACGGGGATACCCCTGGCCGTGGCGCCGTCGAGGTCCACGTTGGTGGGCTCGCCCCGGGTGCTGCCGATGCCGGTGAGCGGGAGGTCGAGCACCGGTCCGCGGCATTCGTCGGCCTCGCAGATCACCAAGCTGGCGCCCTCGGCTTCGATCCGCTCGGCGAGCTGCTCGGCGTTGTAGATGCGCAGAGGGGTGTGCTCGATCCACGGGTCGATCACCAGCTCGAACATCGACGCGAGCTTCTCGAGCCCCGGACCCCGGACGGGCGCGGTGACGAGGGCGATGGGGCGCTCGGGGGACACGTGCTCATCCTCCCAGGAACCTGACGTTCGTGTCACATCACTGCCCGTGACCGGAAACGGTCACTGTTCGCGCGTTTCGGCCGACTCCTCCCGCTCGCGCAACCGCCGGGTCTCGGCGCCCACGAAGGCGAGGTCGGCGGGGTAGAAGCGAGCGGCGAAGAACACGATGAACCCGCTCACCGCGTAGACCGGCACGACCACCGCCACCGCGGTCTGGAGGCCGAGGATGCTGGAGAGGCCGCCGATGACGAGCGGCCCGAGGGCGCCGGCGCTGCGGACCACCGATCGGATCGTCGCCGCCCGACCTCGGAGCTGGGCCACGACCACGTCGTTGAAGACCGCCTCCGAGGGGGCGATGGGAAGGGTCATGAGGAACCCGCCGAGCGTCATGAGGATGCCCGCGACGACCAGGCTGTTCGTGAGGAAGGCCGGGAGCATGAACGCCGTCGTGGCCACCGAGGCGAACGACACCACGTAGATGCGGGCGTTGACGACCCCACGTCGGAGCCACCGGTCGGCGATCAGGCCACCCCCGAGGACGCCGGCCGCGGCGCCGAGGCCGAAGAGCGTGGTGTAGATGCCGGCCTGGGCGGCGCCGAGGTCGTGGACCCGCTTGAAGAACTCCACCGCCCACGCCTGGAGGCCGACCAGCAACACCTGGCCGACGGTGAGCCCGACGAGCGCGAACCACATGCTCTTGATCTTCAGCAGCTCCCGATACACCTGGAGGGGCGATGCCCGGTCGTACTCGAAGTCGCCCACCCGCTCCGGGGGCGGCAGGTCGAGACGGCCCACCAGCTCCGTGGCGTCGACGGATCCGATCGGGCCGGCCAACTCCTCGTGGAAGTCGGCGTCCTGGTCGCCCCGCCGGGGTTCGGGAAGGCGGAGGACGGCGAGAGCGACGAGCGCTCCGAGCGGCACCCAGATCCAGAACGCCCACCGCCAACCCCCGATCGACACGGCGACGCCGCCGCCGAGGAGACCGAGGACGGCGCCGATGAGCGCGCCCGACTGCCAGAGGCCGATCCGCTTCGCCCGCTCCTGGACCGGGTAGTAGTCGGAGAGCAGCGAGACCGCGGCCGGCCCGTTGGCCTCGACGGCGCCGACGCCGAGACGGGCCGCGAAGAGAGCGCCGTAGCCGGGAGCGAGCGCATTGCCGACCATGCAGACGGTCCAGATGCCCATTCCCCCGGACAGGAGGGAGGTCCTGCGCAGGCGGTCGGCGAGGAAGCCGAACGGGAACGCTCCCACCACGCCGATGAGGATCATGGCGGCGGGGAGGAGGCCCAGCTCGAAGTCGGAGAGCCCGAACTCGCCCTTGAGGCCGTCGAAGGCCTGAGCCAACGACAGCCGCTCGCCCTGCTCGAGCGCCTGGGTGGCGGCGAGGACGACGAGCGGCATCGCCCCGTAGCGGACCGCGCGCCCTCGACGCGTCACCTCACCGGCGGTACCGTCGGTACCTGACATCGGCGTCAGCTTCGCACACACCCCGATGGCAGGGGTCGAGACACACGGGGGCAGCACATGGCCGAGCAGACCGCGGACCTCGAGGCGATCGACGATCCGTTCGAGTGGTTCAACCGGCAGACCGGATCGGGTGTCGTCGACGACCCGTGGACCGTGCTCGCCGAGGTGCGCCGGGAGGGCCCACCCATCCAGAAGGCCGACCTGGCGCGGCTCATGGGCTTCGAGCAGGACAATCGCCGGGACGCCGACGAGTTCGACGAGGAGTCGGACGACGAGGGCCCCGGGCTCTGGGCGGCGGTGACCTTCGAGGGCGCCGAACGGGTGCTGCGCGACGGCCAGACCTTCTCGTCCACGGGCTACGAGGACGTCATGGGTCCCGTGATGGGCCACTCCATCCTCGAGATGGACGAGCCCGAGCACCGCACCTACCGGGGTCTGGTGCAGAAGGCGTTCTCGCGCAAGGCGATGGAGCGCTGGTCGACCGAACTCGTCGCTCCGATCGTCGACGAGCACATCGACGAGTTCATCGACGAGGGCCGGGCCGATCTGGTGAAGCAGCTCACCTTCCCGTTCCCGGTCAACGTGATCGCGGCGCTGCTCGGCCTGCCCCGCGACGATCTCGAGCAGTTCCACCGGTGGGCGGTCGAGCTGATCGGCTGGGGCTTCGACCCCGAGCGGGGGCTGGCCGCCTCGAGCGCGCTCTACGACTACTTCGACGGGATCATCGAGGCGTGTCGGAAGGATCCCGGTGAGGATGTGATCAGCGTGCTCACCCAGGCCGAACTCGACGGGCACACACTCACCAACGAGGAGATCATCGCCTTTCTCCGGCTGCTGCTCCCCGCCGGCGCCGAGACGACCTACCGCTCGTCGAGCAACCTGCTCTTCGGGCTGCTGACCCACACCGACCAGCTCGACGCCGTCCGGAACGACCGCTCCCTCCTCCCGCAGGCGATCGAGGAGGGACTCCGCTGGGAGCCGCCGTTACTGTGGATTCCGCGGTGGGTGGCCGAGGACGTCGAGTTGTGGGGCCAGCACCTGGCCGCCGGCGACACGGTCACGGTGGCGCTGGGATCGGCCAACCACGACGAGACCCGGTGGGAGAACCCGGAGACGTTCGACATCTTCCGTGAGCCCCAGCAGCACCTGGCCTTCGCCTTCGGGCCGCACATGTGCCTCGGGATGCACCTGGCCCGGATGGAGACCATGGTCGTGCTCAACAAGGTGCTCGACCGGCTGCCCGACGTGCGCATCGACCCCGACGCCGACGAGCCCTACGTCACCGGCATGACCTTCCGAGCCCCACCCTCCCTCCCCGTCGTCTGGGGATAGGCGAGTCCCGGTTCTTGGTCCCGGATCTGTCGGTATGCGGCAGATCCGGGACCAAGAACTTCGGGTGGGAGCAGCGCGAGCCGGTAGCGTCCGGGCCGTGAGCGAGGAACCGCCGAGTCATGTGGTGCAGCCCGGGGACGGTCCGATCGAGGACTTCTCCGACAAGCTCCGCGACGCCTTCAGTGAGACGCCGCTGCACAAGCTCCTCGCCCTCGACTTCGTGCAGATCGACCCCGAGAAGGTCATCGTCGAGATGCCGGTGGCCTCCTCGGCCCTCAACTCCGGGGGCAACCTCCACGGCGGCGCCATCGCCACGCTGATCGACGTGGCGGGAGGGACCGCCGCGGCCCAGAACTCGTCGTTCGAGCCGGGGAAGAACACCATCGTCACCGCCGACATGCACGTGCGGTACCTCGGGCGGGCCCGGGGCCCGAACGTGCGGGCCGAGGCCCAGGTGCTCCGGGCCGGCCGCCAGCTCGTGGTCGTCGAGTGCCGGGTGCTCGACGACGACGGCCGCATGATCGCTTCCGCCGACTTCTCTTCGATGGTGGTCCCGCTCCGGGAGCCCCTGCGCGGCGGCGACCGCGAATCCCCGGATCTCTAGCGCGTTTGGCCCTCTCATGACCACGGGTGCCGTCGGCCTGGTCGTGGTCTCGGCCGTCATGCACGCCGGGTGGAACCTGCTCATGAAGCGGAGCGGTGACGGCCTGATCTCGGGCTGGGCCATCGCCACCACCGACGGTCTCGCCTCGCTCCCGCACGGTCCTGCGCGAGGAAGGGGGCCGCATGTTCTTCGGCGGGGCGCTGTCGGTCGGCGTCGCGATGCTGGCGCTGGCATGAGGAACTAGGTTCCCCGGCCATGACCGTCATGGAACGATTCAATGCAACGGACAAGGTCGCCGTGGTCACGGGGGCGGGCCGCGGGATCGGAAAGGGTGCGGCCCTCGGGCTCGCCGAAGTGGGGGCCGACGTGGTCTGCGGCGCCCGCACCCAGGAGCAGATCGACCAGACCGCCGAAGAGGTCCGGGCCCTCGGCCGGCGGGCGCTCCCGGTGCGCTGCGACGTGATGGAGCGTTCCGACCTCGAGAACCTCGTCGACGCGGCGCTGTCGGAGTTCGGGCGCATCGACATTGTCGTCAACAACGCCGGCGGCTGGCCGCCCCGGGAGGCTCTTCGGACCAGCGAGTCGAGCTTCGAGGAGGCCTTCCGCTTCAACGTCACGACGGCCTTCCTGCTCACCCGCTTCGCCGTCCCGAAGATGGTCGAGACGGCCGGCGGTGGCTCGGTGGTCAACATCTCGTCGCGGGCGGGGAGCATGGTGCTGCGGGGGTTCGCGGCCTACGGGACCGCCAAGGCGGCGCTGTCGTGGCTCACCCGCGAGCTGGCGTCGGAGTTCGCGCCCAAGGTGCGGGTCAACGCCATCGAGGTGGGATCAGTGCTCACCTCGGCCCTCGACTACGTGGCCGAGAACGAGGAGATCAAGGCCGACATGGAGGCGAAGACTCCGATGGGTCGGCTCGGCGAAGTGGAGGACATCGCCGCCGCCGTCGTTTATCTCGCGACCGACGCCTCGTCGTGGGTGACCGGCAAGGTGCTCCAGGTCGACGGCGGGACCGAGCATCCGCAGCTTGAGATCCCGGTCGAGCGCCTGTGACCCGAGGGTGAGTCGGCGGGTCGCGCTGCGACTCCTGTTCCTGGCGGTCGTGGCGATCGGACTGCTGACCGCTTGGCAGACCGGAGCGCTCGAGACGTACTCGGACCGCGACGAGTTAGAGGAGCTGTTCACCGAGTCGGGCGTGTGGGGGCCGATCGTCTTCGTGGCCGCCTTCGCCACCAGCCATCCGGTGGGGCTCCCGTCGGTGGCGCTCACCTTCGTGGCCGGGCTCATCTGGGCCGGCCCCCTCGCCATCGCCCTCTCGTGGATCGGGGGTATGTGCGGGACGTTGGTGGCGTTCTCGTTCGCCCGTTGGTTCGCCCGAGACTGGGTCGAGGCCCGGCTCCCCGAGCGGTTCCTCAAGTGGGACGACCGACTGGCCCGTCAGGCCGTGGGGACGATCGCCCTGGTGCGGCTCTTCACCTACCTTCCGCCCCCGGCCGACTGGTTCTTCGGCGTGTCGCGGGTGTCGCTCCGCCAGTTCGTGGTGGGGACGGCCGTCGGCATCATCCCGGCGACCGTCTTCATCGTGCTCGCCGGCGAGGAGGCCTTGAACCGGATCGGCAGCAGCGGCCCCGCGGGTTGGGCCTTCGCCGCGGTGCTCATCGCCCTCATGGTCACCATCCGGATCCTGGTCCGCCGCCGGGCCGCCGACAACCAGGGTGTGTGAGCATTTGGTGGGGTCATGACCCCACCAAATGCTCACACACCCTGGAGTGGTTCAGCGGCCGTCGAGGGTCCAGCGGGGGCCGGAGGTGTCGAGGCGGCGGTCGGCGACGAGTTCGGCGATGCGCTCGCGGTGCTGAGCCGCCGTACCGAGCAGCGAGTCGCCCGTCTTGGCTCGCCTCACGTACAGGTGCATGTCGTGCTCCCACGTGTAGCCGATGCCGCCGAGCAGTTGGATGCCCTCCCGGGTGACGTAGCGCTGGCAGTCGCCGGCCGCAGCCTTGGCGACCGAGGTGGCGAGGTTCCGCCGGGCGTCGTCCTCGGCGATGCAGGCGGCGGCGAAGTAGGTGGTCGCCCGGGCGCGCTCGAGGGCCACGAGTCCGTCGGCGAGCTTGTGCTTCACCGCCTGGAACGAGCCGATGGGCCGGTCGAACTGGACCCGCTCGTTGGCGTAGTCGACGTTGAGCTCGAAGGTGGCCTGGCAGGTGCCGAGCGTCTCGAGCGCCAGAGCGGTCGTTGCCTCCTCCAGGGCCCGAGCCAGGGCGTCGGCGGCGGCGGGGCCCGGTTCGCCGAGACAACGGTCGGCATCGATCGTGACCTCGTCGAGCGTCACCGTGGCCACCTGGCGGCTGGGGTCGAGTGCGTCGATTGGGGCGACGTCCACCGACGACGTCGGCACCACGAAGACCCCGACACCGTCGCTTCCCTGCGACCCGTCCACACGGGCGACCACGGCGATCTCGTCGACGTTCCCGGCCTCGACGACGAACCGCTTCTCACCGGTGAGCGCCCACCCGTCGCCGTCGGCGCGAGCGGTCGTGGCGACATCGGTGGGTGTCCAGCGCCCTGACGCCTCGGCGACCGCGAGTGTTCCGGTGACCTCGCCCGACGCCACGCCACCGAGGAAGCGCTTGCGCTGCTCGTCGGATCCGGCTTCCCGCACCGTGGGCACGAACTGCGTGACGGTGGGGAAGAGCGGCCCGG
>CAZTOV010000020.1:0-28822 GCA_964615175.1 uncultured Burkholderiales bacterium
AAATCGCCGGTGAGAAGCAGAAGGTCGAGTGGGGAAGCCAGATCCGCTCCTACGTCCTGGCGCCCTACCAGCTGGTGAAGGACCTCCGCACCGAGTACGAGACCGGCAACGTCGACGCCGTCCTCGACGGCGACCTCGACGCCTTCGTCGAGGCGTTCCTCCAGTGGAGGCGCGCCCAGGGGTCGTAGGTTCTTCCTCGCCCCCGGGTGACTCGCGCCACGGTTGGTCAGGAAATCCACTCCCCGTCCCCAACCTCACCACGGTTCGCTGGTACCGTGACGCGTTCGATGATCACGCTCGAACACGTCACCAAGAGTTACAAGGGCGACGTCGTCGCGCTCCGGGACGTGAGCGTCGACATCCGCAAGGGGGAGTTCGTCTTCCTCGTCGGTCCCTCCGGATCCGGAAAGTCGACGTTCCTGCGTCTGCTGCTGCGTGAGGAGTTGCCCGACTCCGGCCGCATCCTCGTGGCCGGACGCGATGTCGCGCGCCTGTCGAGCTGGAAGGTGCCCTACCTGAGACGCAACATCGGCACCGTCTTCCAGGACTTCAAGCTGCTTCCGGGCAAGACCGTGTACGAGAACGTCGCCTTCGCGCTCGAAGTGATCGGGCGACCGCGCCACGTGATCGAGGCCCAGGTGCCGCAGATCCTCGACCTGGTGGGTCTGGGCGAGAAGGCCCACCGTTTCCAGCACGAGTTGTCGGGCGGTGAGCAACAGCGGGTGTCGATTGCCCGAGCGTTCGTGAACCGGCCCCTCATCCTCCTCGCCGACGAACCCACCGGGAACCTCGACCCGACCACGGCCGAGGGCATCATGCGGCTTCTCGACCGGATCAACCGCACCGGCACCACCGTGGCGATGGCTACCCACGATGAGGGCATCGTCAATACCATGCGGCGTCGGGTGATCGAACTCGATCGGGGCATGGTGGTGCGCGACCAGGCCCGCGGCGTCTACGGGCTCCCCGCCTGAGATGGCCGGCAAACTTGACGAATTCGCTCGCCGCCCGCGAAGCAGGCGAGCAGGGAAGGCCTGCTGATGGCCTTCAAGCTCGATTATTTCGCCCGCGAGACGATGGTCTCGCTCCGGCGGAACCTGATGATGACGCTCGCCGGGATCCTCACGGTGGCGGTGTCGCTGTTCCTCTTCGGTGGGGTCCTCCTCCTCTCCCGCATGGTCGACCACGGCACCGAGCGGTGGAAGGAGGGCGTCGAGTTGGAGGTCTTCTTCGTGGCCGACGCCACCGAGCGCCAGATCCAGGGCGTCCAGGCCGAACTCGACGGCGCGCCGACCGTCGAGTCGTACCGCTTCATCTCCAAGGACGACGCCTACGAGCTGTTCCAGGACATCTTCGCCGACCAACCCGAACTGGTGGAGAGCGTCGAGCCCGAGACGCTGCCGGCCTCATTCCGGGTCGTGCCTACCGATCCCGAGTTGACCAGCACCATCGCGGCGCAGTTCCAGGGGCGTCCGGGGGTCGACGAGGTGCTCACCGCCCAGGAGCAGGTGCGGAGGATGCTGCGCGCCATCTCATGGATCCGGGGGTTGTTCTTCGCCATCTCGGGCATCCTGCTGGCGTCGTCGCTGTTCCTCATCGTGAACACGATCCGTCTGGCGACCTTCGCACGAAGACGCGAGATCCAAATCATGAAGCTGGTGGGGGCGACCAACTGGTTCATCCGGATCCCCTTCATGCTCGAGGGGTTGATCCAAGGTGCCACCGGCGCGGGTCTGGCCTTCGGTGCCGTCTACATCCTCCAACGCATCCTCTCCGACCTCGTTACGAGATCGGAAGGCATCTTCCAGAGCTTCTTCGTCACCACCGGTGATGCCATCGGCATCGGGCTGCTGGTGCTGGCCATCGGCGGGTTCGTCGGGGTGATCGGCTCGGCCATCGGCCTCCGCCGCTTCCTCGACGTCTGATCCGGGCTCCCCGCCGGATCGGGTGAGCAGCTGACCGCCGTTCGCGGGCGGGCGCCGTGCTCACACCACGGAGCGTGGCTGGAGTGGTGGCTGTTGTATGTGAGGCCAGTGTTGCCTAGGATGGGCGGCATGCGCTGGCGAGCCGCCATCGTGCTGGTCGCCGCGTCCCTGCTCGCGCCGGTGACACCGGTCGACGCGCAGAACGCGGACGACGACACGACCACGTCGACGTCGTCTCCCGACGCGGCCGCAGCCACCACCTCGACCACCGCGCCACCGGATCCCGCGATCGTCGATCGGCAGCGCGAGATCGAGCAGCGCATCCGCGAGCTCCGAGAAGCCATCGGCGAGGCGTCCAGCGAGGAAGCCGCCCTCATCCGCGAACTGTCCGAGACCCAGCGGATCCTCGACGAGCGCGATGCTTCCGTCGCTCGCATCGCCGGCCAGCTCGAGGCCGCGAACGCCCGGGTGGCGGCCGCGCAGGCCGACGTCAACCGCCTCGATGGCAAGTACGTCGCCCTGACGGGTCACGTCCGTGAGATGCAGCGGTCCATCGACATCGTCGAGGACGACGTGGCCGACATCGGAGCCGAACTGTACCGGCGGGCCGGGGGCGCCGAGGCCGCCGCCGTCACCTCGCTCGCCCTCGACGCGAAGACACCTGAGGACCTCTTCGCCGGCACCTGGTATCTGGGCAACGCGGCCACCGCCGGGCGCGATCGCATCGACGACCTCGTGGACCTCAAGGGGGAGGTCGACCAGGCGCGAGAGGACCTCGAGGACCAGCGCGAGGAGGCCAAGGCCGCCCGCGACGTGGTGGCGCGTGAGCGAGCGGAGGTCGCGCGTCTCAAGGCCGCGCAGGAGCAGGCCCGCCAGGAGATCGTCGAGGCCGTCGACCGTCAGGAGCAGGTGCTCGGTCGAATCCGCGCCAAGAAGGACCAGTTCAACTCCGAGATTGCCGAGCTGCGGGCCGAGTCGAACTCGATCGGCGACCTCCTGCGGAACCGGCAGGGTGGGCAGACCCTGGTCGGGGGGAGCGGGATCCTCGGCGTCCCGGTGGCGGCGCCGATCACCAGCGGATTCGGCCCCAGGGTGCATCCCATCCTCGGGACCAGCCGGATGCACAACGGCCTCGACTTCGGCGCCGGTCACGGAACGCCGATCGGAGCGTCAGCCGACGGCGAGGTGGTGTGGGCCGGCGCTCGGGGCGGCTACGGCAACACCGTGATCATCGATCACGGCAACGCCCTCGCCACCCTCTACGCCCACCAGTCGAGCGTGTCGGTGAGCACCGGTCAGACGGTCACCCGGGGTCAGACGATCGGTTTCGTCGGAACCACCGGGCTCTCCACGGGCCCGCACCTCCACTGGGAGGCCCGGGTGCGGGGCACCCCGGTCAACCCCCTGCAGTACACCTAGGAAGACCTAGGAACTGGGTTCGTCGGGCGCGTCGACCCCTTCCTCGAACTCGGGTTCGGGGAACTCCTGGGGTCGGGGCGCCGGCTTCGCCTCTTCGGGCTCGGGCGGGAGCGGAGCCGTCGGTTCCCCGGGGGTCTCGGCCGCGTCCTCGTAGCGGTGCCACACCGTTCGCTGGGGGAACGGGATCTCGACGCCCGCCTCGTCGAGGGCCAGCTTGATGCGCCCTCGGATCTCCCGGCTCAGCATCCATTGCTCGCCGGGCTTGACCTTGAGGACCAGGCGTACCGCCACGCCGCTGGCACCGAGGGTCTCGACGCCCCAGATCTCGGGCTCCTCCATGATCACGGGGCCCCACGCCTCGTCTTCCTGCCACATGGAATCGGCCACGCTCTTGATCACCCGCTTGGCCTGGTTGAGGTCACTCCCGTAGGCGACCTCCACGTCGATGAGGGCGCGCGCCCATTCCTGCGACATGTTGCCGATGCGGGTGATGTTCCCGTTGGGAACGTGCCACAGCGTGCCGTCGAGACCCCGGATCCGTGTCGACCGCAGGCTCACGCCCTCCACGACGCCGATGGCGTCGCCGACGTCGATGATGTCTCCCACGCCGTACTGGTCCTCGACGAGCATGAAGATGCCCGAGAGGAAGTCCTTCACCAGGTTCTGGGCGCCGAAGCCCAACGCGATCCCGACGATCCCGGCACCGGCGATGAGGGGGCCCAGTTCGACGCCCAGCTCCCCGAGGGCGATGAACGCGGCCAGCGTGTAGATGACGAAGGTGGCGATGCTCCGGAGGACGGCGCCGATGGCCTCGGCCCGCTGCACCCGGCGCAGGCTCTGGATGGGGCCGGTGTCGAGCAGGGCCATCCCGGTGCGCCGTCGCAGGCGTGCCATCTGCCGCTGGAAGTCTTCGTCCTTCGAGTGTTCGACGAAGCGCCGGATCGCCCGGCGTACAAAGCGGTTCACCAGCCAAGCGACGATGAAGACGAAGACGATGGCCAGCGGCTTGGCGACCGCCCAGTCGGCGACCTGGGCGAGCGTCTCGTTGTCGGTTCTCTCGAGGATCTGCTCGCAGACGAACGAGGGGTCTTCCCCGCAGGCGTCGGTGAGCCCGGGGATCGCCTCGGGCGCCTCGGGCGCCTCGTCCTGAGCAAGCGTGAGCAGCGGTGACAGCATGGAGGTCCTCCCGGCGGGCGATCCTACCCAGGCCGGTCGGGGTTCTCGTCGGACGGCGCGGCTGGGTCACGCCAGGGGCGCACGATCGTCGACTGGCTGGCGGTGGCCAGGAGGGTGCCGTCCTGCGCCCACAGGTGCACTCGACCGTGGGCGAATCCGTGACGGATGGCGTGCATGTGCACGTCGGCGAGCACCCAGTCCGTCTCGACGAGCTTGGCGACCCGCAGGGTGTTGTCGAGGCTGTTCCCGCCCGCCCGCTGGCCGAGCGACTGGCTGATACCGAAGGGCACGAAGTCGCCGATGATGGCGAGTGCCGAGGCCGTCACGGGCATGTCGGGAATCCGGATCCAGAGTGCGGCCCGACCGTCGCCCGGCGGACCGGGGAGGTCCTCGGGGTCCCGTGCCCGGGCGAGTCGATCGTCGAGGCGCTCCCTGATCGTTCCCTCATGGCGGAAGTGCATGCGGCGCGGCTCGCAGTCCTCCGGTGGGGGCACCTCGGGCATCTCGGCCCACTCGCCCTCGTGGGGGATGTCCCGACGGCCGAGAGCGGCGTTCACGGTGAGGATCTCCCGACCATCGACGCTGCCGACGGCGCGTGCCTGGGTGACGCTGCGGCCCTCGACCGCCAGGGTCACGTCGATGTCGAGGATCTCGGGTGGGCTGGCGTAGGAGAGGTACTGACCCGTCGCCCACACGAGAGGTCGGTCGGCCTCGTGTTCGATGGCCTCGACGAGTGCGCCGAGACCGCACCCGCCGAACAGAGCGCCCAGACCGGAGCAGAGCTGCGGGACGATGGGCATCTCCCACCGGAGCGGCGTGCCCGACGCGGCCGGCCGGAGCCCGTAGAAGTCCAGAGCGTTCATGGGCGGCGACTCTACGGACGAGGGATCCGCACCCACGAACAGACCCGGTCGTACGCTGCCGGTCGTGGGCCCCTCGCCCGATACCCGACGCGATCTCGACGTCGCCGTCGCCGAGACCGAGCGGTGGTTCGTGGCGCGGGGGATTCCGCACTTCATCCACCGCTACAGCGCGGCGCGCGACGTCTTCACCCGGGCCAGCCCCCTGCTCGGTCTCGTCTTCGTGGCCGAGGTGCTCGGCGCGTTGAACCTCGACTGGCCCGTGTGGGTCAACGTGCTCGCCGGTTTCGGGGGGATCGCCGTGCTCGTCGGCGGACTCGTCGTTTCGAATGCGATCCGCGATCGGTCGCTCTTGGCCCCACCCGAGAGCGTCGGCACGGCCGATCTTGCGGTCTTCGTCCTGGTGCCGCCGCTGTTGCCCCTGGTGTTCGGTGGTCAGGTACGTGATGCGGCCCTCACCGCGGTCGGCAACCTGTTGTTCGTGGGGCTGGTCTACGCGGTGACCAGCTACGGGCTCATCCCGATGACGCGCTGGGGTCTGGGTCGGATGGCCCGCCAGATCGGCGACCTGTTCGGTCTCCTCGTGCGGGCGCTGCCTCTGCTGCTGCTCTTCGTCACGTTCCTGTTCATCAACGCCGAGGTCTGGCAGGTGTCGGCCGCGCTCGACGGACCGTTCTTCTGGGCCGCCCTCGGGTTGTTCTTCGTGATCGGCACCGTGTTCATCGTGACCCGGCTTCCCCGTGAGATCGGACGCCTGGCCACGTTCTCGTCCGACGACGAGGTGCGCGCACTCGTTGCCGGGACGCCGGCCGAGAGGCTGCCGGCGGCATCGGGATCGGCACCGCCGCTCAGCCGTCGTGAGTGGGGGAACGTGGGTCTGGTGGTGCTCTTCAGCCAGGGGCTGCAGATCCTCTTGGTGGCGGGACTGATCGCGGCCTTCTTCATCGTGTTCGGTCTCGTCGCCATCGACGTCTCGGTCATCGAGTCGTGGACCGGTGGGGCGGTGAACGAGCTGGCCGATGTCGGCATGTTCGGCGAGACCGTGCCGCTCACCGAGGAGTTACTCCGCGTCGCAGGCTTCCTCGCCGCCTTCTCGGGGCTCTACTTCACCGTCTACGCCATCACCGACTCGACCTACCGCGAGGAGTTCTACGAGGACGTCGTCGCCGAGGTCCACGAAGTCCTCGCCGTCCGGGCCGTCTACCTCTCCGCGGTATCCGCTGGTTCCTAGTGCTCCGCGCTCACACCCGGTGGCCTGGCAGCCCGTCGTCGCTCGATTCCCCTCGTTGGCGTTCGTCCGGGTCGCATTCACGGTCTGCCGCCACGTCATAATTCGGGACCGGTCGTTCCCGTGCCTCGGCTGCTGTCACCGCGGCCCCGTTCTCCTTGATGTCATCGATCAGCCAGTCCATCTCCAGGATCTCGCGGCGCTGCGCCTCGCTGATCTCGACCGCGAGTTTGCACACTCGGACGTCGTTTACGTTGAAGCGCTCGGAGCGGGTGATCGCCAACGAGTGGTGCGGGATCATCGCCCGCATGAATGCATCATCGCCCACCGTCGCCTGGCTTCGGTCCAGGACGGTGCCACCCCCGAGCAACAAGAGGCTGATGACGACCACGGCGATGTTGCCCTTGACACTCCGGTACATGTTGAGCATCCACGCGAGCATGACGAGTCCCATGGTGCCGCCCATGGTGAGCGCCATGAACACGCGGCTCTGACTGAATCGCACATGGCTCAGCTCCCACGATCCGACGAACATCAGCCCGTACATGAACACCATCGAGGTGAGGATCATGGCGCCGAACCGCAGGTACGTCTTCCACTCGGTCCCGCCGTGGTCGTCACCGCGGTCGTCGCCCCGTCCCTCGGCGTCGGTCAGAGCATCGCCGCGTTCGTCCTCGGTTTCTGAGCGCATCGATCGTCCTCCCTTTCCCTCGTCGATGGACCGTGGCCCGGGCATACCCGTGAGCGACGACGAGGAACCAGGAGCGCGCGGTCCCAGGCCGTTCTGCCGTACGCATGCACCGATGGCCCAACCGTTCAAGCGTGACGGTTCCCGGGAAGGAGTTCAGGCGGGGGAGGGGTCGGTCGACCGCAAGGCTTTCCATTCGTCGGATTCCAGGAGCAGTGACACGACGATGCCGCCGGCCAGCGCCCAGAAGAACGGCCCCAGGTCACCCAGCTCGAGCTCGGATTGAGCGATGGCGAAGGCGAAGAGGGGTCCGAGCGTGAGTGGACCCCTCGTGATGCTCTGTAACGCTGCCGACAACACGCCGATCACGGCGAGGCCCACGAGGGCGATCAGCAACGGGCGGGGGACCACCTCTGCCACACCGGTCGCCAGCCCTGCAGCGAGGCCGATGGCGAGCGAGGCGCCGCCGGCGATGTACGCGGCCCAGTGGCGCCGGCCGTGGTCACCGGCATCGGGCCCGGCACAGAGTGCGGTTGCAGGCAACGACAACGACACGCCCATCGGTCCGAGCAGCGACCCGCCGGCGGTCCCGAGCCCGCTCACCGCGTTCAGCCCGGTGGCCGGCGGTTCGTAGCCGTGTTCGCGGAGGAACACGAGCGAGGGGACGTTGGCCTGGAGTGTGATCAGGACGACCATCACCGGCACCACCGTGACGATGGCGCCGAGGGAGAACTCGGGAGCGGTGAACGCGGGGGCGAGCTCGAACTGGGTGGGCGCCGATCCCAGCTCGCCGGTGACGGCGGCGAGGGTGATGCCGGTGACCAGGGCGGGGAGGAGCGCCGGGATCCTGGGCTCGGCCACTCGTCGGGCGACCAGATAGACGACCAGCGTGCCGCCGACCATGAGGGGTTCGTCACCGGTGGCGCTGAACAGGTCGACGAAGAAGGGCAGGACGGCGCCTGCGAGGAGACCGAAGACGATCGGCGGCGGCAGCCACGTTGACAGCCGGTCCACGACCCCGAGGGGCCCGAGCACCAGCACCACGACGCCCGACACGACGGCGGCACCGACGATCTCCTCCCACAGGAGGTCGGTGCCGAGCGATGCGACGAAGATGAGCAGGAAGATGTTCCCGGTGATGAGCAACGGCTGCCGATACCGCCATACGAGCACCAGGGTGAGGATGCCGGGGATGCCGTAGAGCGCCATGATCCATCCGACCGTCTCCTGCTCCGTGAGGCCGAGGTCTGCTGCGGTGCTCAGGGGAATGCTGAGGACGGCGATGAAGATCACGATGAGCGCCGACGCGGCACCGAGCGCGGAGAGCATCTGGTTGCGGCGGCTCGGTGTGGACACGGCGACGAACGCTATCGGTAGCGAGGGGTGCTGGTCGCGTGCCCGGCCACCTCGTCCACGTAGCGTCGCGCCGCATCCTCGTCGAGATGCCACGACTCCATGAGGCCTCGGACCATGGTGTCCACGTAGGCGGGTGGGGGCGCTCCGGGCGGCCCCGGGTCGGCGACCGTGACGGCGAGCACCTCGCGTCCGTCGACGGGCGGGTGACAGGCGATCAGGTCGTAGACCGCGCCCTCCTGCGCCCGGATCGACTCGAGTTGCTCGCAAGTCACGAGATAGAGGCGCGCCAGCGTGCGCGTCGACGGGTTGCGGTCGACCGCGAGATGAGCGGTGGCGCCTCCCCACCGATGTGACCGCCCGGCGAAGGCGAGCTGGTGGCGCAACACGGCGGGCCGATCGCTGCGGGGATGCGACGGGTCGGGCGCTCCCGCTTCGGCGAACGTGCTGCCCTCGGCACGACCCCCGGTCAGGTACCGCAGGAATCGGTCGCGGCTCAGGTTCGAGCCGTAGGCGGCGTACCAGACGAGATCGGCGGTGGCCACGGCACCGAGCGTATGCTCCGGCCATGAGCGCCACTGCCCAGGCTTCGATCGAAGTGCAGGCACCGGCCGACCGGGTCTACGGCCTGATCTCCGACCTTCCCCGGATGGGGGAGTGGAGTCCCGAGTGCGTGAAGTGCGTGTGGAAGGGCGACACCGAGCGGGCCGAACCGGGGGCCCGCTTCAAGGGTTACAACCGCCGGGGCCGGCGGCGTTGGAGCACCAACGGCGAGGTGGTCGCGGCGGAGCCCGGTCGCGAGTTGAGCTTCGACATCAGGTCGCTCGGGTTGCCCGTGGCGCGGTGGACCTACGTCATCGAGCCGACCGGCGACGGGAGCTGCCGGGTCACCGAGCGGTGGGACGATCAGCGGGGCCGGCTGATCACCTGGCTCGGCACGATCGGCACCGGCGTCTCCGACCGGGAAACCCACAACGAGGCCGGCATGCAGGCGACGCTCGACCGCATCAAGGCGGAGGCCGAAGCCGGCGTCTGATCTCCGGGCCAATCAGTGCCGAGAGATTCCCTGCTTCTCGAAGTACTGCTGGTGGTAGTCCTCGGCCTCCCAGAACGTGTCGGCGGGCACGATCTCGGTCGCCACCGGAGTTCCGAGCCGCTCCTCGGTGGCCTGCTTCGACTCCTTGGCGTCGCGAGCCTGGTCCTCGCTGTGGGTGAAGACCGCCGAGCGGTACTGGGTCCCGACGTCGGGACCCTGTCGGTCGACCTGGGTCGGGTCGTGGACCCGCCAGAAGATGTCGAGCAGGTCCCGGTACGAGATCTGCTCGGGGTCGTAGCTGACCTCGACGGCTTCGGCGTGGCCGGTGGTGCCCGAGCAGACCTGTTGGTAGGTGGGCTCGTCGGCGTGTCCGCCGGTGTAGCCCACTCGGGTGTCGATGACGCCTTCGGTATGACGGAAGGTGTCTTCGACGCCCCAGAAGCAACCGGCGGCGAAGGTGGCTGTGACGGTGGCGCTCATAGCTCCATGATTCCATGTCGTCGCGCTCCCGCGTGACGCGCCCCTCTAACCTCACGGGATGGTTGAGGGGAAGCGTGACCGGGTCGTCGAGTGGGCTCGGCGCGCGAGCGAGGGTGAAAACCCGGCGGTCGCCGCGGCGACCGTCGTGTTGGTTCGTGACGGCGACGACGGGGTCGAGACCCTGATGGTGCGCAAGGATTCCAAAGTCGCGTTCGGCGGCATGTGGGTGTTCCCCGGAGGGCGAGTCGACGATGACGACCGTCCCGACGGGGGCGACGAGCTGGACGCAGCCCGGCGGGCGGCGGCTCGCGAAGCCGAGGAAGAGGTCGGCCTCAGCGTCGACGAGGCGTCGTTCGAGTGGATCTCGTTCTGGCTCCCACCGCCCCAGACGCCCCGCCGGTTCGCCACCTGGTTCTTCGTCGCTCCTGCGCCCGGCGGCTCGGTGGTCATCGACGACGCCGAGATCCGCGAGCACCGTTGGCTCCGTCCGGAGACGGCGCTCGAGCTGCGCGACGCCGGCGAGATCGAGCTGGTGCCCCCGACCTGGGTCACGCTCCACTGGCTCGCCGAGCACGAGCCGGTCGACGTGCTGATGCGGGCCGCTCGTGACCTCGAGCCGTTCCGGTTCGAGACCCGCCTGGCGAAGATCGACGACGGGGCGGTGGCGTTGTGGGAGGGCGACGCCGGCTACGAGTCCGGCGACGCCGACGCGCCCGGTCGTCGTCACCGCCTCTGGCTCACCGGCGGCGGTTGGCGCTACGAACGGTCCGACGGCTGACCGCTACTCGTCGCCCGAGCTGGTCGGAAGGTCGCCGGGCATCACGAGGCGACCGCTTCCCGGCCGGGCCGCCAGGACTGCCACCGCTCTGCCGTCGCACACTCGGCAGAGGAAGTCGTTGGTGGTGGCGGTGACCGAAAGTTGGGTGCCCCTCGACCGCTCGACGATCGCTCGGGTGATGGGGAGGAGGTCGTCGCCTCCGCACTTCGGGCAGCGGGCGTTCAGGCTCCGCTCCCACCCGTGACCGCAGGCGCCGCACGTGACGTGGATCGTCTCATCGGCGCGCTCGCCCCGGAGGTTGTCGCTTTCCCCGCATTCGGGGCACTCGATCACCCTCGCAGGGTACCGTCGGGGACGACTCGAGCACTCCGAGGTGAGGCATGCACGACCTGGTGATCAGGAACGGCACGCTCGTCGACGGTACGGGCGCCGCAGCCCGCGTCGGCGACGTGGGCATCGACGGCGACCGCATCTCCGCCGTGGGCGACGATGTGGAGAAGGGTCACCGCGAGGTCGACGCCGACGGGCGTCTCGTCACGCCGGGGTGGGTCGACATGCACACCCACTACGACGCGCAGGTCACCTGGGACCCCGAGCTGACCCCATCGGGATGGCACGGCGTCACCACCGTGGTCATGGGGAATTGCGGCGTCGGCTTCGCTCCGGCAGCTCCCGATCGCCGCGACTGGCTCATCGGGCTCATGGAGGGCGTCGAAGACATCCCCGGCGCCGCCATGACCGAGGGCATCCGGTGGGAGTGGGAGTCGTACCCCGAGTACCTCGACGCGCTGTCGCGGCGCCCGGCGGTCATGGACTTCGGATCGCAGATCCCCCACGGTGCCCTGCGCGCGTACGTGATGGAGGAACGGGGGGCGGCGAACGAGGACGCCACCGTCGACGACATCTCCGAGATGGTCCGCCTCGTGGGCCAGGGACTCGACGCCGGCGCCCTCGGGTTCTCCACGTCGCGTACCTCGCTGCACCGATCGATCGACGGCGAGCTGGTGCCCGGAACCTTCGCCGCCCACGACGAGCTGTACGCACTTGGTGAGGCCATCCGGGACGCCGGCCACGGCGTCTTCCAGATGGCGCTCGAGCACGCCGACGTGCCGCAGCAGTTCGAGTGGCTGCGGCACCTGGGCAAGATCACCGGTCACCCGGTGCTGTTCAACCTCCAGCAGATCGACCCCGAGCCCGACCTGTGGCGCGAATGCCTCCGCCTCCTCGAGCAGTGTGGCGACGACGGGCTCCCGGTCTTCGCCCAGGCCGCCGGGCGCCCCATCGGCATCCTCATGTCGTGGGAGGCGACCGCTCACCCGTTCCTCTTCCACCAGGCGTACCAAGAGGTGGCGCAGCTTCCGTTCGAGGAGCGGTTGGCGGCCCTGCGTGCACCAGCGCGGCGGCAAGCCATCCTCGACGAGCGCCTCGACGACCTCACCCCGTTCCTGGAGTCGATGGTCCACGGTTTCGACAAGATGTGGCCCTTCACGGCGGACGCCGACTACGAGCCCGACCCCGCTGACTCGGTGGCGGCCGTCGCCGAACGCGAGGGCCGGGCCCCGGCCGAGGTCGTCTACGACACCCTGATGTCGAACGACGGGAAGGGCCTGATCTACTTCCCCCTCTTCAATTACTCCGACCGGACCCTCGACCCGCTCCGCGAGATGCACCTGCACCCGCGCACCTTCATGGGGCTGGCTGACGCCGGCGCCCACTGTGGGGCGATCGCCGACGGCGGGATGCCGACGTTCATGGTCTCGTACTGGACCCGCGACCGTGCTCGGGGCGAGCGGCTCCCGCTCGAGTTCGTGGTGCACCGTCAGACGCAGCAGACGGCCCGCGTCTACGGCCTCGAGGACCGCGGCGTGCTCGCCCCCGGCTACCGGGCCGACGTGAACGTGATCGACGGCGACGCCATCGGCGTCGAGGCCCCGCGCATGGCCTACGACCTGCCGACCGGCGCACGCCGGTACGTGCAACGGGCGCACGGCTACGTGATGACGCTGTGCCGGGGTGAGGTCGTGGCCGAGAACGGCGAGTTCACCGGCGCCACGCCGGGACGGCTGATCCGCGGTCCTCAGCCCACCCCGTAACCCGTCACGACCCGGGTGCGGCTCACACGGGTGGGAGTTCGAGGGCGCACTCGACGCCCGGTGCTCGTGCCAGGCGATGGTCGAGCGTGATCAGCGGACTGTCGAGAGTCTCGGCCAGGGCCACGTACCAGGCGTCGTATGCCGTGAGGTCGGCCCGGAGTTCCCACACTCGCGGACCGAAGGGCTCGAAGGCGAAGAGATCGATGGGCAGTTCGAGGAGATCAGCGTGCGCCAGGGAAGCTTCCTCGTCGCTCAGGTCGCCGACGAGACCGCTCCGGCGCAGGATGTTCGAAGTCTCGACCAGGACGAGGTGGGGCGCGGCGAGGGGGGATCCGAGCAAGCGCTCCTCGGCCCACCGTCCCGTGTCGCCGCCGTCGACCAGCGCCGCGACCAGTACCGAGGAATCGACGACGGCGAAGGTCACCGGCGATCGGCGGCTCGGTGATCGAGGATGCGCTCGGCGGGAAGTTCGGTGCGGGTGGCGGCCTTGCGGGCCCGGATGCGATCCACGAGCTCGGAGGGCGACGGGCGCTCGGCGAGCCGAACCAGCTCCCCGAGCACGAACTCCTGGAGCGACTTGCCCTCCCGTACAGCCCGGGATCTGAGCTGCCGGTGGACCATCTCGGGGACGTGCCGGATCGTGACGCTGCGCTCGACCATGCCTGCACAATAGCAGCAGAGCCAGCATACTGCTGGCAGCCTCACGGGCAGGGGTCACCCACTCGCCGGTGGGGCTGCGTCGCGGGGGATGATTCCCCCGGGATTTTCTCGCAAAGTCCCCCGAGTGGGGGAGGACCCGGGGAGGAGGTGTTTGTAGCGTCGGGTCCAGGCCGCTGGGTCGCCCGTGAACTCATCAGCAGATCGCGACCGGCGGCACTCGGCGCGCGTCCGGGCGTGGACCGCGCGGGCCGAGTGAACACGAGGGGAGCGACGGAGGAGTGTTCATGCAGCGTTCGCGAACGGCGTTGGTGGTAGCGGTGGGCCTGATGGTGTGGGGCGTGCCCTACGCGGCGGATCTTGGGGCGACGTCGACGGCGGAGCCGATCGTGTGCTCGCTGCCCGACGGCGCGTACGTCGAGCGGCATCTCGATGCGTCGTCGACGGCGGCGATCCCCGCGGGGGCGGAGCCGCACCTGCGGTTCGTGAACCTGAGCGACAGTCACATCATCGATGACGAGGCCAACCCGGCGATGACCGGGAACTACCTGGAGTCGGCGCTGGACCCGACGATCGGGAACAACTCGGCGCAGCGGCTCCAGGAGGAGTTCACCGACGAGGTGCTCAACGCCATGGTGCGCACCATCAACGTGTGCCACGGCGAGGATCCGCTGTCGTTGATGCTCGCCACCGGTGACCTGACCGACAACGCGACGCTCAACGAGGTGCGCCGCTACATCGACAATCTCGGTGGCACCTCGGGTCACGACACCGCGTTCGAGGCCAACTGCGGGTACGTCACCCACCACTCGAACGAGACGCCCAAGGCCGGGTTCGAGGGGGTGGACTGCCCGATTCCCGACGAGGTGCTGGCGATTCCCACCGGCAAGGTGGTGCCCGACTCGCAGGCGCCGGAGCCCGAGCCGGAGACCGACCCGACCGATGCCTTCCGTCCGACGGCGTCGCTCCAGCAGATCGCGGACACGTTCGCGGCGAGTGTGGAGGGCGGGTCGCAGTTCACGGCGCCGGGGCTGCCGCCGGACCTGCGCTGCGAGGCGGCCGATGCGGGGTGTAGGAACGAGGGGCTGGACGTGCCTCATTACGCGGCGTTCGGGAACCACGACGGCTACCCGCGGGGGACGCTGACGTTCCAGCAGCCGTTCCAGGCCGGCTCGCTCGCGTTCGGGCGCTACTTCCTGGAGAGCCAACGCGAGTTCATCAACGAGTACTTCCACACGGCCGGCACGCCGGTGGGCCACGGCTTCCACCTGTCACCGAACCTCTCCGATGCCGACGACCGCAACGACGGCTACTACGCCTTCAACGCCAAGCGCGCTGGCTCCCCGGGCGCGCCGGTGCGGGTCGTCGTGTTGAACACGATCGCCGACGGGGTGATCGAGGAGGTCCACGACGGCGGCCAGGTCACCGAGGCCACCGGCGGTCACCTCACCGGCAACGAGGCGACCAACCCGATCGGTCTCGAGATGGGGGTGATGGACCCCGAGCAGTTCGCCTGGCTCGAGGGCGAGTTGTCCGACCACACGAACAAGCCGGTGCTGGTGTTCAGCCACCATCCCGACAATTCGTTCAGCGAGACCCGCCTCGGATTCACCGCCAACGGGCCCAGCGGCGTCACCGCGGTCGAGCTGAACGAGGCGATCGGCGAGCACGGCAACGTCGTCGGTTGGATCGCCGGCCACACCCACCGTCATCGGGTTCGTCCGTGCGCGCCCGGCGACTGCGACGTGGTCCCCGGCAGCATGTCCGCCAACCCGGCGCATGCCTTCTGGCGGATCGAGACGGCGTCGCTTGTCGACTTCCCCCAGGAGGGCCGCATCGTCGAGGTGTTCGAGACCGGCACCGGCGAGTTCGCCCTCCAGCTCACCAGCCTGAGCCCCGATCCCAACGATCCCGTCGCCGCCCGCTCCCGGGAGCTGTCGGTCGCCGAGGAGAACTGCACCACCGCGGCCCTCCTCGGCGGGCCGATGAGCAGCGGCCCCTACGACCAGGGACGCCTCGAAGCGGCCCTGGGCAACGTGGAGTCGGCGGTCGTCGACGGCGAGTTCTGCGCCGGCGACGTCGAGAACGACCCCAACGGCCCCCACGGCCGACCCGAGGACCGGGACGTGATCCTCTTGCCGTGAACAGCGTGAGCAGGGAAGCCGTTTGGAGATCGAGCGTCGCCGCCCCGAGGAGATAGCCATATAGCCGTACACAGAGTATGGTATGCCATATGAAGACGACCCTCGTGATCGACGATCACGTCATGACGCGTCTTCGACAGGAGGCTGCGCGAGAAGGAATGACGATCTCGCAGCTTGTCGAGGCGGCGCTACGTCGGTTTCTCGACGCTCAGGATGAACCGAAGTCCGGCCGCCCTGCCCCGCTCCCGAGCTTTCGGGGCGGGGAATTCCTGGTCGATATCGCTGACCGCGCCGTTCTGTATGACGCGATGGAAGAGCGGTAGGTGTTCGTCGTCGACACGAACGTGCTCGTGTACGCGGCCAACGAGGACGCTCCGGAAAGCACGCGCTGCCGCGATCAGATCAATGCGTGGCGAGAGCAGGCGAGCCCCTGGTACCTGACCTGGGGCGTGATCTACGAGTTCCTCCGCATCGTCACCCACCACCGTGTCCTCCGGTCACCATGGACCATTGAGGGCGCATGGGAGTTCGTCTCCTCGCTCTTGGATTCGCCTTCGCTCCACGTGCTGACGGAGACCGACCGTCACGACCAGGTGCTCCGAGCGGTCATCGCCGAAGTGGGTGGGCTGAAGGGAAACCTTCTCCACGACGCCCACGTCGCAACGCTGATGCGTGAACACGGCATCCGATGCGTCGTGACCCGCGACGGTGACTTTCGTCGGTTCCCGTTCGTGGAGGTGATCGACCCCTTCGCGGAGCCGGCAGGCGCGTAGCAGCCCACGGAGGAGGCGGAGAACAGCGGAAAGAGTTCTGGAACGACGTGGCGAGGGCCGCGCAGCCCTGTGACCAGGACATGCGCGGCCCTCAGCGTGGTGGAGGTGGCGGGAATCGAACCCGCGTCTCCCGTACCGTCAGCGAGGCTTCTCCGAGCGCAGTCGGTGGCAGATCTCGGACGGAAGCCGGTCACCGACGACCCTGCAACCGTCCCAGCTCGGATTCAGGTGTCCCAGCCGACCTCCGAGCGGAGCCGGTCGGTAAGCCACCCTGTATGGCGCCCTGCCTCCAGCCGGGTGGCTGGGCCGGAGCGGACGCGCTGCTCAGTTAATTAAGCAGCGAGTGCGACGTTGTCGTCGGCACTTGTGTTTCAGGTGCCAGGTTTTTTACGAGGTACCCCCGGCAACCTCGGCTCGCTTCCCTCACATCAATGCACGGAATCGAATCCAGAACACCCCCTTGTGGTTGCTCTCCAGTGTACGAGGATCCACCACCCGCGGAAACGTTCGCCCTACCCTTCCGGGTAATTCACGGTATGTAGTCATACGACCACGACACGAGCCGAGGAGCCGACCATGTTCGGTCGATTCGGAGGAGAAGCCCGAAGGGTCATCGACCTGGCCGAGGATCACGCCCGGGCGCTCTGGCGCCCCGCGGTGGGTCCCGAGCACCTGCTCCTCGCCCTCCTGGCGGTCGATGACACAGGGGTCTTCCACCGCTGCGGGCTGTCGTTCGACGACGTCCGCAACCGTCTGCTCGACACCGGTGCCGGTGATCCGCCGCCGAATGCGTCGACGCAGGCGGCCCGTCACCTCCCGCTGCGCCTCCGCGAGATCTTCCGGGGCGCGTTCCGCCATACCGCTTCCTTCGGGCACGCAGAGGTCACCCCTCTCCATCTGGGCCTGGCCCTCGTCGACGAACCCCCCGGGGAGATCGCCATGGTGTTGCGTCACCTCGAGGTGAAGGCAGTCGAGGTGCGCGATGCCATCCTCGTCGAGCTGCTCGACGGTGACGCCTCGCGGCGTCCGGCCGGGAACGTCGTCGCGCTGCCCCGTAGCGCTCCCGAAGCCGACGACGGTGACATGGAGAGCCTGCGGTTCAGCGCCGCGCCCTGAGCGCGCGCTCGGCCTCCCGTTTCATCTCCTTCTCGCGGATCGCCTGGCGCTTGTCGTACTTGCGGCGACCCTTCACCATGGCCAGTTCGACCTTGGCCAGCCCGTGCTTGAAGTAGACCTGCAACGGGATCAGCGTGGTCCCCTGGGTGCTGGTGGTGCCGACGAGCCGATCGATCTCGTGCCGGTGGAGGAGCAGCTTGCGGGAGCGGGTGGCCTCGGGTGGGTCCTTGGCCAGCTCGTAGGGCTTCACGTACATGCCGTGGAGCCACAGCTCCCCGTCCTGCACGCGGGCGTAGGCGTCCTGGAGGCTCACCTCGCCGGCTCGGAGTGACTTGACCTCGGGGCCGACCAGCATGATGCCGGCCTCGTAGGTGTCGAGGACCTCGTAGTCGTAGCGCGCCTTGCGGTTGGTGGCGACGATCTTCCGGCCGTCGCCCTCACCCTTGCCCTTCTTCGAGCCACCCTTGACCATGACCGCACCCTACCGGCGGTCACGCCCGGTTAGTCTCCCGCCCGTGAACTCTGAACTCATCCTGCGTCTCACGACGCGGCAGTACGAGGAGATCGTGGGCCACTGCTACGACGGGCTCCCCGACGAGGCGTGTGGCCTCCTCGGGGGTCCGTTGCGCGGCGACAACATGACGCCGGTCGGTGAGGTCACGAGCGTGTACCCGTGCACGAACGCCGATGCGTCCGCCCGCACCTACACCGTCGATTCCCGCGACCACATCCAGGCGTTGCGAGACGCCGAGTCGAAGGGCGGCGACCTGATCGGCGTCTTCCATTCCCACACCCACACCGACCCCTATCCGTCGGAGACCGACGTGAAGCAGGCGGTCGAGCCCTTCTGGATCTACGTGCTCGTCAGTCTGCGGCGTGAGTCCCCCGAGCTGCGCGCCTACCGCATCACCGACGGCGCCATCACCGACGTCCCCGTCGAGATCACCCGCTGATCGCATTCCTGAGCGAAATGGTCACCCTTGTAGACTCCGCCGCACCGACGCCCTCCGGCCGGTAGGAGAACCCCGTGATCGAAGTGCGACTACCAACCGTCCTCCGCCCCCACGCAGGCGGGGCCGCCAGCGTCGAGGTCGAGGGCGCCACCGTGGCCGAGGTGTTCGAATCCCTCATGGGGGACCACCCCACGTTGCGCGACCACCTGATCGGAGACGACGGGGAGCTCCACCGGTTCGTGAACGTGTACCGGAACGACGACGACGTCCGGTACCTCGACCGGCTCGCCACCAAGGTCGACGACGGCGACGTCATCTCGATCCTCCCTGCGGTCGCCGGCGGTTGATCGCCGGCCGGACGCCCTCGTGACCCGCGTCGAGAGCGTGCTCGACCTCGTCGGCGACACGCCGATGGTGTCGCTGGCGCCGCTCATCCCGTCGCCCGACGTGGCCATCTGGGCCAAGCTCGAGGGGCAGAACCCCGGCGGATCGGTGAAGGACCGGGTGGCGCTGGCAATGGTCGAGGCCGCCGAGGCCGCCGGGGCGCTGACCCCCGGAGCGACCGTGCTCGAACCGTCGTCGGGGAACACGGGCATCGGGCTCGCCATCGTCTGCCGCATCAAGGGCTACCACCTGCGGATCGTGCTGCCGGAGAACGTCTCGATCGAACGGCGCCAGCTCCTCGAGGTCTTCGGCGTCGACATCACCACCTCGCCGGGCGACGAGGGCAGCAACGGGGCCATCCGGGTGGCGGAGGAGCTGGCCGAGAAGAACCCGGACGTCGTCCTGCTGCACCAGTACGAGAACCCCGCCAATCCCAATGCCCACTACGGGGCGACCGGCCCCGAGATCTGGGCCGACTGTCCCGAGGTCGACGCCTTCGTCGCCGGGCTCGGCACGTCGGGAACGCTGATGGGCGTCGGCCGGTACCTCAAGGAGCAGAACCCCGACGTGCAGGTGGTCGCCATCGAACCGCCGGCGGGGGAGCAGATCCAGGCTCTCCGCTCGCTCGACGAGGGCTACGTGCCCCCGATCCTCGACCCCGACCTGCTCGACCGGAAGTCGATCGTGCGGCCGCGTGAGTCGCTCGAGTGGACGCGCCGGCTCGCCCTCGAGTGTGGGATCTTCGCCGGGATCTCCTCGGGTGCGGCGGTCGCCGGCGCGGTTCGCTTCGCGGGAGATCTGGGGGCCGGAACCGTGGTGACCGTGCTGCCCGACGGCGGGTGGAAGTATCTCTCGACCGGGGCGTGGACCGACGACCTCGATGTCGTCGTCGAGCGGGCCAAGCGCATGATCTACTTCTGACCCTGTGACCTCCCCATCACCCGAAGAGGCTGCGCTCGATGCCGCCGTGGCCACCGTGCGGGACGGCGGGTTGGTGATCTTCCCCACCGAGACGGTCTACGGAGTGGGGTGCGATCCCATGACCGAGGCCGCCGTGCGGCGGATCTTCGCGCTCAAGGACCGGCCTCCCACCCAGGCCCTGAGCCTGCACCTGGGGGCCGATCCCGACATCGAGCGGTGGGCCGTCGACGTGCCCGACGGCGCCCGCCGGCTCGCGGAGCAGTTCTGGCCCGGTCCACTGACCCTGGTGCTGCACAGCCGCGCCGACGTGCCCGACGTGGTCCGCGGCGGACGCCCGACCGTCGGGTTGCGGGTTCCCGACCACCCGGTCGCACTCGAACTGATCGAACGGTGCGGTGGCGCCCTGGCCGGCACTTCGGCGAATCGCC
Organism: uncultured Burkholderiales bacterium; assembly: GCA_964615175.1. GTDB lineage: Bacteria > Actinomycetota > Acidimicrobiia > IMCC26256 > JACPCJ01 > CAZTOV01. Next base: position 20,413 of record CAZTOV010000020.1, read on the forward strand.
ACGGCGGCCCCAGCCCCTGTACCGCCGACGAGGCCGTGGAGGCTCTCCGGGGTCAAGTCGATGCAGTCGTCGATGCCGGCCCCACCGATCTGGGCCGCGACTCCACGGTGCTCGACCTCACGGTGAGCCCTCCGGCGGTGCTGCGCGCCGGAGCCCTCGCCGCCGAGGACATCGAAGACGTGCTCGACGAGGCGGTGGTCGCGTGACGATCGAGCTGACCGTGCTCGGGGCGTCGGGCTCGTATCCGTCGGCGTCGGCGGGAGCGTCGAGCGGCTATCTCGTGCGCACCGGGTCGACTGCGCTGTGGATCGACTGCGGCAGCGGCACGTTCGCGAATCTCCAGAGGCACCTTCCGGTCGAGGACCTCACGGCGATCATCGTGACGCACCGTCACGCCGACCACTGCGCCGATCTGTACGGGCTCCAGACGATGCTCCAGTGGTATCGGGGCGAGTCGACCGGCCCTCCCGTGTTCGCGCCGGCCGAGGTCGCCGACGCGCTCGCCGGCCTGTCGTCCGACATCGGCGAGTTCTTCCCGTGGGACGAGGTCGCCGACGGCGACCAGCGAGCGGTGGGGGAGACGACGGTGCGCTTCTCTCGCACCGACCACCCGCCACCCACCCTCGCCGTCGAGGTGTCCACCGCCGACAAGCGCATCATCTACACGTCCGACACCGGGCCGGGATGGTCGGTGTCGGCGTTCGATCCGAACGCGGACCTGGTGTTGTCCGAGGCGACATTTCAGGAGGAGAGTGAGGGCGAGTCTGTCCATCTCACGGCGGCACAGGCCGGGGCCGCCGCTCGTGCCGCAGCGGCCAAGCGACTGGTGATCACGCACGTGGCCCCCCTTCTCGATCCTCAGGTGTCGGTGGAGGAGGCCGAGGCGGCCTACGGTGCCCCCGTCACTCTGGCTGCGACCGACCTTCGTGTCAGGATCTGAGCCCGAGCGAGACGACGTCGAGTGGGGGCCCGAGCGGCCCGGCTGCGGAGCAGCCAGGAGCGAGAAATATGGGATTGAGAGCTGACGGACGAGAGCCCGAAGATCTCCGGCCGGTGGTGTTCCACCGTGACTACACGGAGTTCGCCGCCGGGTCGGTGCTCATCGAGATGGGCAAGACCAAGGTGCTGTGTACTGCGTCGGTCGAGGACAACGTGCCGCGCTGGTTACGGGGGAAGGGGCGCGGGTGGGTGACCGCCGAGTACTCGATGCTGCCGGGGTCCACGGGCGAGCGGGTCCGGCGTGAGGTCGATCGGGGCCGGCCATCGGGGCGTACCCAGGAGATCCAGCGCCTGATCGGTCGGTCACTCCGGGCCGTGACCGACCTCGAGACGATGGGCGAGGTCATGATCACCCTCGACTGCGACGTCCTCCAGGCCGACGGCGGCACCCGCACCGCGTCGATCTGCGGCGCGTACGTGGCGCTCCACGACGCGTGCACCCGCCTCGTGGGGCAGGGCCGCCTCACCTCGCACCCGATGACCGAAGGCTGCGGCGCCGTCTCGGTCGGGGTGGTCGACGCCCTGCCGATGCTCGACCTCGCCTACGTCGAGGACGTCAACGCCGAGGTCGACATGAACGTGGTCATGACCGCGGGTGGACGGTTCATCGAGGTGCAGGGCACGGCCGAGGGCCAGCCGTTCTCGGGCGATGAGCTGGACGAGATGCTTCGGTTGGCCCGCAGCGGCATCGAGCGCCTCGTCGTGCTCCAGGCGAAGGTCGTCGAGGAGTCACTTCCGTCCCGTTCGGGCTCGTGAAGCTGGTCCTCGCCACCGCCAACCCCGACAAGGCACGCGAGATCGAGGCGCTCTTCCGAGAGCGCATGCCCGATCTCGAGCTGTTGCCGCGACCCGTCGACGTCGACGACGTCGACGAGACCGGCGAGACGCTCGTCGACAACGCCCGACTGAAGGCCCAGGCCCTGGTCGACGCGACCGGGCTCCCCGCCGTGGCCGACGACACCGGGCTCGAGGTCGACGCCCTCGACGGGGCGCCGGGCGTGTTCTCGTCGCGGTTTGCCGGTGAGGGCGCCACCTATGACGACAACGTGCGCAAGCTGCTCACCGAACTCGAGGGTGTCGCCGTCGACGGGCGGACGGCTCGGTTCACCACCGTGGCCGTGGTTCGCTGGCCCGATGGCCGCGAAGTCGTCACCTCGGGCAGTGTGGAGGGCGTGATCACGGAAGGCGCCCGGGGTGCCGGGGGCTTCGGCTACGACCCGGTGTTCCAGCCGGTGGAGGGCGGCGGGCGGACGTTCGCGGAGATGGCGGCCGACGAGAAGCACGCGCTGTCGCACCGCGGGCGGGCGTTCGGTGCTCTCGCTCATGCGCTGGCCGGAGGTACCGTCGAACCATGAGGATCCGCGTCCGGCCGGCGTTGGCGCTCGCGGCGCTCCTGGTGTCGGCCGCCTGCTCTGAGGGCGGGATCGACATCGGCTCGGGTAGTGACCCGGAGAGCGAGCGCTCGACCGACACCCTGATCCTCGAGCCTCCCGACGGCGAAACGCCCGGGGGGAGCCCGTCCGGTGACGGCACTGCACCGCCTTCCCCTGCGCCCGATGGCTCAGATGCCGCGCCCGGGGGCGGTAGCCCGGACTCCGACGGTTCTGGCAGCTCCGACGGGGGCGGGTCGGGTGGTTCGGACACCGGGGGTCCGGGAACCGGCGGTCACGACCTCTCGGTGAACGACCGCGGTGCCGTCGGCTCCATGGGCCCCGCCCTCCTGCGCCCCGAGGTTCCGGAAGTCGTGGTCGAGATCGACGCCACCCCCGGGGAGTCGATGACGACCCAGGCCCGCAACGCGCTCGCGGATCAGGTCGACGAGCACGGGAACAAGGAGTCGGTGGGCTTCGTCGAGGGGAGCACCCTGCCGGAGCAGGAGGAATACACGGTCACGGACCTCAGGTCGCTCATGGAGACCCACCGAGCGGTGTGGTCGACCCGCGACCGGGCCGCCGTCTACGTGATGGTGCTCTCGGGACTTCGTCGGGACGACCCGAACACACCCAACGACGAGAGCCAAACCGTTGGTGTCGCATTCAACGCCTCGGCGTACGCGATCTTCCCCGATCAACTGTCGGGCGGCCTCCTCGGGCTCAACTACGCCAACTTCGAGGAGGCGGTGGTGGTGCACGAGCTGGGGCATCTCTACGGGCTCGTGAACCTCACGGGCCACGGCGCGTTCCACGAGGCCTATTGCGACACCGATCCGCCCATCGACCCGGACAGCCACTGTGGGCACTCCGAGAATGAGGATTCGGTGATGTTCTGGGCCGTCGAGTCGACCGTCGCGGAGGACGTTTTCGAGGGTGGCCCGCCGCGGGACTTCGATGCCGACGACGAAGAAGAGATGCGGCGTATCCGGTCGGCCGGCTGACGAGGGCGGGTCTGACCGGTGAGCATCGCCTTCGTCCTCGTCGGGCTGGCGCTCCTCGCGTGGGCGTCAGAGCACTTCGTGATGGGTGCGGCGCGGCTGGCGGCGGCGCTGCGGGTGTCGTCGATCGTGATCGGGGCGGTGGTCGTGGGTTTCGGCACCAGCCTCCCCGAGGCCCTGGTCTCGGGGCTGGCGGCGCTGCGCGACGAACCCGACATCGGTGTGGGCAACATCGTCGGGTCGAACGTCGCCAACCTCTCGCTCCTTCTCGGCGTGGCTGCCGTGGTGCTGCCCCTCTCGGTCACCTCGAAGACGGTGTGGCGGGAGGCGCCGCTGACCGTGGCGGCGCTGGTGGTGTTCGCGCTGTTCGTGCAGACGGGCTTCGTCCTGTGGGAGGGCGTGGTGTTCCTCGTCGCCCTCGGGGCAGCGCTGGCGGTCTTGTTCAGGGGCGCCCGGGGCCCCGACGTGCTCGGCACCGAGATCGAGGCCGAGCTGGGACCGGGACCCGCCGTGGCCATCGTCGAGGGGGTTCGCACCGTGCTCGGTCTCGCCGGCACGCTGATCGGCGCGGAGCTGCTGGTGCGGGGGGCGGTCGACATCGCCGAACGGTTCGATCTCACGGGAGGTCTCGTGGGCCTCACGATCGTGGCGGTGGGCACGTCGTTGCCCGAGCTCGTCACCGTGATCCAGTCGGCCCGGCACAACGAGCCCGACCTGGTCCTGGGGAACCTCCTCGGGAGTTGCGTCTTCAACTGCCTGTTCGTCGGCGCGGTGGTCGCGTTCCTCGCTCCGGGCACGATCGCTGATGGGAGCCTGACCGTCACCGGACCGCTGATCGGTGTGGGTCTGGCGGCGCTGGTGTGGGTGATGTTGCGCACCGGCCATCGCCTCACCCGTGGCGAGGGCGCGGCGCTCATCAGTGTGTACGGTGGGTTCCTCGTCGCCGTCGCCTGACGGAGGCTCTGTGGAACTCCGTGCCCGCCGGTTCCGTTACGTGGTCGTGAGCGGCTCGTACGACGCGTCGGTGCGTTTCTACGACGAGATTCTCGGCCTCGAACGCATCGACGCCTGGGATCGTGACGAGGGTCGGGGTGTCCTGCTCTCCGCAGGCGGGCGGGCCGTCGTCGAGGTGATCGAGGGGAAGGCGCCACCGTCGACGACCGGCGTCTTCCTCGCCCTCGAGGTCGACGACGCCGATGCCTGGCACCGGCACGTGAAGGGGCACGGGGTCGAGATCGAGGTGCCGCCCCACAACGAGCCCTGGGGCCACCGAGCCTTCACCGTTCGCGACCCCGACGGGCTGTCGATCGTGATCTACCAGGTGGTGGTCGACCGACCGACCGGCGTCTGATCAGCCGAGTGGCACGACCCGGAATCCGTTGTCCTCGGTGATCAGCACGCCTGCACCTTTGCCGAGCGAGTCGACGATCTCGCCCGTCAGGCCGTAGACGGCGGCTTCCTGCATCGGGCTGTGGCCCACGACGAGGGCTCGGCCGCTGTCGGGGAGCTTCTCGAGGAGTTCGCGCAATGCACCGGTGAAGCGCTGGGCCTCGGCCTCGACGAACTCGGGATCGGCCTCTCGGAATCCGGCGAGGTCGTCGGGCTGGTGCTTGCCGTAGATCTCGCGCCAGCGGTCCTCGTGGTCGGAGCGGAACCGCGGGTCGACGACGACACCGCGGGTCGAAATGACTCCAGCGGCGAGGAAGCACGCGGCGGTCTGGGTGGCTCGCTGGGCGCCGCTCGTCACCACCACCTCGTAGGGGTGCTCGAGCGTGCGTCCGATGCCGACGGCCGCCTCGACGCCCTCGGGGCTGAGGACGTCGCCGTCGTTGTCGGTGTGCCGCCGCAGCTCGACGTGACGTGCCATGTCTTCACACTAGAAGGGAGTGCGAGCGGAGGGATTCGAACCCTCAAGGCCTCGCGGCCACGGGGACCTAAACCCCGCGCGTCTGCCAGGTTCCGCCACGCTCGCCGGACGATCAGTCTCGCACGTGCAACGAGCCGGCCCTCCCCTTAGTCTGCGGTTCGACCGACGAGTCACCCGGGGGCGATGCGCAGCGTGCGACTGGGGCACGGCCTCGTGTGTTGCCGAGGGCGACGATACGGAGTGAGGAGCCCGGAGACATGCCCAAGCAGATCCCGATCGTCGACTACCTGGTCCTCGCCGACGAGGGCCCGTATCTCGTGGCGAACGAGTGCGCGGAGTGCGGGTCCGTCTACTTCGACCGGCGTAGCGCCTGCGCCAAGTGCGGCAAGCGCGAGTTCGGCGAGAAGCGCCTCGCCAACACCGGCACGATCCGTACCTTCACCATCGTCAATCGGGCGGCGCCCAAGGTGCCCACGCCGTACGTGTCGTGCGTCGTGGACCTCGACGGCGGAGGAGTGGTGAAGTCGAACCTGGTCGATGTCGACGCCGACCCCGATCAGGTCGAACTCGGGATGCCCGTCGAGTTGACCACCTACGTGGCCGGCGGCGACGACGAGGGCACCGAGGCGGTGGCCTTCGGTTATCGACCGGCCGCGAACGAGTGAGGAGCATCTGATGAGTGGTGACAACGTCTGGATTCTGGGCGCCTCGATGACGAAGTTCGGGCGTTACCCCGACCGCGATGTCGTCGACCTCGGAGCCGATTCCGGTCTGGCTGCGCTCGACGACGGCGATACGTCGATCTTCGACATGGACATCCTTGCCGTCGGTTGTCTCGGCGAGGCCAGCGGCATGGTCGGTCAGCGCATCCAAAAGCAGATCGGTCAGACGGGCATCCCCGTCTACAACGTGGCCAACGCCTGCGCGACCGGCGCCACCGCCGTGCGCACCGTCTCCATGGCCATCAAGGCGGGCGAGGCCGACATGGGCTTGGCGATCGGTGTCGAACAGATGGGCAAGCAGGGTCTCCTCGGCGCCGCGGGCAAGGCCCGGGGCGACAAGCACGTCTACGAGCCCAAGGGGCGTTACGGCGCGGTCATGGGTGTCGAAGGGATCCTGGGCACCGGCCTCATGCCGGGTGTGTTCGCCCAGGCCGGGATGGAGTACGCCGCGCAGCACGATGGCGTCGGGTTCGAGCAGTTCGCCAAGGTGGCGGAGAAGAACCACCGCCACTCGACGCTCAACCCACTGGCGCAGTACCAGAAGGAGTTCAGCCTCGAGGAGGTGATGGGTGCCGAGATGATCTCGTACCCCAACACCCTTCTCATGTGCTGCCCCACCGGCGACGGCGCCGCCTCGGTGGTCCTGTTGTCGGAGGAGCGGTTGAAGAGTCTCTCGAAGGAGCAGCAGCGGCGGGCGATCAAGATCTCGGCGTCGGTCATGACCTCCGACGAGTGGACCGAGAGCGACCAGGTGCAGCCTGACGTGAACACGCTGACCCGTCGGGCCGCCGACGAGGCCTACGAGGCAGCCGGTGTCGATCCGCAGGACCTCGACCTGGTCGAACTGCACGATTGCTTCGCCACCGCCGAGCTCCTCCACTACGACAACCTGCGGCTCTGCGAGCCGGGCGGGGCCGGGGCGTTCATCGACTCGGGTGGCCCGAGCCGCGATGGCAAGATCCCGGTGAACGTCTCCGGGGGGCTCATCTCCAAGGGCCACCCCCTCGGTGCCACCGGTGTCGCCAACCTCTATGAGGTGGCCAGCCACCTCCGCGGTGAGGCCGGCGACCGGCAGGTCGACGGAGCCGCGGTCGGCCTCACCCACGTGATCGGGCTGGGGTCGGCATGTTCGGTCCACGTGCTGGAGCGCTCGGCCGCGTAGACGCACCGATCCACGGACGCGACGAGACCCCGGCGCTTGCGGCCGGGGTCTCGGTCGTCGGTCGGAGGGGGCGACTGGCTACGAGCCGAACGGGTCCCCGCCGTCGCCTTCACCGTCGCTGTCGCTCTCGTCGGTGCCCGAGTCGCCACCGTCAGAGTCGTCGCCGGAGTCGGTGTCGATGCCGCACTCCTCCTCGACGAACTCTTCGATGCGCTGGCTCGCCGCTTCCAGCTCCTCTTCCTCTTCGGGGCTTGGTGCGGCTTCCTGGAGCTGCTGGAAGATCTCGGGGTTCTGCGCGGCCGCCTCGGGGTTCTCGGTCAGTTCCTGGAGCGGGCCCCGCATGGCCTCGAACATCTCGTTCACCGTTCTGGCGACGAGTTCGACGTCGTCGCGGATCTCGCCGGGGGCCGCGTCGACGGCGTCGTCGAGCACGCTGTTGAACTCGTCGAGTTGGTTCTCGAGAGCGCCGAAGTCGGTGGGGTCGACGCCTTCGCCCAGTTCGTCGAGCGACTGCACTTCGTCGGCGAGCCCACAGAAGGCCTCGGACGAGCCGCCGGCGGTTGCACTACCTCCGTCATCGTCACCGCACGCCGCGAACACCAGGACGGTGGCGGCAAGCAGGGCCATGAAACGGGTCATCGTCAGCCTCCTTCGTGGACTTGTTCTGGAGCAGGCACCTTAGGGGTTCGAGCCGGTGGGCGAAGGATCCGTCGTTTCGCTGGGCTCGGCCGGAGGCAGGGGCTCACCGCAATGCTCGTCGACATAGGGCCGGACTCGTTCCCCGGCTTCTTGGAGGACGGCGCGGCGGTCTTCGGTGACGGGTTCGAACGACGAGAGATAGGTGGGATCGTTGGCGCGGGCCGGGTCATCGACGATCCCCTGGTAGAAGTCGCGCAGGTCCGCCGCGAGCTCCGCGGTGGTGCGGGAGAGGCGTTCGACGTCGTCGCGGATCTCGTCCGGGGCGACGCGAGGGAGCTCTCGGGCCGTTCGGGCGATGTCGTCGGCGAGGCTCCGGGTCGACGCAACGTCCTGCATCTCATCGGGGGGAACCGAAGCGGCCGCCACGAGTTCGGAGAGCTGGCGGAAGCGGGAGCAGAAGGCCGCCACGTCGCCGTCGTCGCCGCCGTCAGACGAGCATGCGGTGAGAGCCGCGAGGGCGATCGCAAGCACGGCGATGCCTCGACAACGGGTCACGACGGCTCACATTCCTGCTCGATGTATCCCGACACCCGTCGGCTCGCCTCCGCGAACGTCGGGCCGAGCCGGCCGGATCCCCGGGCGAACTCCTC
>CAZTOV010000021.1:0-15786 GCA_964615175.1 uncultured Burkholderiales bacterium
CCTCGGAGCGCTCGCCTCGTCGGCGCGAATGGAGGTCTCGATGCGGCGACGCGTCTACGCCGGGCGGGCCCGGCTCCGCACCGCGGTCAGGGTCGTCACGGTGACGACCCTGGGCTTCGCCGGACTCCTGATCCTGTTCAACAGCGACTTCCTCGCACCGTACGACGATGCGCAGGGTCAGGCCTGGCTCCTGGTGGTGGGCATGCTCTTCGCCGGCGCCATCCTCGCCCTCCAACGCATGGCGCGCATCGAGGACGCGCCGCGGTTGTTCTCCACGAGTACCCCGACGGGAGCCGCGGGACCATGCTGATTCCCCTGCTCCTCGGCATCGGCTTCGGCGGCGGCCTGTGGCTGTGCCTGATCGGCATGGCGAGGCCGCAACCGGCCTTGACCGATGCCCTGCGGTCCCTCGAACAGCCGTCGAACGGAGGAGCTTCGAAACGGCAAGTCGCCGCCGTCCGACTGGCGACCACGGTCGCGGAGGTGGTCGGCCTCGACCTCGGGGTCCTCCGGCGCGATCTCAGGATCACCGACCGGACCGTGGACCGTCACGCGCTCGAGAAGATCGTGGCGGCCGCGTCGTTGTTCGCTCTCCCCATCATCGTCACCGTGGTCCTGGCCGCAGCCGGCGTCTCCGTTCCCTTGAGCTTCGCGGTCGCGGCATCGCTCCTCGCCGGAGCCGCCGGCTTCGTCGTTCCCGACCTGACCGTCCGCAACGAGGCCGCCCGCCGCCGCCGAGAGTTCCGCCACACACTCGCCGCCTATCTCGATCTCGTCGTGATCGTCGTCGCCGGTGGTGCAGGCACCGAGAGTGCGCTGCACGACGCGGCAGACGCGGGTGAGGGGTGGGCGTTCGCGGCCATCAGGCGAGCGCTCGCGGGCGCCCGACTCAGCGGCGTCACCCCCTGGAACGCACTCCGCGATCTGGGTGGCGAACTCGGTGTCCAGGAGCTGTCCGAGCTGGCAGCCGGAGTGAGCCTCGCCGGAGAGCACGGCGCTCGCATTCGAGCATCTCTGGTCGCCAAAGCGCAGTCGATGAGGGAGCAGCAACTCACGGAGGTCGAGGCCGAGGCGCAGGCGGCCACCGAGCGCATGAGCGTGCCGGTCGTTCTCCTCCTGTTCGGTTTCTTGGCCTTCATCCTCTACCCCGCCCTCCAGTTCGTGCTGGAGGGACTCTGACACTTCAACCCCGACAACCCCACCGCAACGGCCCCAACAACCCAAACCACAACCCAAACGAGGGGAGCAAGCCATGACCGCCTTGATGATCCGGTGTGCCGGAAGCTCGAGTCCCGAACTCGCCGTTTTGGCGAGCGCGTACCTCGGGCTCCAGGGACGCCTCGATGTCGCCCGACACGAGCTCCGGGAGAGCGAACGGGGGATGACGACCGAGACCGTGATCATCACGGCCGGCCTCGCGGCGCTCGCCGTGGCGATGGTGGCGCTCATCGCCAGCCGGGTACGCAGCCGGGCCGACGCGATCCCCTAACTCGCCGTGTGCGACCCGCCCCGGTTCAGCAGCCAGCGTGGCTCGGCGACCACCCAGATGGTCATCGTCACCCCGGCACTGGTCCTCGTGGTGATGCTGGTGTTCCAGTTCGCCCTCTGGCAGCACGCCACGCATCTCGCGAGCACCGCCGCCCAGCGGGGGGCCCGATCGGCCCAGGTGGAACGCGGCTCGGGTTCGACGGGCCGAGCCGCGGCCGTTGCGGTGCTGTCAGGACCGGGGTCGGGGTTGATCTCGTCACCCACCGTCAGCGTCTCCCGAACGCGCGACCGCACCCGGGTTGTCGTGAGGGGCCGCGTGGTCTCCCTGGTCCCCGGCTTCACGTTCTCGGTGCGCGGCGTCGCCGACGGGCCCAGCGAGCGCTTCCGAGCGCGCACCGAACGATGAAGCACCGGAGAATGACAGGAGCAGCGCTCAGGAGCGCGCAGGGGAGCGCGGTCGTCGAACTGACCATCGTGACCCCAGCCGTCGTCCTGGTGATGCTCCTGGTCGTGCTCGCGGGGCGAATGAGTTTGGCGTCCAGTGACGTCAACGCCGCGGCCTCGGATGCCGCCCGCGCGGCATCGATCAGGCAGACCGGTGGGGCTGCGCGCGTCGACGCGCAACGGACGGCCGCTCGCTCGTTGACCGACCGGGGAGTGACGTGTCGAGGTCTCGACGTCCGGGCCGACACCTCGCGACTCCGCCCCGCCGGAGACGTGCGAGTCCGCGTGTCGTGCACGGTGCGCCTCGGAGACCTCGCTCCGCTCGGAATTCCCGGATCACGCACGATCACCGCCACCGCAAGCGAGGTCGTCGACCGTTTCCGGAGTCGCTGACATGGCCGAGCCGGGACACGAGAACGTGAAGTTCGACCGAGCACGGGAACGGGGCACGGTGACGGCGTTCGTGACCGTGGTCACCGTGGCCATGCTGATGGCCACCGGCCTCGTGCTCGACGGGGGGAAGGTCCTCGCCGCCCACCGAGAGGCAGCCGATCAGGCCGGCGCGGCCGCGAGAGCGGGTGCCCAAGCCGTGGATGTCGACGCCCTCAGGGTGCGGACCACGCGTCTCGACGCGCGCGCGGCCGTCATGGCCGCGCGCGCGTACCTCGGGCGACACGGCTATTCGGGCACGGCTCGTGTCCGCGGGGATCGCGTCGAGGTGAGGCTCACGCTGCGGAAGGCAACGCCCCTGCTGTCCCTCGTGGGAATGCGCACCGTCACGGTGACCGGAACCGGAGAAGCACGGATCGTGCGCGGCGTGACTCGAGGTGAGACATGAGAACAGCAATCCATCCTTCGCTACGGACCCTGGTGCCGAGGGTCGGCGCCATCGTCATCATCACGGCGCTCGTGGTCGCCCCTCCGATCGCGCTGTGGTTGCTCGTCGGCAACCCTCTCCCGGAGGATCTCCCGGGATGGTCGGATGTCCAGGCGGCCCTGACGAACGGTCAGGTCACCGAGCAGACCCTGTTCAAAGTTCTCGCACTGATCTGCTGGGCCGCCTGGCTCGAGCTCATCGTGGCCCTGGCGATCGAGGTCGTCGGAAGGTTCCGCGGCGGCGACCGTCCATCCGTGCCCGTTCTCGGAACGTTCCAGTCGTTGGCCGTCGTGCTGGTCGCCGGTCTCTCGCTGTCGAACTCGAGCGATGCCGCCGGAGCGAACGATGCCGACCTCCCGCCCCTTCCTCGGCTTCCCATAACCCTGGCGTCCGTCGAGCCGCACGACCAGCTCGCGCCGGTCAGTGACCCGGACGCGGGTTCGCCGACGGCAACTCACGCGAACACCAGCGCAGATGTCCGCGAATACGTGGTTGAACAGCGCGATTCCCTGTGGGCGATCGCCGGCCGGGAGCTTGGTGATCCGCACCGCTGGCCCGAAATCCTCGAGCTGAACCGCGATCGGGAACAGCCCGGCGGGGGTCGGCTCCAGGATCCCGGCGACCTGATCCGCCCGGGTTGGGCCCTCGTCCTCCCGACCGACCCGGTCTCCCACGACTCGGTCGTCGTTCAAGAAGGCGACACGCTGTGGGGAATCGCCGAGACACACTTGGGGACGGGAGCCCGGTGGCCTGAGATCGCCGCCGCGAACACCGATCAGATCGACGACCCCGGTCTCATCCTCCCCGACTGGAAGCTCGACCTCCCCTCCTCGACCGGCGTGCCGGCCTCTGAGAACGGTGATTCGCTCGCAGCCGCGCGTCACGCCGATGAGTCGGCCCAGGCTGTCGATGCCGAGGCCGAGGCTGCGCTCGATCGACTCCGGGAAGTGGCCGACGACCCTCCCACCGAAGCCCCGGCCGAACACCGACACTCGGCCGCGGGGAACGGCGCGGCGGCGCCTCCGAGTGTCGAGTCGCCGGTCACACCGCTCCCTCCGGCAGAACCCGTCACACCCGAGCCACTCCACGCGACGGAGCCCGACACGACCCCACCCGCTGACGTGAACGACGCGCCACCGGACGAAGACCACCCCGACGAGGCGCCACCGGACGAGGACCCACTGGAGGAGGAACCACCGGAGGAGGACCACGCTGATCCCCCGGTCGTTCCTCCGGCGTCGGCAAACGAGCGCAGCGCCGGCGACCGAACCCTGCAACTTCCCGCGTCCGAGACGTGGCCGGACCGTCGCGAGTCGCGAAACGTCGAGGCACCTGAACTCGAACTCGACGGACTCGACGACATCGCGTCGGTGGAACTCCGGCCCACGTCACTCACCCGATCTCTGACCGGAGCCGGCATTTTCGCCGCCGGTGTCGCGTGGACCCTCACTCGATTGCGCAGAGTCCGGGAGCGTTGGCACGAGGCCGGCGACCCCGTCGAGGCTCGTGAGCACCCCGATACCGAGGTCGGCATCCGTCAGGCCGCGGATGTCGAGTTGATGACGTTTCTCGACGAAGCCCTGAAGCGGCTCGCCACGGGCCTCCGAGCTGAGTCCAGGACCTGTCCGCCCATCGTGGGGGTGAACGTCGCCGGCGAGCTGTCGATCCTCTTCGCGGCGCCCGACCCGAATCCGGTCGCCGGGTACTCGGTGGAGGATGAAGGGTTCAGTTGGATGATCACCCGCAGCGATCCACTGCCCGATCTGCCCGAGCTGATCGACGGTGCGGCTGTCGAGAGTCCACTGCCGGCGCTCTTCACCCTGGGGCACACCGATCGGAGCCAGGTCCTCCTCAATCCCGAAACCGCGAACTCGATCGGCGTGCGCGGATCGGTGCTCGAGGTACAGGAGACCCTCTACACGACGGCAGTCGAGCTGGCGACGGGCCCGTGGGCCGGGCGGCTCCGCGTGGTCTGCGTCGGTTTCGGTCACGAACTCTCCGCCCTCGACAACGTCGACGTCGTCGAATCGATGCGGACGGTCGCAGCCGACCTGGAACACCGGGTCGCGGCGGCAAGCGAACTGCTTGCTGTGCACGACGTCGTCAGCGACGTCGATGCGCGAATCGCGGCCGGCGATGCACCCGAAGCATGCGATCCCGTCGTCGTGATGTGCGCCCCAGCAGTCGACGACGACGAGATCGACGAGCTCCTCGAGATCGCCCACCGGACCGATCGGGCCGGCGTCACGGCCATCGTCGGCGGCGAGCACGAGACCATGTGGAAGATCGACCTCGTCGACGAACGGGTGGAGCTCGCGCCCATGGGCGTGCAGTTGGCCCGACACCGTCTCGGGGAGCGACACCGCGCCGCGTTGGGGGCTCTGCTGTCGCAAGCCGCTCGCATCCGTGCGTTGACTCCCCCGAGTCCGCCGCGCGCCCATCGGGTCATGCACCGACGCGACGGCGACGAGGCGGATGAGCTCCCTGACGTCGACGGAGATCCGGCGGTGGAGATCAAGCTTCTCGGTCCGGTGACGGTGGAAGGCCACGCCGGCGAGTTCAAGCGTCGGAAGGCCCTGGAGCTGGTGGCGTACCTGGCGCTCCACCGGGATGGCGTCGAGACCGACGTGCTCATGGAGGCGCTCTGGCCCGACCGGTTCATCGCGCCAGGGACGCTCCACACCGTCGCATCGCTCGCCCGTCGATATCTCGGGGTCGATGCATCGGGTGCTCCCCATCTCCCCCATGTCGGTGCGGACGGCATCTACCGCGTGTCGGACACGCTCTCGCTCGACTACGACCGATTCCGCGCGTACACGGAGCGGGCCGGTCGACGCGACCGAGCCGGTGCCATCGACGATCTTCGGGCGGCCCTGTCGCTGGTCCGCGGCCGGCCGTTCTCGTCGACCGGGATCGAATATCTGTGGACCCACGCGGAGGCGTTGACGAGCGCGGTCGTCGCCGAGATCACGGACACTGCGCACGAGCTCGCGTGCCTGTACCTTGACGCGAACGATCCCCGGGGCGTGTGGTGGGCCACCCAACAGGGTCTCCTCGCCAGCCCCGGGAACGAGCAGCTCCATCGAGACCGGATGTTCGCCGCCGACTTGGCGGGCAACCCGGCCGGGGTGGAGGAGGTCATGGAGGAGCTGTGCCGCGCGATCGAGATCGACCGCGACGAGATGTACGACGCGATACACGACGTGCTGCACCCGTTGACGCTCGAGGTCTACGAGCAGCTCACCCGCCGCCCCCGCTCGCGCACACTGGCTTGATCGAGGAGCGCGCGTGACCGCGGACGAGGGGACGAGCACGAGGAGCGAGACGCGCCGCGAGGAGTTGGAGGAGGCGGTGCGGGCCGCCAACGAGGCGGGCGCGCGGCTCCAGGAGCAGCGGGACGCGTTGGAGGACGCGCGGCGGCGGTTGGCCGACGAGCGGGAGCGGCTCGAGGCCGAGCGCGACGCGCGGGTCGACGCGCAGAAGTCGGCGTCGGAGCAGATCCGGGCCGAGCGCGAGGAGCTGGGGGCGGAGCGGCGCGAGATCGAGGCGGCGCGCTCCGAGCTGGAATCGGGGCAGCGCCGGCTGCGCGAGGAGCTGGAGGCCGAACGCGCCGCCCTGGCAGAGGAGTTCGATTCGGAGAAGGCGCGGGCCCAGGACACGGCCAAGGAGCGCATCCGCGAGGTCCACGAGGCGGTCGCCGAGGAACGGCGGGCACTCGAAGCGCGCCGGTCGGAGCTGGAACTCGAACACCGCCGCCTGCGCGAGGAGCTGGACGAGGAGCGGGCCCGGCTCGAGGGCGAGCTGTCGTCGAAGGGCGAGGAGGCGCGCGAGGCGATCGTCGAGGCGCGCAACGCGGTGGCATCGGAGCGCGAGGCCCTGCGCGAGGAGCGCGCCGCGTTCGAGGACGAGCAGGCCCGCCACGAACAGGAGTTGGAGGAACGTCGGGCCGAGGTCGACCACGAGCTGGCGCGGGCCCGCTCGGACGTGCGCGAGCAGGCGGACCGGCAGCTCCAGGAGCTGCGTTCGGAGCTGGAGACCGAGCGCCGCGAGGTGGCGCGGACCCAGACCGAGCTGAAGACGGAACGGGCGCGGCTCGACGAACAGCTCGAGGCGAGGCGGGCCGAGCTGGAGCAGGAGGCGGAGGCAGAACGGTCGCGGATCCGCTCCGAGTTGGAACAGGAGCTGGCCGAGCAGCAGCAGCGGATCGAAGAACGCGAACAGGCGATCGCGGCGGCCCGCAAGATGCTCGACGACGAGCGCCAGCAGGCCGACGAAGAGGTCGAAGCCCGGCGCAACGAACTGGAAGCCGAGCTGGCCGAGGAACGCGATCGGGTGCGGGCCCGGGTCGAGGAGGAGCTGACCGAGCCGCGGCGCGAGCTGGAGGAAGAACGCCGGCAACTGGAGGCGAGCCGGGCATCGCTGGAGTCGGAACGGGGAAAGCTCGGCGAGCAGTACGAGCGGGAGAGGGCCGCCCTCGAGGAGGAGCTGGCCAAGAAGCGCGAGGCGCTCAACGACGAACGCCTGGCGGTGGCCGAGGAGCGGTCACGGCTCACCACCGAGCTGACCGAGGCCCAGGCCGAGCTGGAGAAGCGGCGCGAGGAACTGGAGGCCAACGTCGCTGAGACGCGAGCGGCCCTCGACGACGAACGCCGGCAGGCCCGGGAAGAGATCGAGGCGCTCGAGCGCCGGCGCACCGAGATGGAGGCGGGCCTCGAACGGGAGCTGGAGGAGGCCCGACGTGCGCTCCAGGAGCGGTCACGGGGAGTGCGACGTGAGCTGGAGGATGCCCGCGAGACCTTCGAACGCGAACGCGAGGAGCGGATCACCAAACTCGACGAGGCCGAACAGGAGCTGGAGGAGCAGCGCAAGGCCCTCGACGCGGAGCGAGAGTGGCTGCGGGCCGAGCACGACGAACGGGTCAAAGCCGGCGACGAACGGCTCGAGGAGGCCCGCCGCACGCTCCGCGAGTCCGCCGAAGAGCAGACGCGGGAACACTCCGAGGTGCTCGCCCGTCTCGAGGAAGAGCGCCAAGCCCTGATCGACGAGCGCAACGAGCTGCAGAGCCAGCACGGGGAGCGCATGCAGGCGGTCGACCAGAAGCTCGAGACCGAGCGCCAGGCGATGAAGGTCGAGGCCGACGCCAAGGAACGCGAACGGCGGGCCGACCTCGAGGAAGCCCGGCAGCTCCTCGACATCGAGCGCGAGCGGATGCTCGAGGACCTGCGCGAGAAGCAGGCCGCCGCCGAATCGGAGACCCGGGCGGCGCGCGAGGACTTCGAAGCCGAGTGGGCCCGACGCCGCGAGCAGCTCGAGGAGGAAGAACGGGCCCTCCGCACCGACCTGGAGGAGGAGGTAGCCCGGCTCAAGGCGGAGCGCGAGTGGGCGGCTGCCGAGCGCGAGCAGATGGAGGAAGCGCGATCACGCTTCGAGGAGGAGGCGGAGTCGCTGGCCCGCGAGCGGGCATCGCTGGAGAGCGAGCGCCGCCGGCTCACCGAAGAACGGGGAGCGCTCGAAGAGGAGCGGGCGCAGCTCACCCACGACCGGTCGCTCCTCGACGACGACCGCCGCCGCTTCGAGGAAGAGGCCCGCTCGAAGGACGCCGACCTCGAGCGCGAGCGGCAGAAGCTGACCGCCGAGCGCGAGCGCCAGCAGGCCGAGAGCGCGCGGCGGCTGGCCGAGGCGCAGGAAGACCTCGACGCGCAGCGGGCGCTCCTCAACCGGGAGCACGACGAGCGTCGTCGCATGCTCGAGGACTCGCGGATCGAGGCCGAGAACGAGGTGGAGGAGAAGTGGCAGCAGCTCCGGGACGAACGGGCCGAGTTCGAAAAGGAGCGGGCCCGCGCGTCACGGGCAGAGCGGGAACGGATCAAGGAGCTGGATCAGCGCCGCAACGAGGTGATCGAGGAGCGGCGGAAGCTAGAGGCCGCGCGGCAAGCCGCCGAAGAGGGGGCTTCGGCGTTCCAGGAGCAGCTCGATTCGGAGCGCGAGTCGCTCGCCGGGGAGCGGGAGGCGCTCGAGTCGGAGCGCCGCTCGATCACGGCGCAGATCGAAGAGCTCCGGGACGAGCACCGCCGGGAGGCCGAGGACCGCGACGCGGCGTTGCGGACCCGGGAGGCCGAGATCGAGACCCTCAGCCGCCGGCTCGAGGACGACCGCAAGGCGCTCGATGAGGCCCGTCAGGCGTTCGAGTCGGAGCGCAGGGAGACCTCGCGCGAACGGGATGAGGCGCAGAAACGGGCCGCCGAACAGGTTCGGCGCGAGCGCGAACTGCTCGAAGCCGAGCGCCAGCAGGTCGAGGCGGAGCGCCGGCGGATCGAGGGAGCGCGCACCCGCCGGGGGGCGAAGGGCCGCCTGGCCGAGATCGAGGCCCGCCGTGCCGAGGTGGAGGAGGAGATCGAGGCCGAGCGGCGCGCCGTGGCGAAGGAACGTGCAGCGATCCGCGAGCGGGAGCAGGCGCTCGCGAAGGAACGCGAGCAACTCCGCCGCGAGTTGAAAGACGTGCGGGCGCACGCCGACGAGGCCACGCGCGAGCTCGAGGCGGTCGCCCGCGAGCAGAAACGCGACGAGAAGCAGACGACGACCCCGAAGCAGTCAGGCACCAAGAAGAAGGCTCCCGCCAAGAAGCCCACCAAGAACCCCGCTAAGAAGAAGTCGAGCACGAAGAAGAAGTCGCCCGCGAAGAAGAAGTCGAGCACCAAGAAGTCCACCGGAACCAAGAAGAAGTCCGCCGGGACCAAGAAGAAGTCGAGCACCAAGAAGAAGTCCGCCGGGACCAAGAAGAAGGCCCCCGCGAAGAAGAAGGCGAGCACGAAGAAGAAATCCTGAGCGCTATATAGCAGATTTACTATATAGCAGATCTGCTATATCTCTGGTATCATGGTGCGGGTGGACGCACGGTTCGTCATCCGCGAGGCCCGCAAGCGCGCCGGCCTGACCCAGGCCGAATTGGCGGCGCGTGCCGGCACCACCCAGTCGGCGGTCGCCCGTTGGGAGTCGGGCGCCGTCTCCCCCAGCGTCGAGTCCCTCGACCAACTCGTCCGCGCCTGTGGCCTGACGCTCATCCCCTGCCTCGAACCGCTCGACGATCACGACTGGAGCCTCGTGCTCGAGAACCTGCGCCGAACACCGTCCGAACGCCTCGACAAGGTCGTGACCGCAGCGCGCTTCATCCGCGAGGGTCGCGCCGCCCTGGCCGACGCGCAGCGTGGTTGAATTCGATCCGCAACGGATCCTCGGGGCCTTGGACGACCACCGGGTCCGTTACGTCCTCATCGGGGGACTGGCGGCTGCTCTCCACGGAGCCGAGTACGTCACGACCGACGTCGACATCACCCCGGAGACGAGCGAGGAGAACCTGGAACGACTGGCCGCGACTCTCCTCGAGCTGGGCGCCCGGATCCGCAGGGCGAACGAGCCTGGCGGAATCCCCTTCGAACCGGACGCCGCCCTCATCGCCCGGAGTCAGGTGCTCAACCTCACGACCGACGCCGGCGACCTCGACCTCTCGGTGGTCCCCGCCGGCACCACCGGCTACGGCGACCTGAAGCGCGACGCGGTCGAGATCGGGATCCGCGGCATCCGGGTTCCCGTCGCCTCGCTCGCCGACGTGGTGCGGTCGAAGGAGGCCGCCGGGCGACCCAAGGACCAGGTCGTGCTCCCCATGCTTCGGCGCATGCTCGACGAGGGGCCCGGTTTAGGCTCCGACGCATGAACACGAGCGCGGGCGAACCCGAGATCATCACGGCCCTCGACGAGACGTGGTCGGCGTTCCGCGAGATCTTCGACGGTCTCGGCGAGGAGGACTGGGGCCGGCCCACGCCGTGCACCGACTGGAGCGTCAAGGACCTCGCCGCGCACCTCGGCGCCATCGAGGGTCAGTTCCAGGGCCTCCCCCAGCCGCCGACGCCCGAGCCGGGGGGATCTTCGATCGACGACTGGACGGCGGCCGGGATCGAGGCCCGCCGCGACTGGACCGTGGAGCAGGTCCTCGAGGAGGTCACCGAGGCGTCGAAGCGCCAGCTCGATCACCTGCGCGGGCTCGGCCCGGCCGACGACCCCGCGTGGCAGCACCGCGTTCCCGGACCCGTGGGCGAGACCACCGAGGCGATGCGGGCCGACATCCGGCTCATGGACCTCTACGTCCACCTCCTCGATCTCCGCAGCGCCCTCGGGCGGGGCCTCCAGCTCGACGCCGAGCCCACCGCCTGCCGGCTCTGCACCGAGCGGGCCATCGACCTCGCCGGATGGGGGGCGGTGAAGAAGGCGGGGATCGAGGACGGACGCGTCCGCCTCGATCTGTCGGGAATCGGCTCGGGAGCGGGGGGCCGCACCGTCGACCTGGTGATCGAGGGTGGACGCGGATCGCTGTCCGACCCCGCGGGCGACGCAGGCGACACGATCGCCGGGCCCGCCCCGGCCTTCATGCTCGTCGCCGCCGGGCGCCTCGAGATGGCCGACGAGGCCGGAGGCGTCGTCGCCACCGGCGACGACGCCCGTCGCCTGCTCGAGGGGTACCGGATCTTCACGTGATCCGCGAGGGGCTCGCCGCCGGCGCCGTGGCGGGGGTGCTCAGCGGGGTCCCGTCGACGCTCTACGCGCTGGCGACGGGTCGGCCGGTGCTCGAGTCCACCCGCGCCGCCGGCAGGCTCGCCGCTCCCGACGCCACGGATGTCCGCGTCCTCCTCGCGGCGGGAGGCGTCCACGCGGCCCTCTCGCTCGGGTGGGGCGTCGTGCTCTCCATGGTGCTGCCACGCGGCCGTGAGGTCGTCGGGGGCGCCGTCGCGGGCGTAGCGATCGCCGCGCTCGACCTGGGAGCGGGCGCGCGCCTGGTCGGCCGTCGGGGTGACGCCGTGCGGCGGCTCCCTCAACTCCCCCAGGCCGCCGACCACGTGGCGTTCGGCGTCACGGTGGGGGCGGTGCTGCGTCGAGCGCGTGGCGATGGAACTGCCGCACTCCCCGGTTGACCACCACGTCGTGCCCCCACTCCATGAGGGGACGGGCGACCCGGGCGGTCGCACGCAGCGCCGGATCGACGACACGGACCTCCCAGGCCAGGCGAGCCTCGGTGCCGTCGTCGACGCTCCGAAGCTCGAGGCGGGCGGGCCCTGCGATGTCGCCGGTCACCTCGGTGGCCACGAGCGCCTCGGGCTTCACCTCGGTCACCGCCACGGTGAACCGCAGCGCGTAGGGCAGCGGCCCCCGCACCACGCACTCAGCTTCGACGCCCTCGTCGAGGCCCTCCGCGCTCCCGTCGCCCCCGTTGGTGTCGAACGCCCGCAGCCACCGCCACCACTGCGGGAAAGCGTCGGTGCGCGAGAGCGTCGCCCACAGCGCGGCGGGATGGACGTCGAAGTGGAACGTGCGGTCGAAGCGGAAGGGGGCGATCACGGGCCGGTGACGGCGCCCACCTGCATGTCGGTGGGCTCGGCGCAGCAGAACCAGGGCTCGGTGAGATGGGGCCGAGGACGCTCGGCGCCCGCCCGCGCAGCCTCGGGGACCGCCGCGGCCTCGGGCCTCCCGGCAGCGTGGGCCACGCGTTCGCGGACCGCCCCGTACAGCTCGA
Source organism: uncultured Burkholderiales bacterium (assembly GCA_964615175.1). Taxonomy (GTDB): domain Bacteria; phylum Actinomycetota; class Acidimicrobiia; order IMCC26256; family JACPCJ01; genus CAZTOV01. Next base: position 12,372 of record CAZTOV010000021.1, read on the forward strand.
GGGTCGACGCGTCGGCGGCGAGCCCCTGCTCGACGAGGGCAGCCAGCTCGGCCTGGAGCCGGTCGGCCTCCGGGTCGGCGGCCGACCACCGCCAGGTGAGGCCCTCGGCGTCGTAGTGATCGAGGTGGGGCTGCATGTCGGGGAGGTCGAGGAGGAGCGATCCCTCGGGCACGAGGAGCCGCAGCGTGTACTGCACCGGGTCGACGCTGGGGACGAGGTCGTGGTCGGCGACGAAGTCGAGGATGTCGAGCACGTCGGCGGCGGTGGTCCAGGGGGTGAAGGCGAGGAACGACGGGTGGGGCTCGATCCCCGCCTCGCGCAGGGCGTGCACCGCCCGGGCCGCCATGGCGCGGGTGTGGCCCTTGTCGAGCCGCTCGAGGATCTCGTCGTTCACGCACTCGACCGCGCTCACCGCGAACAGGCAGCCGGCGGCCGCGAAGTCGGGCCACAGCTCGGGGTGCCCGAGCACGTGCTCGACCTTGGTGGTGATGTCGAAGGTGAGGTCGGGGAACCGCTCGCCGAACGCCTCGGCCACCTTGCGGCCGTGGGCGGGCCCGGAGAGGAAGTCGGGGTCGGCGAAGGTGATGTGGCGGGCCCCGGCCTCGGCGAGCTGCTCGATGTCGGCCATGACCAGGTCGACGTCGAGCACCCGGGTGCGGCCCTCGTAGACCGCGGGCACGGGGCAATGCCGGCACTTCTGGTTGCAGCCGTGGCTCGCCTCGACCGCGCCGACCAGCACCTCCCCCTCGGGGGTGACGAGGCGGGCGTAGCGGTCGAGCCGAGGCAGGAGGTCGCGGGCGGGGAGGCTGAACTCGGAGCGGCCGAGATGCACGACGAAGCCCTCCGGAACCGGCGAGCCGCCGGACAGCTCGGCCACCCACTCGAGCAGGCCCGGTTCGTACTCGCCGGCGATGACCCGGTCGGCGAGGTTGCCGACGGTGAGGTCGCGGCTCACCGGGGCGTAGAGCCCGTAGAAGCAGATCGGCAGACCGGGGCGTGCCGCCCGGATGCGGTCGGCCGCGGCCATGGCGAGCCGCATCGAGGTGTGCATGTAGACGGAGAACCCCACGGCCTCGGCCCAGGCGACGGCTTCGTCGGCGTCGTCGTCCCACTCCTCGACCGAGAGGTCGAGGGCTCGGACCTCGTGGCCGGCCCGCCGGAGCGCGGCCGCGGGCGAGGCCACGTGGAGAGGCTGGCGGCCGAGTTCGTAGGTGGAGACGAGAAGGACGCGCATCGCGACCCCGACGATAGGACTATCCCGCGTCGACGACGATCTCGAGCGCGCCCACGGCCTCGCGCAGCGCGGCCTCCACGGCCTCGGGGGAGTCGCCCCGGGCGAACACAAAGCCGAGGTAGCGGCTCGAGTCGGGGAGCGGGCGTACGTCGACGCCCCGCCGCAACGTGAGCTCGACCGACTCGATGCCGGGCACCGCCTCGGCCCTCTCCACCCCTTCGACCCGGGAGAGCGTGCCGGCCTCCGGTGGATAGAGCATCGCCACGCCGGCGGCCGACGCTTCGCGGGCCAAGCCCCGCAGCGGGAGCCCGGCGGCGTGGCGGAGCACGACCTCCTCCAGGCTCATGCCGGTGCCGAACCGGAGCGTGCGGGCACAGAGGCCCCCGATCGAGCGGGCGGCCAGCTCGAGGAACCACACCCGGCGGTCGGGGTCGACGCGGACCTCGGCGTGGATCGGCCCCTCGCGCAGGCCAATGCTCTCGGCCGCCACCGACACGACCCGGCGGATCTCGGCCTGCACGTCGTCGGGAAGGCGCGAAGGGGCGACGAGCAACGTCTCGGCGAAGTAGGGGCCGTCCATGGGGTCGGGCTTGTCGAAGAGGGCGAGAATCTCGACTCGACCGCCCACGAGGAGGCCTTCGACCGCCACTTCGGCCCCGGGCACGTAGGCCTCGACGAGGATGGGACCGTCGGGGTCGGGCGGAGCTTCGGCCCCGGGATCGGCGTGGCGCAGCACCTCGCGGATCCGCTCCGCGGCTTCGGCGGCCGCTTCGGCCGTGTCGGCCCGGATCACACCCCGGCTCGCCGAGAGCGACACCGGCTTCACCACGCACGGCAGACCCACCTGCTCGGCGAGCGCGGCGACGTCGTCACCGACGCCTGCCACCGCGAAGGCGGGCTGGGGCACGGGCGAGTCGCCGAGCGCCCGCCGCAACGCCGCCTTGTCGCGCGTCGCCGCCACCGCCTCGGGCGGGTTGTGGGACAACCCCAGCTCGCGGGCCGCGAGGGCGGCGGGCACCACCCCCGCCTCGTCCACCGGCACCACCGCGTCGACCGGCGTCTCTCGCGCCGACTCCACGATGCGGGCCGCCGCCTCGTCGGGGTCGTCGAAGGGGATCACCAGGGCCCGGTCGCCCATCGACTCGGCCATGGCCTGGCTGTGGTCGGAGGCGATCACCGCCTCGATCCCCAGCTCGCGGGCCGCGTCCATGAAGTCGGGGGCGCGGTAGGTGACGGTGGGGACGAGGAGCACGACTCGCGGCGTAAGTCGCGGCGTGGCCGCGGGCGAGGCTGGAGACACGGACTCATTGTCGCGTCGGGCCGCGTCGCGCCGCGTTTCAACACCGACCTTCGCGCCGATACCCTGGACATCGTCAACGGGATGGAACTGCCACCCCACAAGGAGCACTCCCCATGGCCACGCAGCAAGACGCTCTCCAGGAACAGGTCCTGAACATCACCGAGTCCGCGCTCGAGAAGGTTCTCGAGCTGCGCTCGAAGGAGCCCGAGCCCGACTCGCTGGGCCTGCGCATCGAGATCGTCGGGGTCAACGGCGCCGAATACGGCTACGACCTCGCCTTCGAGGCCCTCGACGCCCGCAAGGACACCGACATCACCACGCACCACGGCGAGCTGCCGGTGGTGATGCCGGCCGAGGACGTCGAGAAGCTCCAGGGCGCCACCCTCGACGTGCCCTCGGCCGAGGGGCAGGGCGGCCTGGTGCTGCGCAACCCCAACAGCCCGAGCCCGGTCGCCGGCGCCGACGGCGACGTCGAGCTGGAGGGAGAAGCGCCCGAGAAGGTGCAGCAGCTCCTCGACCAGTTCATCAACCCGTCGATCGCCATGCACGGTGGGGTCGCCGAACTGGTGGCGGTCGAGGAAGACACCGCCTACCTGCGCCTCGGCGGGGGTTGCCAGGGCTGCGGCATGGCCCAGGTCACGCTCAGCCAGGGGATCGAGCAGGCCATCTTCCAGCACATCCCCGAGATCACCAAGGTGGTCGACGTCACCGACCACGCCGCCGGCGACAACCCCTACTACGAGCCCGCGGCGAAGTAGGACAAGGCGGACGTCACCGACCACGCCGCCGGCGACAACCCCACCCGCCATCACCTGGCGAGCCCGCAGCGAAGTAGGACAAGGCGGACGTCACCGACCACGCCGCCGGCGACAACCCCACCC
>CAZTOV010000021.1:15886-26679 GCA_964615175.1 uncultured Burkholderiales bacterium
GCCATCACCTGGCGAGCCCGCAGCGAAGTAGGACAAGGCGGACGTCACCGACCACACCGCCGGCGACAACCCCACCCGCCATCACCTGGCGAGCCCGCAGCGAAGTAACCCACGCCGCCGCGGCGAGCCCGCGGCGAAGTAGGCCACACCGCCCGCGACCATCCCCCCGGCCCCCTGGGGGGCGCCCGTAGCCTGGATGCATGCCGATTCTCCTCGCGGCGGCGCGTGTCTTCGGTCAGGTCACGACCACCACGCCGGAGGACGAAACGGGTGGCGAGGCCATCCTCGCCGAGGGCGGCGTCGACGCCGCCGACTGGATCCTCGCCGCCGCCATCCTGGTCGGCTCGTTCCTCCTCGCCGCCGCCGTGCGCCGACTCGTGGTGGGCTTCGTCGAGCGCAGCGACGAGGAACACCACGTCGCCATCGTGGTGGGACGGTTCGTCTCGGCCGTCATCATCGTGGGCGGCTTCGTCTATGCGCTCAGCGTGCTGGGCGTGCGGATCGGGCCCCTGCTCGGCGCCATCGGCATCGGCGGTATCGCCCTCGCCTTCGCCCTCCAGCACGTGCTCGAGAACTCGGTGGCCGCGGTACTGCTCCAGGCGCGACGCCCGTTCGTCGTGGGCGACCAGATCACGTCGAGCGACCAGCGCGGGACCGTGGAGGACATCAACCTCCGGGCGGTGGTGATCCGCACCGAGGGCGGGAACCGGGTCCTGCTCCCGTCGGCGTCGGTCCTCAAGGAACCGCTGACCAACCACACGGCCTTCGACCGCCGCCGCACCACCCTCACCGTCGCCGTCGCGTACGGGACCGACCTCGACCGGGCTCAACAGGTGCTCGCCGACGCAGCGGCGGGCGCGCCGGGTGTCCTCGAGTTTCCGGCGGTCGAGGCCTACGTCCACGAGTTCGCCGAATCGGGCATCAACTTCGCGCTCCGCTATTGGCACCCGCCCCGCATCGCCGACGAGTGGCGGGTCCGCGACGAGGTCGCGCGCACGGTGCGGCGGGCGCTCGTCGAGGCCGACATCACCATCCCGTTCCCGCAACGGACCCTGTGGTGGGGCGAGGGCCCCGAGGGCAACGGCGGAGCGGGGAACGGCGGCACGGGCAGCGGCCCGCCCACGGTTGCGTCGTCGCCCCAGCCGCCCCCGGAGTTCGACACCGAGTAATCGACACCGTGGAGCGCGCGGCGACTACGGCTCGAGGGCGTTGCGGAACAGCTCGATGACCTCGCGGCGGCGCTGCGACAGCATCTCGGCCGAGAGCGGATCGCCTTCGATGAGGGCCGTCGTGAGAGGGGCGTCGGAGAACCACGAGAGGATGGCGCCGTACCCGGTCAGCAGCAGATGGCGGGCGTCGTAACGGCGGAGGCGACCGGCCTGCATCTCGCGCTCGAAGTAGGCCACCGCCCGCTCGAAGAGGGGGCGCAGCAGTTCCCCCAGCTCGTCGCGCAGCACCGGCCCGCCTTCGATGGCCTCGCGCCGGGCGAGGCGCACGAACTCGGGGTGCTCTTCAAAGAACGTGAAGGCGGCGTTGAGGACCCGCTCCACCTGCGGCCAGCCCTCGCGGGATCCCTGGGTGGCATCGTCGACCAGCTCGAACCAGTCGCCGAACTCCTGGAGGAGCACCGCCCGGTAGAGATCGAGCTTGGACGGGAAGTGGTGGAGGAGGCTCGGGCGCCGGATGCCGACGTCCTCGGCGATGTCGTTGAGGCTCGTCCCCGCGTACCCGTGGTCGGCGAACTGGCGCGTCGCCACAGCGAGGATCTGGGTCCGGGTCCCGGCGCTCGGGGCGATCGCCTCCATCCGGTCCAGGGTAGGTGACGCCATCTCCCCCCGCGGTCACTGTGGGGGGTTTTGGGTATTTACCCGGGTTTGTCTGACCCATCTTGGCCTTGCAGGCCCTACCGACCAGTAGGTAGCGTAAACTTATGAGCACATTTCTGACTGCGCTGGTGGTGGCCTTCGTCGTGAGCCAGGTCGCCACCCTCATCACCACCGTCTTCCTCCACCGCGGCGCCGCCCACAAGGCGCTGCAGATCCACTCGGGCGTCCGGCTCGGCTTCCGATCGGTGATCTGGCTCACCACCGGCATCAAGCCGCGCGAGTGGGTCGCCGTCCACCGGTACCACCACGCCACCACCGACACCGAGGACGACCCCCACTCGCCGATGTACATCGGCTTCTGGAAGGTGCAGCTCGGCAACGCCGTCCTCTACCGCAAGGCGCTGGCCGACGGCTCGCTCGTCGACAAGTACGCCCGCGACCTCGCTCCCGATCGTCTCGACCGGACGCTGTTCGACCGCGGGTTCCTCGGCCTCTCGCTCGGCATCGGGGTCCTGGTCCTGACCCTCGGGTGGCAGGCCGGGCTCCTGGCGGCGGTGCTCCACACCGGTCTCTACCTGGCGCTCAACGCGTCGATCAACGCCATCGGCCACAGCTTCGGGCGCCGCCCCTACCCCAACAGCGCCACCAACAACCAGTGGTTGGCGCTCCTCACGTCCGGCGAGGGCCTCCACAACAACCACCACGCCGCCCCCACCTCGGCCAAGCTCGCGCTCGACCGCGGCCAGATCGACCCCGGGTGGTGGCTGGTGTGGCTCCTGGTCAAGACGCGCCTCGCCAAGTTGCGCCACACCGAGGTCAAGCTCAAGGCCGCCGCGTAGGCGCCTCCCTCGGCAACCTCTCCCAGCAACTCCCGAGAAGGGCGCGATTCGCGCGGCCGTCCCGCGTCGAACCGGACATGCCGGGCGAACGCGCTGCGCGCGCCTGCAGTCGGCGTTCCGTGGTCGCCGATAGCGGGAGTGGGCCGGTTGAGACTGCTGGGAGGTCGATCCATGGCTGCACTGTCCGCGTCGTCGACGCGTGACGCCAAGCTCGCGGGGATCCGCCTCGCCGACGCGGACGACGGAACGAAGCTGTCCGCGCTCGCCCGGAGCCGCTCCCACCTCGCCTTCGCTTTGGTGGCGGTGGTCGTCGGCCTCGCCCTCGGCACCGTCCTCTCGTCGTTGCGCATCGACGGCAACGCGCTGATCGACCCCGGCATCCTGCGCATCGGCCTCGTCGGCATCAGCGTCGTCTTCCTCGTCTACGCCGTCGAGAAGGAACGGGCGCTCCGTCGCCTGGAAGGCGTGCTCCACGCCGAACAGGCTCGCCACGACGCCATGACCCGAGAGACCCAGCGGCTTCACGCGCTGATCAACGCGGGCCAGGCCCTCACCTCCTCCCTGGAGCTGGAGCGGGTGGTCGAACTCGCCCTCGAGGGTGCCACCAACATCTTCGATGCTCCCGCCGGGGCCGTGTTCCTCGACCGGGGCGACCTGATCATCCAGGCGGCGACGAAGGGATCCCGTCGCCTGGACCTCGCCGACCAGCAAGCCCACAACGTGGCGGAGACGCGCCAGGCGGCGCTCTTCCCCGCACGCGGCGGGCGCGGCAAGCACGAGATCGGCACGAGCACGCCCGCCGGCATGGCGGCACCCCTGCTCCACGACGGGTACCTGGTGGGCGTGCTCGTGCTCGAAGCCGACGAGGACTCCCCCGGCTACGGAACGGCCGACCTGGAGATCCTCTCGAGATTCGCTGCCAACGTGGCAGCGGCAATCCGTCACGCTCGTGCCCTCCGGGCCGAGCGGGCGACAAATGAGCGCTTCGCCGAGTTGAGCAACGTCAAGGCGGAGTTCGGCTGGTTGAGCGCTCAGGCCTGATATCCAGGCCTCTCTCCCCACGCGATGAAGGCGCCCATGCGGCGCCTTCATCGCGTCTGGAGACCCTCGCGAGGATCGCCGGACGTCATTCCGACGGCGAAGACAGGAGCGTCTCCATCGCCCACCCGGCCGCCCGGGCGGCGTCCTCACTGCTGAGGCCGATGGCTTCCCGGAACGTGAGCCACGTCGTCGAGGCGGTGATCACGCGGACGACGGCGAAGCGTCGCTCCACCTCGCCAGGTGCGAGGTCGCCGCTCGTCCCCACGAGACGCCGGAGTCCCTCGGTCCGCCGGTGGTGGCGGGTGGACCGCATACCCTCGGCCATCGACATGCGCGCCATCGCCACCGCGGGAGCACCGATGTCGTCGAACGCCCAGTACACGTCTCTCACGAGACCGGGAAGATCGTCGACGGAGCCGATGTCGACGCGGACCCCCCGATCGGCGATCAGCTCGTCGACCCATTCGGCGAGACCGTCGAGGAGCGCCTGGCGATCGGGATAGTGGTGGTAGACGGTGCGCTCCCCCACCCCCGCCCGGGATGCGATCTCCCGGACCGAGAAGCCCGACACCCCGTCGTCGGCGATGATCCGGGCCGTAGCCGCGAGGATCTTGCGACGGGTCTCGGCCGCCCGGCGGTCGCGGACGGGGCTGGTGTAGGGCCGACGTCCCGGAGAAGTTGACAAGGCGACCTCGATTCGTTGCAGACTGTCTGCGACGAAATGCTATCCGGCGGAGAGCCCGGTCTTGGGCTCGTGAACAGGAGGATTCCGTGGACGTCCGAAAGAGCCGATGGGCCAGAGTGCTGGCGCTGATCTTCGCGCTGGCCATGGTGGCGAGCGCGTGCGGCAACGACGACGATGACGAAGGGACCGGCACCGGCACCGAGGCCGGCACCGACACCGAGGAAGACGCCGATGGTGAAGCGGCGGCCGAGACCGTCGACGTGACCGCGGTCGACTTCGCCTTCGACGGCCTCCCCGCATCAGTGGAAGCCGGGACCGAGATCAGCCTCACCAACGAGTCGGAGGCGGAGCTCCACGAGTTCGTGGCCGTGCAACTGCCCGAAGACGAGGAGCGCTCGGTGGAGGAGCTGGTACAGCTCCCTCAGGACGAGCTGATGGGTCTGCTCGGCGCGGGGGTCACCGACGTGGTGATCTCGCTCCCGGGCCAGACCGACACCCCCGGCGCCGTGGAGGGCGACGCCGTCCTCGAGGAGCCCGGGCGCTACGCCATCATCTGCGCGATTCCCACCGGCGTCGATCCCCAGGTGTACCTGGACGCCGCTGCCGAGGCCGAGGGTGGACCACCCCAGATCGAGGACGCCGGTCCGCCGCACTTCGCCCAGGGGATGTTCGCCGAGCTGACCGTCGAGTAACGACATACGCCTGAGCCGACACACGGTCGGCCGGGCCAGACGCGAAACCGGGCGCCCTCGTTCCCGTCAACGGGACAGGGCGCCCGGAAGCGCCTGCATGGTATGCGCACGCCCGGAGGGATTCGAACCCCCAACCTCCTGATCCGTAGTCAGGTGCTCTCTCCAATTGAGCTACGGGCGCCGGGTGGCCCCGGAAGCGAACTCCGTGACCAGGGGCGAGTGTAGGCGCCTGCCGCGGGCAGCCGAAAACGTGCTGAGCCGGGGTCAGAAGCCGTCGCGGTCGGCCGGGACCTCGGCCCACAGGGTGACTCGGGACCCTGCCCGGACCTCGTCGTGGCGCGTGCAGAGGGCTCCCAGCAAAGCCTCACGGCGGCGCTTGACCTGGTCGGCGATGGTCGTGAAACGCACCGGCTCGTCGGCCATCGCTCCACAGACCTCGACCCGCACCCGGCCGCCGTCGATCTCCTCCACGTGGAGGTCCAGCCCTTCGACGGCGTGGGTGAGGCCCTCGGCGAGCAGCTCGCTCGTCACGAATTCGACGAGCTGGCGGGCCTCGGACAGATGGCGTCGCAGCATCCAGCGACACACCGACCGCCGCGCCACGGGGATGTACCGCGGCTCGGGTGGGACGGAGATGTCGAGGACGTCGAGGGCGTCGTCCGATGCGCCGGGAACATCCATTCACCAGGCCCTACCCGGGGAAGGGCCCCGTCAACCTCCCAAGGTCTTCCGGTGCCTCGACGTCTGCGCCTCTGCCAGACTGACCCCCATGCTGACTCGAGTGGATCGCGTGGTGGTGGCCGTCCCCGACCGGAATGCGGCCGCGAAGGGCTGGAAGGACCTCCTGGGAGCGCAGGAGGCCGACGACGACCGCGTCGAGTGCCTGGCGGCGCTGCGCACGCGCCTGCGACTCGGCGACGGCTGGGTCGAGATGCTCGAGCCCGACGGTGCGGGGCCCGTGGCCGACGCCCTCGAGGCGCGGGACGGCCGGGGTCACCTCGTCGCGGGCGGGATGGCCACCGACGACCTCGACGCCCTCACCGCCCACCTGAAGGACCGGGGCGTCGACGCCCCCGCCGAAGGGGGTCAGCTCTTCATCGGGCCCGAGCACACCGGCGGTATGGGGCTCCGCGTGGTGATCAGCCAGGACGAGCGCCTCGATCCGGTGGGCGACATCGACACCTTCTACGAGACCACCAACCTCGTCCACGACGCCGACGCCGCCGTGCGCCACTACTCCGAGCTGTTCGGCCTCGGCGGCAAGGCGTTCCAGGCGATCTCGTCGGACGAGTACGGCTACACCGGCACCCTCACGTTGCTCGACGACGACACGCTCGACCGCTTCGAGGTCATCACCCCCGAGGTGCCCGAGAACACCATGGGCCGCTACTTCTCCAAGTTCGGCGAGAGCCTCTACATGTGCTTCGCCGAGACGGGCCAGCTCCCCGAGATCGAGGCTCGGTGCATCGAAGCGGGCGCCGGCCACACCCGGGTGCCGTCCCGCGACCAGCGCGACGGCCCGCCCGACACGGTGTTCCTCCACCCCTCGGCGCTCGGCGGCATGATGCTCGGGCTGTCGCGGCGCACGGTGGCGTGGGTGTGGTCCGGCCATCCGGAACGGGTCGTCCCGTGGCAGGAGCAGGTCGTGCGAGGTGACAGCAGTGAGTGACGTCCTCGACGTGCAGGACCGAGGTCGCGTCCGGCTCCTGACCCTCAATCGTCCCGACGCCCTCAACTCGTTCAACGACGCCCTCTACGACGCCGTGCGCGACGCGCTCCTGGCCGCCCAGGACGACTCCGCCGTCGCCTGCGTGGTCATCACGGGTGAGGGACGCGCCTTCTCGTCCGGCCAGGACCTCGGAGAGATGGCGCAGCGGCCGAAGTATGACGACAACGAGCGCCACGGTTTCCTGCCCTTCATCGAGGTGGTGGAGAGCTTCGAGAAGCCGCTGATCGCCGCGGTGAACGGGCTGGCCATCGGGATCGGCACCACCATGCTCGCCCACTGTGACCTGGTGGTCGCCGCCGAGTCGGCCCGCTTCCGCATGCCCTTCGTCGGCCTCGGCATCACCATGGAGGCCGGGTCTTCGTACACCATGCCCCGGCGGATCGGGTGGCAGGAGACCGCCTACTCGGTGCTCACCGGCTCGTGGATGGACGTGAACCGGGCCGAGGAGGTGGGGCTGGTGTGGAGGCGGGTCCCCGACCTCCACCTGATGGACGAGGCGATGAAGGTCGCCGACGAGATCGCCCGGATGCCGGTGTCAGGGCTGCGGGCGACCAAGCGGCTGCTCCTCGCCGCCAAGGTGGAGCACTCGAAGGCGGCCCGCGAGCGCGAGGACGCCGAGATCCTCGAGCTGTCGGGCGGCCCGGCCCAACGGGAGGCCCTGGCCGCGTTCCGCGAGAAGCGCGAGCCCGACTTCACGGGCTTGCCTGAGGAGTAGCGCGGCTCGTCGAGCCGTTGCGCCTGTACCGGCTCGAATGACCGTGTCCTTCTGTCGAGTTCTCCCGACAGGGTCGGGGAAACTCGACAAAAGGTCGGACGGGTCAGCGGGGTTCGCGGAGCATCTGCCAGAGGGGCGGGCCGCCGGGGCCGAAGGTGAGCTGACCGGTCGCGGCGAAACCGTGGCGCTCGTAGAAGGGGAGGTTGCGCTCCTTCGACGACTCGAGGAACGCGTGCACCCCCTCGTCGTCGCAGCGCCGGAGGACGGGCTCCATCACGGCTGACCCGTAGCCCTTGCCCTGGTGGTCGGGATCGGTGCCGAGCAGCGCCAGGTACCAGTGCGGCGGGTCGTGCGGATGCCCGCGCTCGAGCGCCGCGAAGCCGCGGAACGCAGCGCCGACGCGGCTGCGCAGGGCTGCGACGGACGGCAGGGCGCCGCGGAGCGACTCGCTCACGGGCACCTTCCACTCGTCGGGCGGCACCCACAGGGCGACCGACGCACCGTCGCCGGCGACGTGGACGGGGTGCTCGCGACGGAGCTGCTGGCGGAGGAACACCCGGTAGACGGCGGCGTTGCGGCGCCAGCGCGTCCGGGCGCTGCCGAACAGGAACTCGGTGATGGGGTCGTCGTCGAACGCCCGCGCCAGCATGCGCGCCAACGCCGGCACGTCGTGCGGCGAGGCATCCGTGATCTCCAAGCGGAGGGGAAGGGATTTGAACCCTCGAGGAACTTTGCAGCCCCTACTCGCTTAGCAGGCGAGCACCTTCGGCCTCTCGGTCACCCCTCCGCCGCAGAGGTTATGCGACCACGGTCCCCTGCCACGGTCCGAGCTCGAGGGCGCCCTCGACCGTCTGGCCGTCACGTTCGCGGTCGGTGCACAGCCGGATCGTCCCCTCGACCCCGTCGACGGCGGACGGCTCGTCGGAGAAGTTGAGGGCGACGGTCACGTCGTCGCGCCTCCACGCCCAGACAGGCTCCGGGGTGTCGAGCGCGACGTAGGTGGCCTCGCGCAGGGCGTCGAGTTCGCGCCGCAGGGCGATGAGGTCGCGGCAGAAGTGCAGCGTCGAGGCCTGGTCGTCGCGCTGGTCGGCGACGTTCACCGAGAGATCGCCGAAGGGGAGCCAGGGCTCCACCCCCGGCTCGGTGAACCCCGCACCGGCCTCGGCGCTCCACTGCATCGGTGTGCGGCCGCCGTCGCGGCCCGCATAGGGGTAGAAGTGGATCCCCACCGGATCCTGGAGCCGCTCGCGTTCGACCTCCACGTTGGGGAGCCCGATCTCGTCGCCGTAGTAGAGGACGGGCGTGCCGCGCAGGGTCAACAGCATCATCAGCGCCATGCGGATGCGACCCGGCTCGTTGGCGCCCCACCGACTGGCCATGCGCCCGGGAGTGTCGTGGTTGGAACCCGTCCAGCACGGCCACGCGTGGAGCGGGAACACCTCCTGGGTCGCGGCCACCGCCTCGCGCATCGGCCCCGGCTCGAAGGGGAGGTGGACGAACGGAATGTTGAACACGAGCTGCAGTTCGTCGTCGCGCTCGCCGTAGTAGCGGGCGAGCCGTTCGATCTCGAGGAGGTACACCTCGCCGAGGAGCAGGCGGGTGGGCTCGGGTTCCTCGGCCACCTCCCGCCACCGGCGGAACACGTCGTGCACCTCGGGGCGGTCGGCGTTGTAGCGCTGGCGCTGGCCCCGGAGGCGGTCATAGAGCGAGTCGTCGTCGCCCGCGGGTGGGTTGTCGCGCAGCTCGGCATCCTTGATCACCATGTGGCACACGTCGATGCGGAACCCGGCGACACCTCGGTCGAACCAGAAGCGGAGGATGTCGTCGAACTCGGCGCGCACGTCCTCGTTCCACCAGTTGAGGTCGGGCTGCTCGGGCAGGAAGTTGTGCAGGTAGTACTGCCCGGTGGTCTCGTCGAGCGTCCACGCCGGGCCCATGAAGGTGCTCACCCAGTTGTTGGGCGGCCCCCCGTCGGGAGCCGGGTCGGCCCACACGTACCAGTCGCGCCGGGGTGCGTCCTTCGACGCCCGGGCCTCCTCGAACCACGGGTGCTCGATGCTGGTGTGGTTGGGCACGAGGTCGAGCAGCACCCGGATGCCGCGCTCGCGGGCACCGGCGATCAGCTCGTCGAGGTCGTCCATCGTCCCGAGTTCGGGGTGGACGCCCCGGTAGTCGGCGACGTCGTAGCCCCAGTCGGCATTCGGCGACGGGAAGGTTGGGTTGAGCCAGAGGGTGTCGATGCCCAACCAGGCCAGGTGGTCGAGGCGCTGGATCACGCCCCGCAGGTCGCCGACGCCGTCACCGTCCGAATCGGCGAACGACCGGGGGTACAGCTGGTACACGACGGCGTCTCGCCACCATTCACCCACGATGCTCTCCCCTCGCTCCTCGACGGTGCGCGTCTCGGGCCGCGTCGGTCGGGCGGCGCCGCGAGATTAGGTTGGACACGACGTGAGCACCCTCCGTTCCCGACACCTTGTCGTCGCCACCATCCTCGTCGGTCTGCTCGCCGCAGCTTGTGGCACCGACGACGGGCCGAGCACACCACCGGCCGACGCGGTGAACCTGGGTTCGACCTCCACCACGATGTCGCGCGAAGACCCGCCGGTGGTGATCGGCGGCGCCCCGGGGCCCGACGGGCACCTCCCCGTGCGGCTGAACCCCTCGGCGTGGGGGGAGATCTCGGCGTCGTTCTTCGAGGACGACCCGCTCGATCCATACCACGAGCTGCACAGCGTGGGTCACGACAACTTCTGGTGGGGTGTCGAACTGCACACCGACGAAGGCGCGGGGTGGACCGGCGAGCTGGGGCTCTTCGCCACCGACTGCATCGACACCGGCATCTGCGTCCGCTTCGACCCCGACGGCGGCGCCGGCCCCATCGGCCCGCTGCTCGCCGAGCCCAGGGGCGAGGCTCAGGTCGACCAGATCGAGGGCGGCTACCAACTCGTGTTCCGAAACCTGATCTTCCGCCGCGACGACACCGTCAGCTACCGCATCGACCAACTCACGATCCAGGCGTGAACGTGTCTCAGTCGCGAAAGTGACGCTATTTCGCGCTAACGCGACTGAGACACAAGAGGCGTAGCGGAGGGAGTGGGATTTGAACCCACGGAGCCCGGAGGCTCAGGAGTTTTCAAGACTCCCCGATTCGGCCGCTCTCGCATCCCTCCGGGACGGAGGTTAGGCGCCCGACCCCTGGTCGGAGGGCCGCGAGACCCGGTCGAAGCCGCAGTAGGGGCGCAGCACGTCGGGCACGGCGAGGG
>CAZTOV010000022.1:0-25857 GCA_964615175.1 uncultured Burkholderiales bacterium
GCTACTCGTCGCTCGCCGACCTCCGGCAACTGCCCATCGACGAGATCAAGATCGATCGCTCGTTCGTCGCCGACATGGCCACCGACGTCAACGACGCCGTCATCGTCCGCTCCATCGTCGACCTCGGGCACAACCTCGGGATCAACGTCGTTGCCGAGGGAGTCGAGAACGCGGAGATCAGAGGGTGGCTCGACGAGCTGGGATGTGACGAGCTCCAGGGCTTCGACATCTGCCATCCGCTCCCCGCCGCCGACCTGGAGCACTGGCTCCGACGGTCGCAGAGCGCCGATGCACAGGTCATCGACCTCGACGGCGTTCCCGCCGAGACCAGTACTGGGGGCCGGTTGGATTCGACGGGCTACTCCGCCGCGCTCTGACTGTCCGGGCTGGAATGGTGCGGCCCCGCAGGGGAGCTGCGGGGGAGGGGCCAGATCCCTGCGGGGCCGTCACCGATCGTGTGGCTCGCCGGTGTCTACGGAGCTGACACCTCGGAGCCGAAGGTGGCCGACGGGAGCGCGTCGCCGAACGGATTCGTGAGTGTTTCGAACTGCTCGGCGGCGGGCGGTGCGGGCACCACGTCGTCGAAGTCGGGGATCTCGATCCCGTCGGTGGACCCCTCGACCTCCACGTTGCTCACGAGCACCGTGTGTTCGGCCTCGAACTCTGCCTTGATTCCCTCCCGATCGACCTGACCGGACGAACGGGTGACCAGCTTCCGCACCACGTGGTCCTCGACGCCGATCCACACATCCACGCTGAAGGTGAGCGGTCCCTCGTCGACGGAGAAGCTCACGTGCCGGACCTCCACCCCGTCGAGCTGGTCGGTCCCGCCGTCGTCGGCGTTCTCGGCCTTGCGGAGGAGGTCGGCGATCGACTGCCCGTCCGCCGCTAGGGCGGCCCCCACACCGGCGCGAGGGGCGGCGGTGAACGTGCCGTCGCCGTGGGCGTTGAAGGCGACGTCCTGCGAGAGGAGGGTGTCGAAGCGTCCGCTCCCGTCGACGAAGTCGGGGTCGCAGGAGACATCGGCCTCACCCCCGATCTCGACGGTGCCGGGGATGCTCATGCTGCCCGAACCCTCGAAGTGGAAGTCGCAGCGGAACTCGTCGGGGATCTCGGCCATTCGTTTCTCGAAGCGCTCCTGCGCGTCGGCGAGGTGCCGGCGCATCCGTTGCCGGGCGTCGGCCCGTCGTGTTTCGAGCTCCTCGCGCATCCGCTCGCGAAGCGCCTCTGGGTCGAATTCCGAACCGCCGGGGCCTTCGAAGCCCTCGGGCAGGCGCGGCTTGTCGGGCATCTCGAGGCCGGCGCCGCCGCGGGCGCTCAGCGAGTCCTCGAGACGCCGGCGGGCGTCGTCGAGCTGGCGGCGCAACTCGTCACACACGTCGGCCGGTACGTCATCACAGTCGGGCACGGGGATGGCGGGGGCGGGAACGTCGGGCAGGCGGGGGGCTTGGGGTAGTCCGGACCGATCGGGCGATCCGGGTCGCGATGGCTCCCGCGACTGCTCGTCGTCCCCGGTGGAGGGTGCGGGGATCTCCGGGAGCTCCGGGGGAAGGGCCTCGTCGAGTCGGTCGATCATCTCGTCGAGATCGGGGATCTCCGAGAGGAACTCCTCGAGATCGACCTTCACGGCGGTGTGGGCGTCTCCCACGACCTCCACGTCGGCACTCCCGACAGTCTCGGTGGCCTCGGCAGCGGTGAGGAGGGTGTCTAGGGCGGCCTCGTCGTCAGCGTCATCGTCGCTGGAGATGACGACGGCGAGGCCGGCCACCACGAGGATGGCCGCGGTGGCGGCTGCGAGCGCCTTGGTGGCGGCGAGTTTGACGGGCGACTGCATGGGCTCCTCCTGGGCACGTCGTTCCACGTACACCCCCTATGACGGGGAGACCCGGCTGCCGCGACGACGGCATTCGGTTGAAGGGAAGGAACGCGCAGAATGTCCGGATCAAGGGCAGCGACGGAGGACCGGGAGTGCCCGATAGGGTGACGACGATGACCGACTCTCTCGACCCGGCCACCGTCGATCACCTCCTCAGCACGACCCGTGCCGTGCGCAAGCGGCTCGACCTCGAGCGCCCGGTTGAGCCGGAGGTGCTGTCCGAGTGCCTCCGGCTCGCCATCCAGGCGCCGACGGGGTCGAACGCACAGGGCTGGCGTTGGGTCGTCGTCACGGATCCCGAGAAGCGGGCCGCTCTCGCCGACCTGTACCGGCGCGCGGGCGAGCCGTACCTTCAGGCCGCCGCGGAGAACACGGGGGACGACGGCGCCATGGAGCGGGTCGTCGATTCGGCCACGTACTTGCTCGAGCACATCGCCGACGTGCCGGTGCACGTGATCCCGTGTATCCACGGGCGGATCGGAGACGGAGGCTCGGGCCTCGCCGCCGGCCTCTACGGCTCGATCTTCCCCGCGGTGTGGAGCTTCCAGCTCGCCCTCCGTTCACGGGGTCTCGGCTCGTGCCTCACGAGCTTCCACCTCGCGTTCGAGCAGGAGGCGGCCGACCTGCTCGGCATCCCCGGCACCGTGACCCAGGCGGGTCTCCTGCCCGTCGCCTACTTCACCGGTGAGGACTTCAAGCCGGCCGCTCGCCGTCCGGTGGAGGAGATCACCTACTGGAACGCGTGGAAGCAGACCGAGATGGGCGCCTGAGGTGGACACCGAGATCCTCGAGTTCGATACGTCCAGCCGCCGGGTCGTCGACCTGACCGACGACGTCGCGGCCTTCTGTCGTGGGCGGGGCGACGGCCTCGCGCACGTGTTCGCACCGCACGCCACCGCCGGCTTGGCCCTGATGGAGACGGGCGCCGGAACCGAGACCGACCTCGACGAACTCCTCGAGCGCCTGATGCCGCGCGACGACCGATATCGCCACTCGCACGGTTCTCCGGGGCACGGGGCCGACCACCTCCTCCCCGTCCTCGTGAGTCCTTCCCTCGTGCTGCCGGTCTTCGACGACGCGCCGGCATTCGGGACCTGGCAGAGCGTCGTCTTCGTCGATCTCAACGCCGACAACCCCCGCCGTCACGTGCGCTTGTCGTTCGTTCCCGGTTGACGAGCGTCCCGCGCGGGTAGCGTCGGGCGGGTGCTGATCGAACGACTCGCCAAGCCGGTGGCGCTGGCGTGCCTGCTCGTCCTCGTCGGCGCGGCATGCGACGGTGGGAGCGACGAGACCGGCCAGACCGAGGCACCGAATTCCGCCGAGGAGGACGAGGGCGATCCCGCCCCGGCGGAGGGTGAGGGCGAGGTGTCCGTCGCCACGCCCGCCTTCGGCTACGAGGAGCCCATCCCCCAGCGCTTCAGCCGGGCCGGCGAGAACGTCTCACCCGCGGTGACCTGGGAGATCGACGTCGAAGGTGCCGCCGAACTGGTGCTGCTGGTCGATGATCCCGACGCGCCGACGGACGAGCCCTTCGTGCACTGGATGGTGGCCGGGCTCGACCCGTCCTCCACGGGCGTCGATGAAGGGGACCTGCCCGACGGCGCCGTCGAAGGGCGGAACGACGCCGGTGACGTGGGTTGGGGAGGCCCGGCGCCCCCGGAAGGCGAGACCCATCGCTACTTCTTCCGGGTCCTGGTTCTCGACGCTCCGAGCGGGCTCGAGGAGGGCTTCAGCCGCCCCGATCTCGAAGCGGTCCTCGACGAGCACTTCCTCCTCTCGGCCGAGACCGTCGCCGTCTTCCCCGGCTGATCCCGGCTGAGCCTCTTGAGAGCGTGTGAGCATTTGGTGGGGTCATGACCCCACCAAATGCTCACACGCCCGTCCTCGCCGGCAGCGTCGGTCAACCCGAGGCGTCGGGGCCGGCGCGCTCGATGGTGATCTGCACAAGCACGCGCTGCTCCTCTTCCATGGCCGCGCGGTACTCGTCCCAGTCGTCGTGCTCGCCCGCGAGGCGCCGGTAGTAGTCGACGAGGAGGTCCATGGCATCGGGGAGGCTCACGATGTGGGCCGTTCCGTCGATCTGGATCCACTCCCCGAAGAACTCGTCGGTGAAGACGCACACGGTCGCCCGCGGATCGCGGCGGAGGTTCTTGACCTTGTAGGCGGTCTCACGGCTGCTGATCGTCGCGCGCCCCTCGTCGTCGACGGTGACGACCACCAGAGATGTCTGGAGTTCGCCATTCGACCGGTACGTCACAAGGACGGCGCGGTGATGGTCATCGAGAAATTCGCGCGCTTTGTCGAGGTCCATTTGTCGGCTACCTCCTGCACACTTGGCGACCTGATCTGCCGATACATCTATCGAATATGCAACTCCGCCGCACCCTCCGCCATTTCGGTGTCGCGCTGGCGCTCGTCTCGCTCGCCGGCGCGAGTGCCGCCGCGCCCGGCGGCGCCGAGAGTAGGGATCCCGCCGCCGAGCCGGCCCCGGGAGTCGTCCACCAGACGCTGAGCCGTGACCATGCCGTCGCCCACGTCGCCACGATCAGTCGTGAAGCCGACGCGTCGCTCCAGGTGGTCCCCGCCGGTCAGGGAGTCGGGGCCGTCGAACGGACCAGCGCCCTGTGTCGTCGGGTGTCGTGCCTCGTCGCGGTGAACGGCGACTTTCGCCTCCCGGGAACCGACCTCCCGGTCGGAGGGGTCGTCACCGGCGCGGAACTCCTTCGTTCGCCCAGCTCGCAGCACCACCAACTCAGCATCTCTCGGGAGGGGCACCTCTCGGCCGGGTCGATGTCGTTCCGCGCCCGGCTGGTGCCCACCGATCTCGACGAGATCCGCATCGACGCGGTCAACGTGGCTCGCGAAGACGATGCCCTGGTGCTGTACACCGACGCAGCCGGTGTGTCGACGAGGAGCAACCCGCACGGCGTGGAGATCGCACTCACACCCGCCGACCCGGAGGGGGTCGTTCGGCTCGACCAGACGGCGCTGATGGAGTTCGGCGCCATCGTCGAGGGGGTCGGTGATCTGCAGATCCCGCGGGGTGGCGCGGTTCTGTCCGGCCATGGATCGGGAGCCGCCCGCCTGCGTGATCTTGCGGCCCGTATCGGCTCGGGCGACGCCGCCCGTCAGGCCCTCGTGCGTGTGGAAACCGCGCCGTCGGCCGCCGAGAGCGTCGGAGGGACCCCCGTGCTCATCAAGGACGGGAGGCGCTGGTTCGCCGAGACTCCGACGCAGTTCGTCAGCGGACGTCACCCCCGTACCGCGGTGGGATGGAACGAGGAGGGAGACGCCTGGCTGGTGGTCGTGGACGGCCGCCGCCCCGAACACAGCGTGGGGATGACGCTGGGTGAACTGGCCGATTTCATGTTGGAGTTGGGCGCCACCGACGCCATCAATCTCGACGGCGGGGGAACGAGCACCTTCGTCGCCGAGGGCGAGGTGGTCAATCGACCCAGTGACCAGTTCGTGGAGCGCTCCGGAGTCGAACGCATCGTTCAGGCCCCCGGACCCGGCGACGTCGTCATCAACGACTCCGTCGAGCGCCCCACGGTGAACGCCCTGGCCGTGGTGGGTAGCGATCGCTGGACCGAGCCTCTGCCCGACCCTCTCACGAGTGAGCGTCTCGACCTTCCCGTACTCCCCACCGAGCCACCCCTGGCGACCCGGGATCCGGCGTCGGTTCCCGGCGCCTCGCTGCCCGCGCTCGTCGGATCGGCCCCGCCTGCCACGGGACCGCTCTGGATGACGAGCCTGGTCGCTGCGGCGGCTGCGGGCGCGGCTGTCACGCTCGCGATCGTCACCGGCCGCACTCGCTGGCGGAGGCGTCGCCTATCGTGACGGTGTGGTTCGACGCGCCTCCCGGCTGATCGCCGCGCTCCTGCTGGCCCTCGCCGGCGTCGGCGTGCTGCTGGCACCCGGTGCGGACGCCGGCGCCGAGGGCCGAGGTTCTGTGCTGGTCGCCACCGTCGACCACACCATCACCCCGGTCGTCGCCGACTTCGTCGAGGACGGGGTCGACCGTGCCGAACAGGGTGACTTCGAGGCATTCGTCATGGTGCTCGATACGCCCGGCGGTCTCGACACCTCCATGCGCGAGATCGTGCAGGCGCTGCTCAACGCCGACGTGCCGACCGTCGTCTACGTGGCCCCGTCAGGGGCCCGCGCGGCCTCAGCCGGGGCGATCATCACGCTTGCTTCCCACGTCGCCGCCATGGCGCCGGGCACCAACATCGGCGCGTCCACGCCGGTCGACCTCGGGGGCGGTGAGATCGGCGACAAGGTCATCAACGACGCCGCCGCCTACGCGGAGGCGATCGCCGAACTCCGCGGACGCGACACCGAGTTCGCTCGTGACGCGGTGACCGAGGGCGCTTCCGTCACCGAGCGGGATGCGCTCGACCAGGGAGTCGTCGAGTTCGTGGTCGACGACCTCACCGCCCTGCTCGCCGAGGTCGACGGCGTCGAGGTCGAATTGGAGGGCGGGCGCACCGTCACGCTCACCACTGCCGACGCGTCGATCGAAGAGCACGAACTGGGGACGTTTCGGTCCATCCAACAGTGGCTCGCCGACCCGAACCTCGCCTTCCTCTTCCTCTCGCTGGGGACGCTGGCCATCGTGTACGAGCTGGCCAACCCCGGTGTCGGCGCCGGGGGCATCGCCGGGTCGATCATGCTCATCCTGGCGTTCTTCTCACTCTCAGTGCTGCCCGTGAACGTGGTCGGCGTGCTCCTCCTGTTGCTCGCTGCCGGGCTCTTCATCGCCGAGATCTTCGTCCCCGGTGTCGGGGTCCTTGCCGCCGGCGGGGTGGTCGCGCTGGTCCTGGGCGGGGTGTTCTTGTTCCGGGGGTCGGTGGGCATCGATGCCTACGTGCTGTGGCCCGTTGCCCTCGTCGTCGGGGGCACCGCACTGCTCATCGCCCGGTTCGCGTGGCGGACGAGACAAGCGCCCCAGATCGCGCCCGGCGACGTGATCGTCGGGCAGTCGGCGACGGTCCGCCCGAGCACGCGCGAGCAACCTCAGGTCTTCCTTGAAGGTGCGTGGTGGGAGGTGCGGCGGAGCGACGAGGGGCCGTTGGAGGCCGGTGACGAGGTCACCGTGGTGGGACGCGAGGGGTTACACCTCATCGTGGAACCCGCAGACCGATCGGATGAGCGAGCCGGTTCGGGACCCGAACCGGCGGAAGGAGACAACCCATGAGTGAAGGAGCGATGGTGGGGCTGATCATCGCCGTGATCGTGCTGCTGGTGATTCTCGTGTCGTCGGTGCGGATCGTCGCCGAGTACGAGCGGGGGGTGATCTTCCGGCTCGGCCGCGTCACGGGCGCCAAAGGCCCCGGCCTCTTCTTCATCGTGCCGCTCATCGACCGCATGGTGAAGGTCAACCTCCAGACCGTGACCATGGACATCCCGCCGCAGGAGGTCATCACCAAGGACAACGTGACGATCGCCGTCAACGCGGTCACGTACTTCAACGTGGTCGAGCCGGTGAAGGC
Organism: uncultured Burkholderiales bacterium; assembly: GCA_964615175.1. Classification (GTDB taxonomy): domain Bacteria; phylum Actinomycetota; class Acidimicrobiia; order IMCC26256; family JACPCJ01; genus CAZTOV01. The sequence continues at coordinate 7,372 of CAZTOV010000022.1, forward strand.
CGTGGTGGCGATCCAGAACTACGTCTTCGGGACCTCGCAGGTCGCCCAGACCACGTTGCGGAGCATCATCGGGCAGGTCGAGCTGGACGAGCTGTTGGTGAACCGTGACGAGATCAACCAGCAGCTCCAGCAGATCATCGACGAACTGACCAACCCCTGGGGCGTGAAGGTCACGCTGGTCGAGGTGAAAGATGTCGAGCTGCCCGAGATCATGCGCCGGGCCATGGCCCGCCAGGCCGAGGCCGAGCGAGAGAGGCGAGCGAAGGTGATCCACGCTCTGGGTGAGATGGAGGCGGCGGAGACGCTGGGGCAGGCGGCGGAGATCCTCGAGACGCATCCCGCAGCCATGCAACTCCGCGTCCTCTCCACCATGTCGGAGGTCTCGGCCGAGCGGAACTCCACCCTCATCTTCCCCCTTCCCGTCGAACTGTTGCGGTGGGTCGAGACCATGTCCGAGTCCAACGCCCGCCGGTGACGACAACCGACCTCGAGCACCTGCTCGCTACCGCCGTCCGCGCGGCGCGGACGGGGGGCGAGATCATCGCCGAGCGGTTCGGGCGTGGGTCCCGAGACGTCGAGGCGAAGGCGCCGGGCGACTACGTCACCACCACCGACCACTCCAGCGAGGAGGCGATCCGCGCCTCGCTCGCACGCGACACGCCCGACATCGACTTCTTCGGTGAGGAGCAGGGTGGAACGCGGGGAACGCTCGGTTGGCTCGTCGACCCGCTCGACGGCACCGCCAACTTCATGCACGCCTTCCCGGCGGTCGGGGTGTCGGTGGCCCTGGTGGAGGACGGTCGTCCCGTCGTCGGGGTCGTCCACGCCCCCCGACTCGGGACGACGTGGACGGCGCTCGAGGGCGGCGGGGCGGAGGTCGACGGGCGCCCGGTGAAGGTCAGCGGCAGCGCGCCCGGCGAGGCCATTTGCGCCACGGGGTTCCCGTTCAAGGCCAAGGAGCGATTCCCGACCTACATGGCGATGTTCGAGGGGTCGTTCGAACGCTTCGAAGACCTGCGGCGACCCGGGGCCGCCAGCCTCGACCTGGCGTGGGTGGGGGAGGGCGTCTTCGACGGGTTCTTCGAGCTGGGGCTCGGCCCCTGGGACGTCGCCGCCGGGGCGCTCGTCATCCGGGAGGCCGGCGGAACGGTCACCGATTGGGGCGGCGACGATCGGGCGTGGCTCGAGAGCGGCGACATCCTCGCTGGGCCGCCCCAGATCCACGAGGTGCTGCTCGAGCTGGCGGATGAGGCCTTGGAGGCGGGATAGCTCAGGTCGAGAAGGCGGTGCTCTGGGCGGCGTCCTTGGGTGAGCGTGCGGGGCGGCGGAGGTGGTCGAGTTCGTCGCCGAAGGCCGAGTAGACGGCATCGGTGATCTCGAACATGCGCTGTTCGTTGTCGAGGGGCTTGGGGAGCCCGTTGGTGATCAACGCCAGGACGAGACCGGCGTCGGGGTCGGCCATGCCTCGTGAGGAACCCATTCCACCGTGGCCGAATGCGCGTCGTCCCGGACCTCCGCTGATGCCACCCGATGTCTGGATGCCGAGGCCCCACGGGATCTTCAAGTTCCCGAACTGGCGATCGCGCATGCCGCTGCGGTGGGTGGCGATCATCACTTCGGTCGTTCGGGGTTCGAGCAGCTCGGGTCCGAAGCCGAGGAGGCATTCGTAGAAGCGGCCCAGCTCGCGCGCGGGCCCGTGACCGGAGCTGCCGGGTTCGACGTGGGAGCGGTAGTGGGCGGTGTTGTGACCGGCCTTTTCGATGTCGAGGGCCCGCATCTCGACTTTGCCGTCGCGGGCGACCGGCAGCTCGTGGCCCTTCCATCGCACCGGCACCACGCGGTCGGCGAGGCGCTCGTGCTCGTCCTCGGGGAGCCCGAGACGGCAGCTGGGCATTCCGGCCCGGCTGAAGACCTCCTGTTCCACGTAGTCCTTGACGAAGCGGCCGTCGACGGCCTCGATCACCGCGCCGAGCACCTTCCAGCCGCTGGTGAGGTGGTACTGGGCTTTGGTGCCGGGTTCGAACTCCGCGGGATGGGCGGCGATGGCCGCCACGTGCTCATCGTAGGGAAGGTCGAACAGTTCGCCGGAGAGCCGCTGGCTCGCCATGGGGAAGCCACCGGTGTGGGTGAGGACATGGCGGATCGTGCAGCGTTCCTTGCCGGCGCCCCAACCGTCGATGAACTCGGCGATCGGGTCGTCGAGGCCGAGCTTGCTCTGCTCCCAGAGCTGGAGGATCGCCACGGTCGTGGCCGGTTTCGACGACGAGTACCAGAGCATCACGTCGTCGGTCTCGAGGTCGCGCCCCGGCGTCGACTCACCGACTGCCGTGTCGAGCAGGGTCTCGCCGTGGCGGCTGACGTAGATCTGAGCGCCGTCGTGCAGATCGTCCTTGCGCTGGCGTTCCAGCAGGTCGACGACCGGGTCGAGGTCGGGATTCGAAGCCATGCCGGGAGCGTACGCTGGGCCCGGTGACCGACCGCAAGCGCGAGATGGACCGGAAACCCGCCCTGCTCGTCTCGGCCTGCCTCCTCGGCGTGGCCTGCAACCACGAGGGCGAGGCGGCGAAGCGTTCGCTCCGGGACCGGCTCGAGGAGCGCTACCGGCTCGTGCCGGTGTGCCCTGAGGTGCTCGGAGGTCTGCCGTCGCCCAGGCCGGCAGCCGAGATCCAGCCCGAAGGCCGGGTGGTCAACGTGGAAGGGTCCGACGTGACCGCCGCGTACCGGCGGGGGGCCGAGGCGGCGGCCCGTACCGCGCTCGCGTCGGGTGCCACCCGGGCCGTGTTGAAGGCGCGCAGTCCTTCGTGCGGGTCGTCGCAGGTCTATGACGGCACGTTCTCGAGGAGTCTGGTTGACGGCGAAGGGATCACCGCCGCCGCGCTGCGCGAGGTCGGAGTGGAGATCACCTCGGAAGAGGATCCGCTCCCCTGACCGCCCCATACGGCGGTTCAGGGTCCGCGGGGTGTTTTGGGTCGGCGGCGTCCGGGGTTGTGGTAGGGGCAGGCGGGGCGGCCGTTGGCTTGGACGGTGGGGCCGCCGTGTTCGAAGCGTCGGACGTGGTCGATGTCGCAGTGTTCGGCGGGTTCGTCGCAGGTGTGGTGCCAGCATTCGCGGTCGCGGAGTTCGACGGCGCGGCGGGTGGCGCCGGTGAAGAGGCGTTGTTTGGCGCCGATGTCGATGACGCGTGAGGGGGTGTCGAACACGACGCGTTCGATGTCGGCGCGGGTGATGATGCGGGCGGCTTCGCCGGGGGTGAGCACGGTGCCGTCGGAGAGTTCGCAGATGCGGTCCCAGAGGGTGTTGAAGTCGATGAGGACGCTGGCGACGAACCGGGGCGTTGCCCGTCTTTGGGGGTGGTGGCGGCGCGGCGGGCCATCTCGACGAGGGTGTCGGCGCGGCGTTGGGCGGGGGTGCGGGCGAGTTTGTCGAGGCTCACGTCGTCGCCGTATTTGGCTTTGGCCTCCGCCCAGTCGGCGTCGAAGAGTTCTTTCTCGATGCTGTCGAAGACCGAAGCGAATTCGGCGCCGCCGACGACGTCGAAGAGGGCGTCGAGCGCTTGGGTGCCGTCGAAGGTCTTCGAGAGGTGCGCCCCGCGGTCGGCGTATCGTTTGGCGGCGCGGTCTTCGACGCCGTCGGGGTCGGCGAGCTGTTCCCAGTACCGCACGGCTTTGTGGAAGTGGTGGAACGGCAGCCGTTTGGCGTGGCCGACGAGTTGGCGTTCGGCGCGGGCGAAGCAGTCGGCGAGGTGATCGCGACGGACCCGGGAGAGCGCGTCGAGGTGGTCGACGCCGATGTCCCCGTCGGCGAGGCCTTCGGAGACCCGCGGCATGTGACGCAGGGCGCGGGCCCGGCGGATTTCGCGGCGCGCCGTCGCCTTCGACATGCGGCACTTCGCCGCCAGCCACGCCGCCCCCGTCCTGGCGCCGTCCGCCGCCCACGACTGGCGGGCGTCCCACGTCGAGATCAGCGCCGCTCGTGCCGCCGCCAGACGCTCGCTCTGACGCTGCAACTCCACCACCGCGTCGGACAACTCGTCGTCGGAGAGCGCGCCCGCGTCGACCCCGAGGAGGTCATCGACCCCCTCGCTCACCCGACCCAACGACGCCTCGTGATCCATACCCACATCGAATCACACGGGTATGACAGTTATGACTGTCACAGAGCGTTTCGGACGAGAAATTCCGACGTTCGAGGTTTCGTGTTTCGGCGATGCCGACCTTGCCCAGTTGGCGGCGGTCACCTTCGGGGTTCCGGCAGGGACGGGGCGCCGACGACGCTCGCCTGCTGAGCTGCGTATTCTCGTGAGGCGAGCAAGCACGGGCGCTTAGCTCAGCGGGAGAGCACTGCCCTTACAAGGCAGGGGTCGCTGGTTCGATCCCAGCAGCGCCCACTCGGAAAACGCCAGGTCAGCGGCGGTTTCTCAGCCGCCGTCGATCTCTGCGACCGGCCCGAGTCCGCGCTGAGTCCGCGCTGGGTCCGCGAGAGCTCGGCGCCAGGGGTCCATCGCCTCGGCGAGCTCCCGGAGCCAGCCCGCGTCCAGGAAGATCATCTCGCTGCGCTGCTCGGCTGGGAGCTTCACCTTGTCGCATGGGTTCCGGGCGATCAGCCCCTCGGCGCCTGTGCCCACCCTGACGGGCGTGGAGGCACAGATCGCGTGCATGCCCCATGGCGGCCCCATAGGCTCCGAGCCATGACGGAGAGCGACGAGGCTGATCGGCCCACGCCACCCCACCACCCCCGCCACCTGCACCGCACGAGTCCCCGCCTCCGCCACCACCGCATGTGTCAACGCCGTCGGGTCAGCCGACAGCGGGCGTTGCTGACATGTGGCGGGCTTCAACCCAGGGCACCAAGCTGTTTGCCGGCGGCGTTGTCGCCGGTGGGATCGGCGTCCTCATGCCGTGGGCCCGCGCACCGTTCGTCGGCTCGATCAGCGGCATCGACACGGGCGACGGGCAGCTCTTCGCACTCCTCATCGCCGGTCTCGGAGTGCTGACGTTCCAACGCCTCCGCAACCCCGACAACGTCACGCGTGCCCTGCGCGTCCTCGCCCTGGTCGTCGCCGGCGCCGGCGTGGCTCTCACCGTCTACGAGATCGCGAACTTCTCGAACGAAGAGTTCCTCATCGTCGCCGGCGGCCTCTACGTCTCAGCTGGTGGGTCGATCGCCGCCGCCATCGGCGCCCTTCAGGACCTGAAGCGGACGTGACACCTCGGCGCCGGAGTGATCCCGGCAGAATCACTCCGGGATGGCAGCGGGAGCCCCCCACACCAGCTTCTTCATCTCATCGGCCTCGCCCGTCGGTGTGGCGTTAGCCTCACTCACCATGCGGATCATCGTGACGGCGGGGGCGCTGCTCTTCGTACTGACGGCGTGTGGGGAGGGCGATGGTGGGGCTCCGTCTGCCGCATGTGTCGACTCGATGGAGACCGCTGCTGGGGAGCCGGACCTCGAGGCTTCCAACCAGCTCATCGTTGACACGCTCGACACGTGTGGTGGGGTCGACGAGTGGATTGCCGCCGTGGAGCAACATCCCGGAGCCTTGGGCTTGACCGAGCGCGCAGAGATCAGTGACCTCAACGTTCAGGCGGCATGCTTCGGCAACGAAGACACGAAGGTCTGTCGCGACGCAGCCGACCAGGGGATCCTGAACGAATAGAAGATGCTCACCAGTGGCTTCGGGCCGGAGGCTTCCCAACGTGCCGGGGAGCATCGTCTGTTGCCACTACAGAGGCTCTGGAAAGTGCGTGCGTTCGGTGAAGTTCACGTTGGCGTAGCGGATCAGATACCAGCGGTGGACGACGCGCCCTTGCGGCGTCGGCGGTAGGTCGTGGGAGTGCGGACGTGGCTGACCAGATGGTCAGATTGCGGCTCTGATCTGGGTGTCTGACCCCTCTGGTACTACGGGGAATGACCGTCGTACGAACTTGAGGGAGATGAAGATGTCACATCGCGTGGAGATCCTGAGCAACACCCTGCCGGCCAAGAGCCAATTGCCCGGCCAAACGCCGCCACGAGTCCAGACGCATGCTGACAGTGCCGGGTTCGAGGGTGTCCCGGAAGCGAAGCTCTGGGCCGAAAGGCGCGTCGCCGAGAACGTCGACGAACTTGGCGAGGCCCCGCATGCATGCATACGGGCCGACGGGGCGGAACTTGTTCGAGGCGAAATTGCGAACGGCCAGATCTACTGGAGCGACGCCGACCCGGAATGACGGCGCCTCCGGGTGCGACCTGCCGCGCGGGCACGGCTGACTGGGCAGGGCGATGGCGTTAGATTGCACTGCGAAGCGGTGGGCTTACCACGACATCCAGGCCGTCTTGCTAATCATCATGATGATCATCATCAGCCTGAGCAATGAGCAATGGTGACTAGCGACGAGATCGCGGAAGCGATCCAGACGTTACGGTCATTCCGAACAGACGTCAGTGAGATCGAGGCTAAGAAGGCTGCTTCGAGTTTGCCCAAGGGCTTATGGAAGACAGTCTCCGCCTTCGCCAACACAGCAGGCGGGCTCATTCTTCTCGGCGTCGATGAGGAAGATGAGTTCGCAGTTTCGGGCGTGGCGGATCCGAAGAAGCTCGCGGATGCGGTTGGCACCCTCTGTTCCGAACAGATGGAACCCACCCTTCGCCCGTCCATCGCGTTCCATAAGGTCGACGACAAGGACATCGTCAGCGTTGAGATCCCGGAGGTAGCGACGAACCAGAAGCCGTGCTTCTTCGAGGCTGTCGGGATGAACAACGGCAGCTACGTGCGCGTAGGAGATTCGGATCGTCGTCTTACTGCCTATGAAGTCGAGGTGATGCTCTCTTCGCGCGGCCAGCCCCGCGAGGACGAGGAGCCCGTTCCTGGCACGGATGCTGGAGACCTTGACAATGAGAGCGTCCAGGCGTTCCTCGCCCGCCTGCGCGAGACACGCCCAGCATTCGGATCCCTCGACGATGACTCGATTCTGCGCCGGGTGAAGGTTCTTGTCCCCGACGATGCGGGTAGCGAACACGTCCTGAGCCTTGGGGGTTTGCTCGCACTTGGGGAGGCTCCGCAGGACCGCTTTCCGCAGCTGGATATCACGTTCGTTGCGTATCCGACAGAGAGTGGGGAACCGTTGCAATCCGGCGAGCGGTTCCTTGACAACGCAACGGTCGAGGGACCCATCCCGGTCATGGTGCGAGACGTCCTTGTCGCCATCCGACGCAACATGAAGCGCAGAGCGACAATCAGCGGTCCGGGCAGAGCCGACCGTTGGGAATATCCGGAGGCGGCGCTCCGAGAGGCCGTCGTCAACGCCCTCGTACACCGAGACCTCTCACCATCGGCCCGGGGGACTCAGGTGCAGGTGGAGATGTATCCCGACCGCCTTCTCATCAGGAACCCTGGGGGGCTCTATGGTCCTGTCACGCTCGAGCGCCTAGGTGAGGAGGGGGTCTCGTCATCCCGTAATGCCTCGTTGCTGAAGATCCTCGAGGATGTGCCACTCCCCGGCGGTGCCGGCACGGTGTGTGAGAACCGTGGGTCAGGTATCCGGACGATGATCTACGCGTTGCGGGCTGCGGGGATGAGCGTCCCAAAGTTTCAGGACACGGTGGCGGGGTTCTCCGTGGAGTTCCCAAATCATGCGTTGCTCGATGATGACACCGTGGAGTGGATTCGTGCGCTCAATGAGGATGGTCTGTCGGAGAGCCAGGTCACGGCACTCGCGATGCTGTGGCGCGGCGATGTACTCGATAATCAGACGTACAGGAACGTGACGGGCGTGGATAGCCGGGTCGCGACAAGCGAACTGCAAGACCTCGTCGGCCGCGAACTGGTCGATCAGACGGGAGTCAGGCGCTGGGCAAAGTACGGGTTGTCAGACCGGGCTCGCGGGGCCGGTCGAATCCGTCGGCAGGGAGAGCGCCTTTCTCCTGCTGATCGACGTGTTGAGGTGCTCGATGCACTCGGGGATGAGACTCTGTCTCGTGCTGACCTTGCTCGGCGCACTGGCCTTAGTGACCAGACGGTACGCCGTTGGCTCAAGATCCTCCGCCAGGAGGGTCGAGTGGAGCTCACGACCGCCACGCAGAGCCGACATGCCAAATACCGGCGTATTGGTCCACCGCTCGGTCAGCTCACACTCTCCGACTCTCTGAACGAGCACGAGAGCCACTGATCTGCCATTCCTGAAGTGGTTCGATGGGGGCGAGAGTCCGGGGGACTAGTCCGCGGATAGTCCGCGAGAAGTCGGAAAACGACGACAACAAGCGAGTAACTACGGGATAGTATTTCCGCAGGTCAGACCGGGTTTTGGCGGAAACCCGCAGGTCAGCAAGACCCCCTGATCCTCCCTTACAAGGCAGGGGTCGCTGGTTCGATCCGAGCAGCGCCCACTCGAAGGCATCAGGTCAGCGGGGCAGTCCGAAGCCCGATGCTTCGGTGCCGAGGGGCGGATCAGGCCCGATCCCGTCTCGGTCCGTTACGGGGCTCGGGTCGGTGGCTCCGGTGTGCCCCAGGTTTGCAGGGCGCGGGCGCCTTCCTCTCCCCACGTCCTGAGCATGCGAACGAGTCGTTGCGGCCCCTCGACATCGACGCGGCCCGTCTTCATTCCGTGTCCGAGCGAGGTCTGGCCCATCACCCATCCGCTGAGCCACTCCGGATCGGTCGTGACGACGAGGTCCTCCTCGAAGCCGGGGGGCTGGACGCAGATCTCGGGTTCCGGCTGCTGGATGAGGAACCAGAAGCGCTGCTGCTTGAGAGGCATCTCCGGGAACTCGAATCTCGCGTTGATCCTGCCGTCGGGCAGTTCGACGCTTCGCATCCCCCTCGCCATCGCCCAGAGCGAGACGTAGGGGTCGAGGTGGTGAGGCTCCAGCTCGATCCAGGTCGCGCCCCAGGCGCCGAGGGCGTCACAGACCGCCCGCAGCTCCTCGCCGGCCTGTGTCGGGGCGTAGAGCCACCCGCGTCGGTGCGGGTTCTTCCGCCGCTCCACGATCCCGCACTGCTCGAGCTGGACCAGGCGTTCAGACAGCACCGAGCGCGGGATCCCCGGTGCCCCGTCGCGAAGCTCACTGAAGGTCCGGCAGCCGAGCAGCAGATTGCGCACGATGATCGGCGTCCAACGGGTGGCGAAGACCTCGGCACCCCGAGCGATCGGGCAGTATTGGCGATAGCTGCGCATGTGACGAGTGTCCCGCCAGCGTCGGCCCGTGACAAGTCCAGTTTTCAGACTTGATTCCGAGGCTCTGGGAGCGATGCTTGCAGTGAAGGACACCGCTCCGAGCGGGATCCACAGAGGAGGCCATCCACGTGAACAGCGACACCCCCACGGCTGACTACCAGGCCGTCACCGAGGCCCAGCAGGCAACCTGGGCGAGCGGCGACTTCCACGAGATCGCACGCCAGAACGTGGTCATGGCCGAGGCGGTGTGCGTGGCCGCCGACCCGCACGGCGCCGAACGGGTGCTGGACGTCGCTTGTGGCAGCGGGACGGCCGCACTGGTGGCAGCTCGGCGGTACTGCGAAGTCACCGGCATCGATTACGTTCCCGCGCTCATCGAGCGCGCGAGGACACGGGCGGCGGCCGAGGCTCTGGAGGTCGACTTCCGGGTCGCCGACGCCCAGGCGCTCCCGTTCCCGGACGGCGCCTTCGACGCCGTCCTGTCTGTCTATGGCGTGCAGTTCGTCCCGGACCAACGCAAGGCAGCCAGCGAACTCCTCCGGGTCTGTCGATCGGGTGGCCGCATCGCGCTGGCCAGTCCGATGCCGGACGGATGGAGCGGGGACTTCTTTTCCACCCATGGCCGGTACGTCCCTCCTCCCCCCGGGATTGACTCGCCCCTTCGATGGGGCACGGACGACGGTCTCGGCGATCTCCTCGGCGAGGGCGTCCGCTCGCTCGAAAGCGAACCGCGCCGGGCGTTGCAGTACTACCGCTCGATCGACCATGCCGTGGAGGTCTTCCGCAGGTCCTTCGGCCCCACGATCCGCGCCGCCGAGGCGGCCGGGCCCGACGGAGAGCAACGCCTGCGGGAGGATCTGGAGGCCGTGTTCGCGCGGTACAACCGAGCGACCGATGGGACCGCTGTGGTCGAGAACACCTACCTGCTGACCGTCGCGACGGTCGCGTAGCTTCCGTCCGGCCCGTCTCGAGGCGGAACATGAGGGACAACGGCGGGCGACGGCGGTCAGTTTGCTCCCAGCACGGCCTGGGTCTGGACGACGTGGGCGACGAGGCGGTCGGCGTCGTCGGTGACCTCGGTGCGGACCGCGATCGTGGTGCGGCCGACGTGGAGGGGTCGGGCGACGGCGTTCACGTCGCCTTCGGTGACGGCCCGGAAGAAGTTGCTCTTCGACTCGATCGTCGAGGTGGTTGCGCCCTCCGGCAGGTTCAGGAACGCGCACACCGCTCCGACCGTGTCGCTCAGCGACATCAGCGCTCCTCCGTGGAGCACGCCGCCCATCGTGCAGCGGTCCGGGTCCCAGGCCATCGTTCCGATCACCTCGTCGGGGGCGGCCTCGCGGACCCGCATGCCGAGCGTCCGCATCAGCGGAATCATGTCGGGCAGTTGTTCCGGAGCGATGCTCATGCCACGGCCTCCTGGATGAGGGGTGCGGCGTCAGCCGAGCGCACGGCCCCGGTCCACTCGAGGTAGGCGAACGCGGCGGTCATCACGCCGGTGGCCAGGACGACGGCGACGCCGACGGGGTCGAGGGTGCCGGATAGGGCGACCACGACGGTGCCCGCCGACCATGCGGCATCGGCCCCGGCAACGGCCCTCGAGCCGGGCACGAGCCAGCGGTGTGGGGCGGCTCGCAGGATCACGAGATCGACGGCGAAGAGCACCAGGCCGATGCCGACGATCCGCACGATTCCGGTGTGGTCGGTCCCCAGCAGGTCGGCGACGGGCTCGGCTGCGATGGCGGCGGCCAGGCCGGCGAGGCCGCTGACGAGGGCGTTGACGCCCAGGACGGTTCGAAGTCGTTCGATCGGGTTCACAGCAGCTCCTTCGGTCGGGATCGACTCCGCTCCACTCTGAGGCGCGCGGGGTGCCGACGTCGATGACCTCTCGGGTAATGGACGGCGTACAGCCGCGTCGCTACCGTCCGCGCCGATGGCGATGACCACCTCCCAACGACCGCAACGCGACGTGGGCCAGCTCCTGCGAACGTGGCGGGAACGCCGGCGATTGAGTCAGCTCGACCTCGCCGGTCGGGCGGCGGTGTCGACCCGTCACCTCAGCTTCGTCGAGACGGGCAAGTCGCGCCCCAGCCGCGAGCTGGTCCTGCACCTGAGCGAGGAACTCGACGTCCCGCTCCCGGAGCGGAACACCCTGTTGCTCGCCGGCGGCTTCGCCCCGGTCTACCGCGAGACACCCGTCGACGACCCCGAGATGGAGCCGGTCCGACGTGCGCTCCACCGGGTGCTCGAGGGCCATGAGCCCTACCCGGCGATCGTCGTGAACCGCCGGTGGGAGCTGGTGATGGCGAACGACGCCCTGGGTCTCCTCGTCGAGGGGGTCGACCCCGAACTGCTGGAACCTCCGGTCAACGTGCTGCGCATCGCCCTGCACCCGCGAGGCGTCGCATCGATGGTCGTGAACTTCGATGAATACAGCGCACACCTCGTCAGCCGTTTGCGGCGCCAGGTCGACCGCACCGCCGATCCCGACCTCTCCGCCCTCTACGAGGAGGTGCAGGAGTACCCCGACGTCGCCGTCGACCCGTCGCGTTTCGAGGCCGACGCCGCCGCCCACGACCTCGTGCTGCCGATGAAGCTCGACCACCCCGCGGGCCACCTCTCGTTCTTCAGCACCATCGCCACCTTCGGGACCGCCATCGACATCACCCTCGAAGACCTGGCCATCGAGGCGTTCTTCCCCGCGGACGAGGCGACCGGCGAGGTCCTTCGCTCCCGGGCGGTCTGACCGGCGCCGTTCGGCGCACGCTCCGAACCAGCGCGGAGCGCCCAACTAGGCTCGCTCCGGCATGTCCGCCTTCGACGACCTCCTCAGCGTCCAGGAGCACGACAGCACCGTCGACCGCCTGCAGGCTCAGCGCGACAAGCTCACCGAGCGACAGGAGCTGGTCGACCGGCAGACGGCGATCGCGGAGTTGACGGCCCGCCTCGGCAAGCTCCGGGCCGAGCGTGACGAGGTCGAGCGCGAGGAGAAGCGCTACGACGACAGCGTCGCCGCGATCGAGGCTCGCCGAGCCGAGGTCGAGGAGGCGATGTTCTCCGGCTCCACGTCGAATCCCAAGGAGCTGCAGGCCATGCAGGCCGAGGTCGACCAGTTCAATCGGCAGCAGAGCGCCATCGAGGACCAGGAAATCGAGGCCATGGAGCGTCGCGAGAATCTCGAGGCGGAGATCGGCGATCTGGAGAAGCGGCTCGAGTCCGCCCGCACCGAAATGAGCCGGCTCGAGTCGACCCTGGCCGAGAAGGAAGCGCAGATCGACGGCGAGATCGAGGCAGCGCGCTCCGCTCGCGAGGCCCTCGTTCCGGGGATCCCCGACGACCTGCTGGAGCTGTACGAGAAGATCCGTCCGCAGAACAGAGGCGTCGGTGCTGCTCGCCTCGTGGGCGGTACGTGTCAGGGTTGCCACCTCGCCCTCCCGGCGATGGAGGTCGACCGGATCAAGAAGCAGCCGGCCGACGCGCTCATGCGGTGCGAGCAGTGTGGCTGCATCCTGGTCCGGTAGCCGATCCATGACCAGACGCGTCGTCGTCTACACCGACGGGGGAGCGCGGGGAAACCCCGGCCCCGCGGCCATCGGAGCGGTCGTCGTCGACCCTTCGAAGGATCCGCCGGAGACGTTGGCGTCCGTGAGCGAGGCGATCGGCGTGGCCACCAACAACGAGGCCGAGTACCGCGCCGTCGTCGCCGGTCTCGAAGCTGCGCTCGAGCTGGGGGCCCGCGAGGTGGAGCTGCGTGCCGACTCCGAGCTGGTGATCCGGCAACTCGAAGGTCGCTACAAGGTCAGGACGGAGACGCTGCGACCCTTCCATCAGGAGGTGCAGACGCTGCTCACACGGTTCGACCGGGTCCGGCTCACGCACGTTCGCCGCGAGAAGAACACGGAGGCCGACGCCCTCGTCAACCAGGCCCTCGACGAAGAAGCTGCCTCGCTCGATGCCGAGGCCGACGGCGCCGAGGCCGGCGGCCCATCCTGATGGTCACGGGGGCCTCATGCTGCGGAGGACCCGGCGAGATGTCGGCGGGCGGATAAGTGGTGCTCTGGTACCTCGGGTTGGGAGCAGTGGCGGTCTGGTTGGTGTTTCGCGACCCACGGGTCGACTTCCGCCTCCTCGCGATCGGCCTGCTGAGCCCGGCGCTGATCGATGCGCCGTGGAGTGAGGCCCGGTACGCACACACCCTGCTCGCCCCGGTCGCCGTGCTCTTCCTGGTCGTGGCGCTCACCGCCGGACGACGCCCCGCCCGACCTCGCCTGCTCATGCTCCCGATCGGGATGCTCTTCCACCTGGTGTTCGACGGCATGTGGACGTCGCCCGAGATCTTCTGGTGGCCTGCTCTCGGCACCGACTTCCCGCCACGCGACCTCGTTCCCGGGGCCACCGCGCTCGTCGTGCGGGAGACGGTTGGTCTCGTGGCGGTGGCGTGGTTCGTGCGGCGTTTCGGTCTCGCCGACGCCGAGCGACGTCGTCGCTTTGCCCGCACCGGTCGGGTGGTGGTCGCGTGATCCGCCTGATCCTCGCCCGGCACGGAGAGACCCTGCCCAACCGCCGGGGGGTCCTGCTCGGGCGCGACGATCCCGGGCTCACCGATCGGGGGAGATCCCAGGCGCAGGCCCTCGCTGCCTGGGTGGCCGATCATGGCGTGACGCGCGTGGTGAGCAGCCCGCTCGGGCGGTGTCGTGACACGGCGGTCCCCATTGCCGAGATGTGCTCGCTCGATGTCGTGACCGACGACCGGCTCGTCGAGCTCGACTACGGCGACTGGGAGGGTCGTTCCTTCGCCGACATTCCCGACGATGCGTCTGCCCGGTGGCGCTCGGACGCCCGCTTCCGGCCTCCGGGTGGCGAGAGCCTGGCCGACGTGCAGGAACGGGTCGGCGACTGGTGCCGTGAGCTGGCGGCCTCCGACGAGGAATCCACCGTGGTTGCGGTCAGCCACGTCTCACCCATCAAGGCCGCAGTGGTGTGGGCGCTCGCTGCGGAACCGGAGGCGGCGTGGCGCATGTGGATCGAGGTGGCGTCGGTGACCCGCTTGGGTCTCCGGTCTGACGGCGGAGTCCTCCTCGGCTTCAATGAGCGCGCTCACCTCGACGCGCTCGACTGAACGACGGAGAATGCGCCGTGCCGAAGGGGACCGAATCGGGCAGCGCCGGGAGGGACCGGGGGCGGCTTTCCCGCCGCCTCCGGGGTCGCCCGCGCGCCTGGCTTTCCGGTTCGGAGACGCTACGGGAGCTTCAACGCCGCTGGCAGCGCACGCTCGTGGTGGCGGGGGTCACCGGCATCGTCACCGGCTTCGGCGTCCATCTCTTCGAATGGCTGACCGCCGAGGTGTTCCTCGAGCGAACCCTCGACGCCCGGCTGGGTGTGCAACTCGTCCTCCCCGGCATCGGTCTCGTCGTCGCCACACTCGCCCTCCGCTATCTCGCCCGGCGCACGAGCCCGTCGACCTCGGACGAGTACATCAACTACTTCCACGACCGGCACCGCACGCTCCCGCTGGCGCCGGCGGGTGGGCGCATGGCGGCGAGCGTCGCCACCCTCGGTGGTGGGGGCGCCCTCGGCTTCGAGGGTCCGTCGATCTACCTCGGAGCCTCGGTCGGGGCGGCGATTCAACGCCGCTTCAGCCATTGGTTCAGCCGCGAGGAGGCGAAGGTGATGATGGTGGCGGGCGCCGCCGCCGGCGTGGCCGCCATCTTCAAAGCGCCGGTGACCGGGGCCATCTTCGCCGTCGAGGTCCCGTACCGCCAGGACCTCGCGGCCCGGGCGGTGGTCCCCGCCCTCATCGGATCGGCCAGTTCCTACGTCATGTTCATCGCCTTCCAGGGGACGACCCCGCTGCTCAACGTGTGGGGCAGCCCGCAGTTCTCCACCGTCGACCTCGGCGGCGCTGCCATCGTCGGTTTGCTCTGCGGGCTGGGGGCGAGGGCGTTCGCGCGCACGATCCGGTGGACGAAGGAGCAGGCGAAGCGCACACGAATGCGGCGACGGCTGCCCATGGCGGCCGCCGGGCTGGCCGGTCTCGCGGGGGCGAGCTATGTCGTCTACGAGACGACGCTGAGCCTCGGCCCCGGTTACGACGCCATCACGTGGTCGGCCGATCCCAGCCAGGGCCTCGAGCTGGTGGCGCTGCTTTTCGGCGTTCGGTTCGCGGCCACCGCCCTCACCCTGTTCGGCGGGGGCGCCGGGGGAGTGTTCATCCCGTTGGTCGTCCAAGGGGCGCTCCTGGGGAGGTTCGTCGGCGGCATCTTCGAGCAGACCCAGTCGTCGCTGTTCCCGCTGGTGGGGATGGCGGCGTTCCTGGGCGCCGGTTACCGCACCCCCATCGCCGCGGTCGTGTTCGTGGTCGAGACCACCAGCGAGGCCGGGTTCGTGATCCCGGGGGTCATCGCCGCCGCGCTCGCCGAGCTGGTGATGGGCAACGAGTCGGTCACCCCCTACCAGGAAGGGCGCCGCGCCGGGCACCTCGAGCGCCGACTCCGGCTCCCGGTGACCGCGGCGCTGATCCCGGAGGCGCATCCGGTCACGCCCGAGACCCCGGTCTCGGAGGTCATCGGTGAGCACTTCGTGGCGGCCAAGGCGCGGTCGGTGCCGGTGGTGACCGACGGCCGCTACGTCGGCATGGTCCGCATCGAAGAGATCGAAGAGGTTCCGCGAGCGCGATGGGACGACGCCACCGCCGGCGAGGTAATGGTGTCCGCGTTGCCTCCGGCCGAGCTGTCGTGGAATCTTCGACGCGCGATCGCGGTCATGGAGGAGCATGACGTGAGCCGGCTGGCGGTCTGTGATCACGGCCGCCTCGTCGGCGTGGTGACCACCAGCGAGATCCTCCGCTTGGACGACATCCTCGACGAAACGGACGTGTGACGATGCGAGTGTTCATCGCCGGTGCCAACGGCCAGGTGGCGAATCACCTCGTACCCCTGCTCGTGAAAGCCGACCACGAGGTCGTCGGCGGGGTCCGGGACCCCAAGCACGTCGCGGGACTCGAGAAGGCGGGCGCCGAGGGGATGGTGGTCGATCTCGAGGGCGAAGCCGAAGCTGTCCGTGCCGCGCTCGAGGGATGCGACGCAGTGGTCTTCGCCGCCGGTGCCGGTCCCGGGAGTGGCGCCGCCCGCAAGATCGCCGTCGACCTCGAAGGCGCGGTGAAGCTCATCGAGGCGGCCGAGCAGCACGGCCTCCGCCGGTTCGTGATGATCAGCGCCATGGGAGCCGACGATCCCGATGAGGGTCCCGAAGCGCTTCAGCCCTACCTCGTGGCCAAGGGCGGTGCCGACGCCCGATTGCGCCGGGCGACGGTGCCGTGGACCATCGTGCGGCCCGGCCGCCTCACCGGGGACCCCGCGACCGGCGAGGTCGAGGTGGCGGCCACCCTCGGTCGTCGCGGCGATGTGCCACGCGCCGACGTCGCCTCGGTCATTGCCGGCGCGCTCGAACGCCCGGCCCTGATCGGACACACCTTCGAGGTGCTGGCCGGCGAGACCCCCATCGCGAAGGCCCTCGACGCCCTGAGCTGACCACCTGCTGGTTTCGGCGACCTGCCTCCTCGGTACCGTCTGGATGGAGGAGACGATCGTTCCGAGGTGATCGCACGTGGCCACACCGTCCGCCCGCTCGTCAGCTTCCTTCTCGAAGCCGTTGTTCTGCGGAGAGCTACACGAAGACTTGGTCTTCCCCTATCCGCGGGTGGATGTCCAGGAGCGTCAGAAGGTGCAGGACCTCTTGGCGCGTCTCCGGGAGTTCACCGCGGAGGCCTACGACCCCCGGCGTGTCGAGGAGGACGGGTGGATCGGCGACGAGATCGTCGAGGGCCTCGGTGAGCGGGGCCTCCTCGGGCTGACCGTTCCGGAGGAGTACGGCGGCCAGGGCCTCTCGCAGAGTGCCTACGCGCGCGTCGCGGAGGAGTTCGGGATGATCGACGCCACGCTCGCGGTCGTCATGGGCGTCCACCAATCGATCGGGACCAAGCCCATACTCCTCTACGGGAGTGACGAGCAGAAGGAACGGTGGCTCCCCGACCTGGCTGCCGGGCGGAAGCTCGCCGGTTTCGCGCTGACCGAGCCGGGGGCGGGATCCGACGCGTACCACCTCGAGTCGAGAGCCGAACGGCAGTCCGACGGCTCGTGGCGGCTCAGCGGTGAGAAGCGGTTCATCGGCAACGGTTCGAAGGATCTCCTGGTGGTGTTCGCTCGCAGCGACGAGGGGCACGTGGCCCTCGTCGTCGAGGCCGGGACCGACGGTTTCGAGGTGGGTCGCCGCTACGAGACGATGGGACTCCGGGGCAACGACCTCCGTCACCTCCACTTCCGAGACGCGCGGATTCCCGCCGAGAACCTGCTCGGCGAGCCGGGCGAGGGGTTCGACATCGCGGTCGAAACCCTCAACACGGGCCGGCTCTCGCTCGGCACGGGTGCGGTCGGTGCCACCAAGAAGCTCCTCGACCTCGCCATCGAACACGTGCAGGAGCGCCACCAGTTCGGTCGGCCGCTCGCCGATTTCGAGTTGGTGGAGGAGAAGATCTCCTGGATGGTCAGCTACCTGTTCGGGCTGGAGTCGATGTCGTATCTCGGCACGGGCATGGTCGATCGGGGCGTGCCCGACGTCTCGCTGGAGTCGGCGATGGCCAAGGTCGCCGGCACCGAGTTCCTGTGGTACGCGGCCAATCGCGCCTTCCAGCTCGCCGGCGGCATCGCGTACACGACCGACGCTCCCTACGAGAAGATCCTCCGCGACATCCGGGTGTTCCCCATCTTCGAGGGGGCCAACGACGTGCTGCGCGCGTTCATCGCGCTCACCGGCCTCAAGACCCTGGGGGAGGAGATGGAAGACCTCGCCCATCTCGACCTCACCCGACCCATCCAGACCCTCGGGGTGGTGGCCGGGCACACACTCGATCGGATCGAGCGGCGGATCCATCCCGACCAGATCACCCGTGCCCATCCTGAACTCGAAGCGCTGGCGAAGCCGGTGACCGACCAGGTGCTGCGGCTCCGCGCGACCGGTGTGCGTGTTCTCCGCGACCACGGCGAGGAGGTCAAGGAGCGGCAGTGGCACCAGAAGCGCCTGGCCCACGCCGCCATGGACCTCTACGCGCAGGTGGCCACGATCTCCCGGGTCAGCGACGTGTACGAGGAGCAGGGCGTGGACGCCTCCGGCCAGGAGCGTTACATCGCCGAGACGTTCTGTGAACGGGCCGCCCGCCGGGTGATGCGCAACCTCGACCAGGTCGGCGCCAACGACGACGACCGCATGCATGCCATCGCCCGGATCGCCTACCGACGCGGCGGTTACGGACACGCCGCCATCCGCGCATAGGGGGCAA
>CAZTOV010000023.1:0-25796 GCA_964615175.1 uncultured Burkholderiales bacterium
TCGCCGCCGCCATCATGGGCGGCGATCTCCCCGACGCTTCGGGCGACCCGGTGGCCACTGTGCGAACGTCGCGGTTCGAGCTGTTCCGGGCGCTGAGCGGCCGCCGGAGCCGAGCCCAGATCGCGGCCTTCGAGTGGTCGTGCGACCCGGAGCCCTACCTCGGAGCGTTCCAGTACGGCCCGTTCACCCTCCGGAGCGAGGACCTGGTCGAGTAGCGGTCTCGACACCATTACAGCCCCGGCGAGCGCGAACCGATACCCTGGGTGATGCCGCTACGGGCCACGTGGGCTCGTCGGGGGTCAACCTCATCAACCTCTTCGTCATCACGTGGGGTCCAGAGGAAGACCCACCCACGTACGACGACAGAGGAAACAGGAATGACCACCACCTTCGACGCCCTCGGCGTCGCGCGCGACTTCACGCGCAAGCTGGCCGACGACGGGATCACCGAGCCCTTCCCGGTCCAGGAACTCACCATCCCCGACGCTCTCGAGGGCCGCGACGTCCTCGGCAAGGCCAAGACGGGTTCGGGCAAGACCCTCGCCTTCGGGCTCCCGCTGATCGAGCGCCTCTCCGCCGGCGATCGCGCCCGGCCCAAGCGCCCCCTCGGCCTCGTGCTCGCTCCCACCCGCGAGCTGGCCAAGCAGGTCCACGACGTGCTCGCCCCCCTGGCGAAGCTGCGGGACCTCAGCGTGGTCACCGTCTACGGCGGCACGGGGTTCGACAAGCAGATCGGCAAGCTCCGCAAGGGCGTCGACCTGGTGGTCGCCACCCCCGGGCGGCTCATCGACCTCATCGAGCAGGGTGAGGCGATCGTCGACGACCTCGAGGTCGTGGTGGTCGACGAGGCCGACCGTATGAACGACATGGGCTTTCGCCCGCAGGTCGAGTGGATCCTGCGACGGGTCAAGGGCGAGCACCAGACGCTCCTCTTCTCCGCCACCCTCGACAACGCGGTCAACTCGCTCGTCGAGCGGTTCATGACCGACCCGGTCGAGCACTCGGTCGAGGAGGAAGAGCCCACCGTCGACGCCATGGAGCACCGCTTCATCGCCGTCCACCAACTCGACAAGCCCAAACTCACCGCCGCCATCGCCGAACACCACGGACGCACGCTGGTCTTCGTCCGCACCAAGCGGGGCGCCGACCGCCTGGCCAAGAAGCTCCGCGACGAGGGTGTGAAGGTCGCCGCCATCCACGGCGACCGTACCCAGGCCAAGCGGGAGCGGGCCCTCGACGATTTTGCGGGCGGGAAGCACAAGATCCTCGTGGCCACCGACGTCGCCGCCCGCGGCATCCACGTCGACGACATCGACGTGGTCGTGCACTACGACCCGCCCGACGACCACAAGGCCTACCTCCACCGCTCGGGCCGCACCGCCCGCGCCGGCCAGAAGGGTCTCGCGGTGACGCTCGTCCTCTGGGACCAGCACCTCGAAGTCCGTCGGCTCCAGCGCCGCCTCGGGATCAAGGAGCTGCCCATCGTCGAGATGCTCTCCAACGACTCGCGTCTCGAAGACCTCGTCGCCTGGGACCCGACCGACGAAGAGGACGCGGCGTAGTACGCGATCATCGGGGTCGTGACCGAAGCACGTCCCGAGAATCCGCGGGTCCAGGGGTCGGCGTTCGCGAGCTTCACGCCGGCTGACTCCCCCCTGATCTGGGAGGACTACCTCGAGGACCCCGATCTCGCCGACCTCCGCACCACCGACCTCGTCGAGGGGAGTGACGCCCCCGACTTCGAGCTGCCGCTCCTCGACCTCGGTGCAAACGAGCCGACGTTTGAAGGCGCCTTTCACCTCGACGACGCCGTGGGCCGCGCCTACGGCGGACTGCCCAACCGCCTCGTGCTCGTCGACGGCGATCGCCGCGTTGCCTACATCAGCGGCGAGGGTCCGATGGGCTTCCACCCCGACGAGCTGGCCGCGGCCATCGAGTCGCTCGGCTGAGCCCCGTCCCGGTCGTCGATCCGCGGCGAACCGACACAAGCGCCGCGTTTCTTCGCCTCCGGCGTGCATCCGCGGCCCGCGTGGCGATGGGAACGGGTGACGAGGAGTCGCTCTCGGTCGTCGGCGGAGTCGGTAACCAGAGCGCTCACCTCGCGGTCCCGGCACCCGGAGCCCGCTCCGGGGAAGGAGCAAGATCATGAGGCGCATGATCGCCACCGGCGTGGCCATCGGAGCGTTGTCGGTGCCGTTCTTGACGGCTCCGGCGGCGGCGCACGACTTCGACCCGCTCTTCGGCAACTGCAACCCGCGGGGCGACCAGCTCGTGGCGGCCGTGTTCGGCCAATGGGGAGATCCCGCCGACCGCAACGGCGACGGCGTGGTCTGCTGGTACGTCACGCCGAACGGCAAGCAGCTCGTGAGCGACAACCACGTCCACTGACCGACGTCCCGGGGTCAGCGCCCCAGGATGCGGTCGAGGATTCCCCGCCGCGGCGGGGGGACCACCACGCCCTCCGGGAGGAGGTGGGGTGCTTCACCGGCGATCGTTTCCAGCAGGCGAGCCCAGCGCGGGTTGACCAAGCCCACCTCGCCGACGAATACGGTCGGCACCGTCTCGTTGCCACGCGCCACCGAGCGGACCCACGCCGCGGCTTCGGCGTCCTGCCAGATGTCGCGCTCACGGACAGGGACGCCGATCTCGTTGAGGCGGTAGCGGAGGCCGGTCGAGAACATGCAGCCCGGCCGCGTGTAGAAGTCGACGGCGCCGATGGGTGTGTCGGCGCCTGAATCGTTGTCTGATTCGCTGCTCACAGCTCAGGCAACCCGTTGCGGCCACCGAATCTTCCGCGAGCGGGCATCGGCCCGCCGGCGATCAGCCTCATGAACTGTCGGGCGGATGACCGCGGAGCGAGAACGTCGATGCCGGGTGGAGCATTCCGCCGGTGAGCTTCGTCCAGGATCGTCCACGGGACGGTGAAGAAATCACCCGGTCGGGCCATGGCTCTCCTGCGAGCGTGCCCGGAAGATGAACGTCTATGGGAAGCACCCTCCGGTACCGCCCCCTCCGAGCGCGTCTGAGGCAGTTCCGCGCGCGGCTGCGGACGCTCCTGGCTCCACTCGACGTCGACCGGTTCAGCGATCAGCACTTCATGGTGATCGGCTATCGCGTCCGCCTCGCGGCGGTCGTCGCCGGGATGGTCACGCTTCCGTTCTTCTCCGGCGGTGAGACCAGCCGGTTGACGATCCTCGTTCTGTTCGTGCTCGTGTTCCTGCCCTACGCGCTGATCGGGGGTCGGGTCGGGATTCGCCGGAGTAACTGGCGGGCCCGGGCCGCCCTCATGGTGGGCGACACGTTCGCCACCTTCCTGTTCTCGATCGTCGTGCCCCAGGGGCGGGTCGCCGCCCTCCTCGTCTTCCTGCTCGTCGTCGCGTTCCATACGTCGGTGGGCGGTGTGCGCTTCGGCGTCACGGTCGTCGCCCTGGCGGTTCCGCTCGCGGTCGTCGCGGAGATCCTCGCCTCCGACCCCTTGGTCGTCGGCTACAGCCTGGCGATGTTCGCGGCCGCCGCGGCGATCCTCACCGGCATCGTCGAAGCGTCGACCCGGGAACGGCGGCGGAGTGCCCGCTTTCTCGCCCGCCTCCAGCAGGCCATCGCCGAGGTGCCGGCGGCCCCCGACCTGGGCGACACTCTCTCTTCGGTCTGTCGTGCTGCCCGGTGCGCCGTCGATGCCAAGTTCGCCTCGGTCCTCATCCGCGACGAGGACGAGGTGGTCCAGGGAGCGCTCGAGGGCGACCACAACCCCGACCCGGCCGAGCGGTCGTCGGAGATCATCCAGCGCATCCTCGACAACCCCATGTGCAGCCCATCGGGGGTGGCCCTCACCACGGGCGAGCGGATCGTGGTGCCGGTGATCGCCGACGACGACCGGTTCAACGCGTGGACCGACGAGGCGCAGCGACAGGGGTTCACCTCGACCATCGCCGTGCCTCTGCGAACCGGCGACGACGTGATCGGAGTCCTTGCCGCCTACTTCCCCTCGCCCGTGCTCGTCACCGACGAGACGGCCGATCTCCTGACCGCGTATGCGGAACACGCCACTCTCGTCATCCTCCGGGCGCTGGCCTTCGAGCACGAGAAGAACGCGGCGCGTCGCCTGAGCGAGGCCGACGCCATCAAGTCGGAACTGGTGGCCACCGTGTCGCACGAGCTGCGTACACCTCTCACCGCGGTCAAGGGTTTCATCGAGACCGTGGTCCGCCACTGGGAACGTATGGACGACGACCAGCGTCGCGAGCTGCTCGGACGCGCCCTCGGAAACGCGGATCAGCTCGCCGCCATGATCGACACCGTCCTCGACTTCTCTCGCATCGACGCCGGGATGGTCGACGTGTCGACCGAGCCGCTGGCGATCGGGCTCGAGGTCGCCGCGGCGATCGACGCCGCGAGCCACGTCGTCGACGGCCACCCGCTCGTGATCGATCTCGAGGAAGGCCTGGTGGCACGGGGCGATCGCACGGGACTCAACCACGTCCTCAGCAACCTGCTCTCGAATGCGGCGAAGTACTCGGCACCGGATGCTCCGATCAAGGTCTCGGCCCACCGCCGCGGCGCTGACGCCGTGATCTCGGTCGCCGATGACGGACCTGGGATCGCGCCTGCCGAGCAGGGGCGCGTCTTCGAGCGCTTCTACCGGGGACAGCCCGGTGAGGGTCCGCGCGGCACCGGTGTGGGCCTGGCGGTGGTGAACCGGTACGCGGACCTCATGGGCGGCTCGATCGAACTCGACAGCACCGTCGGGGAGGGATCCACGTTCTCGTTGGTGTTGCCCGTCACCGACGCCGAGCCCGCGGCGCCCGACGAACCCACCGAGTCGGTCACCGCGCGCCTCGCCTCACGATGAACGCCTCACGATGAACGGCGCACGATGAACGTGCCGGTCGCGTGGGCGACGACGTCGTCTCCTCGACGCACCCACGCCTCGGTGTAGGCCACCGATTTGGCCATGCGCACCACTTCGCCGCGCACGGTCAGCTCGTCCCCTTCTTGCGCGGGGCGCATCGTCGAGGTCTTCATCTCGAGCGTGGCGCCCCGATCGCCCTTGTCGAGACCCGCCAGCATGGCGAAGTTCATGGCCGCGTCGAGCAGCACCGAGTGCACGCCGGCCTGCACGACGCCGATCGGGTTGCAGCACAGCTGCGTCGGCGTCCACGAAGCTTCGGCCCACCCGTCGCCGTAGCGTTCGAAGGCGGCGCCGAACTCGTCGATCACGGGCATTCCCCCGTTGCCGAGCCATTTGTCCATGTTCCGAGGCATGGGCTGAGGCTACGGGAAGCAACGAGGCGCGAGTCGCACGGGGAGGATCGCAGCGTGCCGGAGTTCACGGAAGTCACGGCCCCAGCAGTCGGGTTGCACGAACGGCCACGCTCGGTCGACAATTGACCGAGCAGTCAAGTTTCCTGGAAGGGAGCCTCACATGGCGACAGCCGTCATCGTCGATGCCGTCCGGACCGCCACCGGCCGCCGGAACGGCAAGCTGAAGGACTGGCACCCCGTCGACCTGGCGTCGGAGACGATCAAGGCGTTGGTCGAGCGCAACGACATCGACCCCGCCATCGTCGACGACGTGGTCATGGGGTGCGTCATGCAAGCGGGTGAGCAGGGCCTGAACGTGGGCCGCAACGCATGGCTCGCCGCCGGCTACCCCGAAGAGGTGCCCGGCACCACCGTCGACCGCCAGTGCGGTTCGTCGCAGCAGGCCGCGCACTTCGCCGCCCAGGGCGTCATCGCCGGCGCCTACGACGTGGCCGTCGCCGGCGGGGTCGAGGTCATGACCCGGGTGCCGATGGGCGCCTCCGTGCAGAACGGGCCCGGCATGCCCTTCGGCCCGAAGATGATGGAGCGCTACTCGGAGGTCGGCGGGCTCGTGCCTCAGGGCATCTCGGCCGAGATGATCGCCGAGAAGTGGAACCTCAGCCGCGAGGACCTCGACCAGTTCAGCGTCGAGTCGCACCACAAGGCGGCCCAGGCCACCAAGGAGGGTCGCTTCGACAACGAGATCATCCCGGTGACCGTCGAGACCGAGGACGGCACCGAGGAGTTCAAGACCGACGAGGGGATCCGTCCCGACAGCAGCCTCGAAACCCTCGGCAAGCTCAAGCCGGCGTTCAAGGAGGATGGCGTGATCACGGCCGGCAACTCCTCGCAGATCAGCGACGGCGCGGCCTCCATGCTGATCATGACCGAGGAGAAGGCCGACGAGCTGGGGCTCACCCCGCGGGCTCGGTTCCACACCTTCGCCGTCGCCGGCGTCGACCCGGTGATCATGCTCACCGGCCCCATCCCGGCCACCACCAAGGTGCTCGACCGGGCCGGGATGACGCTCGACCAGATGGACCTCGTCGAGATCAACGAGGCCTTCGCCCCCGTCGTGCTGGCGTGGGAGAAGGAGCACAACCCCGACATGAGCAAGGTGAACGTCAACGGGGGTGCCATCGCCCTCGGCCACCCGCTCGGCTGCTCGGGCGCCAAGTTGATGGCCACCCTCCTCAACGAGCTGGAGCGCACCGGCGGTCGCTGGGGGCTCCAGACCATGTGCGAGGGCGGCGGCATGGCCAACGCGACGATCATCGAGCGCCTCGGATAGACCGAGCGAAAGCCGGCCCCTTGCGTCGGGAGAAGGTATGGGGCCCCCACCGCAACCTCTGGTTGCGGTGGGGTTTGATCGACGATCATCGAGCGCCTGGGATAGACCGAGCGACTCGGCCGGTCGCCACCGCGGTCCGTACACTGAAGGGCGCCCCTCTCGGGGGCGCCCTTCTCACGTCGGGGTTGGTGGCATGGTCTGGCTGATCTTCAAGATCCTCATCGCGCTGGTCGTCGCGGTGGCCATCTACCAGATCGGCGTCGCCATGGTGAAGGCGGTGGGGCGGGTGCCCGACGAAGCCGAACCCGAAGAACTCGAGGACGTCGAGGTGCGGTTCGAATGCACCGTTTGCGGGACTCGCGTGACCATGACGGCGACCCCCGAGGGCGACGTTCCCCAGGCGCCACGCCACTGCATGGAGGAGATGGCCCTGGTCGCCGACCCGTTCTCACGCTGATCGGTGGATGTGGGTCCTGGGGATAACTCGCGTCCCCTGCAAGCGGAAAGCAGCGGTTATCCACAGCTTGTGGAGAAATCCGGGGATAACTTCAGCCGTGTAATTCCAGGCCGGTGGTTCCGGTCGGGGTTTTCCACAGGCGGGGTTTGGTCAGGTGGTCAGCGCCACTGCGTCGCCATCATGAAGCCGCCGGTGATGAGTCCGAGGCCGACGAACAGGTAGCTGTTCTTGGCTCCGCCGGGGAGCAGGCCCAGATAGTTGACGATCACCACGATCATGCCCAGCCCGAGGAGGGTGAACATCGTGACCGGCACCCACATGGGACTCGGGGGCGGCTTCTTCGGCGGCGGCGGCGTGTAGCGCGACCGCTTGCTCTTGGATCGAGGCATGTGACCGAGGATAGTGGCCCAATTCGAGGTCGCGTCGCGGGACGCCCCGGATAACCTCCGACGCGTGAAGGTCTTGGTCGTCGACAACTACGACAGCTTCGTCTACATCCTTGTGCAGTACCTCGGGGAGTTGGGGGCCGAGCCGATCGTCCACCGCCACGACGCGGTGACCCTCGACGAGATGCGGGCCCTCGAGCCCGACGCCGTGCTGATCTCGCCGGGGCCCGGACGCCCCGAGGACGCCGGCCTCTCCAACGCGGCCATCGAGTACTTCGGCGGGGCGGGGACCCCGGTCCTCGGCGTGTGTCTCGGTCACCAGTGCATTGGCCAGCTCTACGGCGGCGACGTCGTCCGGGCCCCCGCGGTGATGCACGGCAAGATCTCCGAGATCCGCCATCAGGGCCAGGGCGTCTTCGAGGGGCTTCCCAGCCCGGTGACCGCCACCCGCTACCACTCGCTGGTGGTCGACCCGGCGACCGTCCCCGAGACGCTCGAGGTCACCGCCGAAACCGACGACGGAGTGGTGATGGGCCTCCGTCACCGCGAGCTTCCCGTCGAGGGCGTGCAGTTCCACCCCGAGTCGATCCTCACCGACCACGGCCACCAACTCCTCCAGAACTTCCTGACCCGGTCCGGGGTGTCCACCCAGGGTGTGTGAGCAAACGGTGGGGTGATCACCCCACCGTTTGCTCACACACCCTCCAGCGTCAGGGGAGGCGGGCGGCGCCGGCGTCGATGACGGCGAGGCCGTCGGCCACCAGCGAGTCGAGGGCGCCGGCGTCGAGTTCGTCCGACGGCACCGCCCCCGCCTCCCGCAGCCGGGCGAG
This sequence comes from uncultured Burkholderiales bacterium, assembly GCA_964615175.1. Classification (GTDB taxonomy): domain Bacteria; phylum Actinomycetota; class Acidimicrobiia; order IMCC26256; family JACPCJ01; genus CAZTOV01. Next base: position 8,266 of record CAZTOV010000023.1, read on the forward strand.
CACCCGGCCCCGCCGCTGGCGGAACGAGCCTTCGAACGCGGCCTGGCGATGACGGGTCTCGCTCTCCAGCACGCCGCGGGTGGCGCACCCCTCGACGAGAGGACACTCGCCGCACCGCGGTGAGCGCGGCCGACAGAGCAACGCCCCCACGTCCATGAGGGCCAGGAGTCGGTCGCGTCCCCGGAGGGGCTCGGCCGTGTCGCCCGCCTCGGCCTCGGCCTCGGTGTCGGTGAGACGGCGGCCGGCGAACCGCTCGACGACCCGACGGATGTTGGCGTCGACGGCGGGCACGTCGGCGTCGTCGGCCTGGGCGGCGAGCGCTCCCGCGGTGTAGCGACCCACGCCGGGCAGTTCCCGCAGGTCGGCGGGCCAGCCGTGTTCGTGGACCATCCGGGCGGCCTCCCACAGGCGCCGCGCTCGTCGCGGGTAGCCGAGGGTGCCCCATGCTCGGATGGCATCGCCCGCATCGGCTACCGCCATGGCCGCCGGGTCGGGGAACCGCTCCATGAACTCGGGCCAGGCGTCGAGCACGCGCGAGACCTGCGTTTGCTGGAGCATCACCTCCGAGACGAGGACGGCCCAGCGGTCGCGCGTGGCGCGCCACGGCAGATCGTGGCGACCGTGCTCGCGGTACCAGCCGGCGAGCGGGTGGCGGTCGCGGATCGGGTTAGTCGCCGCCCCCACCACCGCCATTGCCCCCGCCACCGTCGCCACCGCCGCTGAACTCGCAGGTGAAGAACGTGACCGTGGTGCCCTCGTCGACCTCCGACTCAGGGGGCGGATTCTGGTCGACGACCGTCCCCTCCTCCGAGAGGTCGCAGGACGTGGTGGTCTCCTCGTTGGCCACGAGGCCGCGCTCCTCGATCTTGTCGCGGGCCTCGCCGGGGGAGTCGGTGATGACGTCGGGGACGACGACCGGCTCCGGGCCGCTCGACACGATCATGGTGACGGTGGAGCCCTTGGGTGCCAGCTCGCCTGCGGGGGGCTCGGTGCGGATGACCTGGCCGGAGGGCACATCGTCGGAAGGCTCCTCCTCGATCGCGACGTCGAACTCAGCCCGCCCGAGGATGTTGGAGGCGATGGCTTGGTCCTCACGGACAACGTCGGGAACTTCGACCGGCTGGACCCCCGACGAGACGAACATCACGATGGTGGCGTCAGGCTCGACCTGGTCACCGGCCCGGGGCTCGGTGCGGACGACGTTGCCCTCGTCGACCTCGTCGGAGAACTCGTCGCGCGCCTCGATGTTCGAGAACCCGGCGTTCTCCAGTTCATCGCGCGCTTCGTCGGCCGGCAGTTCCGACACGTCGGGGAGCGGGATGGTGCCGACGCCTTCGGAGACGGTGAGCGTGACCGCGGACCCTTCCTCGGCCTGGGTGCCGTCTTCGGGGTCCTGACTGATGACCTGGTTCTCGGGGACCTCTTCGTTCTCCACGAACTCGGTCTCGACCTCGAAGCCCAGCTCCTCCAACTCGGTGCGGGCCTCTTCGAGTTCGAGCCCCACGACCGAGGGGACCTCGACGGTCTCGCCCTCACTCGACAGCAGATTCACCGCGAGCACGGCCAGCCCGGCGATGAGGGCGAGGATCAGGATGAGGGTGACCCAGATGGCCGACGGGCGCCGGCGGCGGGTCGGGATGGGACGCGGCTCGGGGGCGGGTCCGGGCGCCATCTCCTGCACCGACGTGGCTTCGGCCCGCTCGGTCACTGTGGTGGCGTCGGCGTCGTGGAGCACCGCCGTGACCGGCTTGGAGGCCACCGGCTGGCCCTTGGCGAAGGCGACCAGGTCGTCGCGCAGCTCGTCGGCCGACTGGTAGCGGTCGCCGGGCGCCTTGTTGAGGGCCGCGAGAATGATCCGTTCCATGTCGATGGGCACGTCGGGGTTCTTGATGCCCGGAGGCATCGGCTCCTCGCGGACGTGCTGGTAGGCGATCGACACCGGGTCGTCGCCTGCGAACGGGGGCTCGCCGGCGACCATCTCGTAGGTGACGATGCCGAGCGAGTAGACGTCGGAGCGCGGGTCGACGTCGGAACCCTGCGCCTGCTCGGGCGAGAAATAGGTGGCGGTTCCCATCACCATGCCGGTGCGGGTGAGGTGATGGTCGCCCGCCCCCGCCCGGGCAATGCCGAAGTCGGTGACCTTCACCTGGCCCTGGGGCGTGATGAGGATGTTGCCGGGCTTCACGTCGCGGTGGACCACGCCGTGACGGTGGGCGTAGCCGAGCGCGGCGGCCACGTCGGCCGAGATCTCGGCGGCCCGCTCGGGGAGGAGCGTTCCCTCGTCGTGGATGAGGTCGCGGAGCGACTGCCCCTCCACGTACTCCATCACGATGTAGTAGGTCTCGTTCTCCTCGCCCCAGTCGTACACGGCGACGATGTTGGGATGGTTGAGGTTGGCGGCGGCCTTGGCCTCGCGGCGGAAGCGCTCGACGAACGCCTCGTCGCGGGCGTACTCGGCGAAGAGCACCTTGACCGCGACCGGGCGGTCGAGGAGGTGGTCTCGGGCGAGGTAGACCTCGGCCATGCCGCCGCGGGCGAGGTGACGGAGCAGCTCGTAGCGGCCGGAGTACAGCTCGGGTTCGGCCATTGCGGAGACAGGCTACCTGTCGTCGTGCCGACAACCCGGTAGCGCCCGACGTGCCGTCGGCTCGGCTGCCGGCATCACTCGGGGGCCTCCGGCGCCGGGTCCGACAGGAGCACCTCGAGCACGGTCTTGGCGATGGGAGCGGCGACGCGGCCCCCGGTGGCCTCGCTCCCGAGATCGCCTCCCTCCTCGACGAGGACGGCGATCGCCACCTGAGGGTCGTCGGCCGGCGCGAACGCCACGAACCAGGCGTGAGGCGCCCGCGCCTCACCCTCGGTGTCGTCGCTCTGGGCGGTCCCCGTCTTGCCGGCGACCTGCACGCCGGGGATCTGCGCCCGCGTCCCGGTTCCGCTCGCCACCACCGCGACCATCATCTCGGCGACCTGCTCGGCGGTTCCCGGCGAGATGGGGCGCTTCCACACCCGGGGCGCGAAGCGGTCGACGACCGCGCCGTCGATGTCGCGGACCTCGGTCATCACGTGGGGCTCCATGATCTCGCCGCCGTTGGCGATACCCCCGGTGATCATCGCCATCTGGAGGGGGGTGACGGCCACCTCCGCCTGGCCGATGGCGGCCTGGGCGAACAGCGGCTGGTTCAGTTCGAACTCCTCGGCGTCGGGACCCTCGCTCAACGCTGGCCGAGGTGTGAGGTCGAGCGGCACGCGATCGCCGATGCCCCACTCGCTGATGCCGGTCGCCAGATCTTCACCGAGGTCGAGGCCGATCTGCCCGAAGGTCGTGTTGCACGACTGGCGGAGGCTCTCGGCGAGCGTTCCACCACAGGTCGAGCCACCGAAGTTCCGCAGCACCCGGTCGGTGAGGGGCAGTTCCAGCTCCGAGAGGCTCGGGTACTCGGTGTCGGGCTCGGCGGCGCCCTCTTCGAGCGCCACCGACGTGGTGACGATCTTGAACGTCGACCCCGGCGGGTAGCGCTCACGCCACGCCCGGGGCAGCCGGGGATTGGCCTCGTTCTGCTCGAGGGCCTCGAACACTTCTCGCACGTTCGACTGGTCGTGGGCGGCGAGGGGCTCGGGGTCGTAGCTGGGCTCCGAGTACATGGCGAGGATCGCCCCGCTGGTCGGGTCGAGGGCCACCACAGAGCCGGCCCGGCCGTCGAGGGCCTGGCGGGCGGCGTCCTGGGCGTCGGCCCGCAACGACAGCACCACGGTTCCGGTGTGTTCCTTCCCGATGAGGAGGTCGCCGATGTTCGCGAACTGCAGATCCTCGGTGTCGCCGGTCAGCTCGTCGTTGTAGAACGCCTCGACCCCCGAAGCGCCGAACGAGAACGAGAACATCCCGCTCACGTGCCCGAACAGCTCGCCGGTGGGGTAGCGGCGGCGGAACTCGAACTCGTCGTCCACTGCCTCCGAGCGGGCGACGATGACCTCCTCGGCGGTGAGGACCGGTCCACGCGGCTTGGAATAGGCCTGCACGATCGCGCGGACGTTTTCGGGGTGGTTGGCAAGGCGGTCGTTGGCGACGACCTGGAGGTAGCTGACCTGGGCGGCGAGGACGACGAAGAGCGCCACGATGCTCGCGCCGACCCGGCGGATGCGAGCGTTCACGCTCGGGTCACCTCCGCGTCCTGGTGGATCGTCGCTTCACGGGTCGTCTCGTCGGAGATCCGCAACAGCAGCGCCAGGATGGCGAAGTTCGCCACCAGCGACGATCCGCCGTAGGAGATGAAGGGGAGGGTGATCCCCGTGAGCGGGATCACCCGCGTGACGCCGCCGAGGATGATGAACGTCTGGATGCCCACGATGGCGGTGAGGCCGGCGGCCAACAGCTTGAGGAAGGGTCGCTGCGCGCGCGTGGCGATGCGGAAACCGGAGCCGAGGAAGAGCAGGTAGGCGATCAACACGGCGACGGCCCCGATCATCCCCAGCTCCTCGGCGATGGCGGCGAAGACGAAGTCGGTGGCGGCGTTGGGGATCTTCTCGGGGCTTCCGAGGCCGAATCCGGTGCCGGCGAAGCCACCGGAGCCGAAGGCGAACAGTGACTGCACGAGCTGGAACCCCTGGGCCTGGGCGGTGGTCCACGGATCGATCCAGGTGCTCACCCGCGTGGCGACGTGGTCGAAGATCTGATGGGCCAGCGCCGCACCGGCGGCGAACATGATCCCGGCGATCCCTACGTAGGCGCCGCGTCCGGTGGCGAGGTAGAGCATCACAGCGAAGATGGCGAAGAAGAGGAGCGACGAGCCGAGGTCCTTCTCCTGGATCATGATCACCAGCGAGAGGCCCCACGCCAGGACGAGCGGTCCCAGGTGGCGGGGATCGGGGAGCATCACCTGGCCGATGCGGCGAGTGGCGATGGCGAGCAGCTCCCGCTTCTCCACCAGGTAAGCGGCGAAGAAGATCACCAGGACCAGCTTGGCCCCCTCGGCCGGCTGAAAGTTGACCGGGCCGATCTCGACCCACAGCCGCGCGCCGTTCACCTCTCTCCCGATACCGGGGAGGATCGGGAGGAAGAGCAGACCGATCCCGACGAGGGCGAACGTGTAGCGGTAGCGCTCCAACACCCGCACCTCGCGGACGAGGGCGAGGGTGGCGATGAAGACGAGGATGCCGACCGCCATCCACAGCGTCTGCGCGGCCGCGAGTTCTTCGTCGAGGCGGGCGACGAAGACGAAACCGATGCCGTTGAGGAGCGTGGCGAGGGGGAGGAGGGTGCCGTCGGCGTTGGGGGCGAGCCGGCGCAGGGTCAGGTGCGCGGCGATGAACAGCGCGAACACGACGCCGAGTCGGGGCGCGAGGTCGGCTTCGACGTCGGTGCGCTCGGCGAGCAGCGTGAGGAGATAGCCGCCGAAGGCGAGCAACCCGACGAGCACGATGAGGAGGAGTTCGTCGAACCGCCGCCGCCGGCTGATGTCGTCGTGCCGTTCTGCCGTGCGCGCTTCGGTGGGCGTGCGAGGGCTCACGAGGGACCGGTAGTGGTCGCGCCGGGTTCGGTCGTGGTCGTGGTGCTCGTCGTGGTGCTCGTCGTGGTGGTCGTGGAGCGTTCGAGGCGTTGCACGAACTCCTCGGCGCCGTCGCGGGTGGAGAACTGCTGCTCGTCGCGCACCTGCTGGAGATCGCCCTGGCTCAGGTCGTCGCCGGTGAGGCCGGTGCGGGCCTCGACGGTCGGGTCCCAAAGCAGGAAGCCGTCGGGGATCCCCTGGAAGACGGTGACCCGCTCACTTCGGTCGAGGGCGACGAAGTAGTTGCTCCGCGCGTACCAACCGAGGGCGCCGATGGCGAGGGCGATGATGACGAGTGCGGGAACGAGGTAGACCGCGACCAGCCGCCATCGACGGCGGGCAGCGGGCTTCTCGACGTCGGGAGCGTCTTCGTCGCCGAGCTCGGAGGGGATCTGTTCCCACTCGCCGGTCGGCTCGCCCACGTCGTCGGGTGCCGCGGCGGACGCGGCGAGGGCGCGCTCGCGCTCCGCAGCCGGGTCACCCTCGACGTCGACGATCAGCACCGTGATGTTGTCCTCGCCGCCTGCCTCGTTGGCGGCGGTGACGAGGCGGTCGGCCGCGGCCTGGGGGTCGGTCTCGACCTGGAGGAGGGATCGGATGGCGTCGTCGCGGACCATCGACGTGAGGCCGTCGGAGCAGAGCAGGATCCGGTCGCCGTCTCGCAGCTCGACCTCGTAGGTGGCGACCTCGACGTGCTCGTCGACTCCGATCGATCGGGTGATGATCGAGCGTTGCGGGTGGACGGCGGCCTCTTCCGGCGTGAGGCGGCCGTCCCGGACCAACTCTTCGACCAGGCTGTGGTCTTCGGTGACCTGGGTGAGTTGGCCGTCGCGGAGGAGATAGGCGCGAGAGTCGCCGACGTGGCCGATGTACGCGGTCCCCTCCTCGACTCGCATGGCGGTGAGGGTGGTGCCCATGCCCCGCATCTCGGGGTTGTCCTGGGCCTTCTCGAACACCGACGTGTTGGCGGCCCCCACGGCGAGCGCGAGGTCGTTGCCGTCGTCGAGGTGTTCGCGGACGGCTTCGACCGCGGTGGCCGAGGCCACCTCGCCGGCCCGGTGCCCGCCCATGCCGTCGGCGACGACGAACAGCCGGGCGTCGTCGTCGCGGAGGAGGGTGTCCTCGTTGGCTTCGCGGATGCGACCGACGTCGCTGGCATCGCCGACGCTCAAGGCCGTCGGCTGCTCCTGTCTGTCGCCCGCGCTCATGACGACACCTCGAGGACGGTCTTGCCCACCTGGATGCGGTCACCCCGCGCGACGGGCATCTCGGTGGCGAGCTTCTTGCGGTTCAGGTAGGTGCCGTTGGTAGAGCCGAGATCCTCGACGTAGTAGTCGCCGTCGCGGGTGAAGACCCTCGCGTGCATCTGCGAGACGTAGGTGTCGCCGTTGAGGGAGATCTGGCAGGCGGCGGCGCGCCCCACAGTCACCTCGTCGCCGATCTCCCAGGTCTGGCCCCGCAACTCGTCGGGGGCGAGGGCGGTGAGGTTGAGGGGACTGCCCTTGCCGCTGCGCTTCTTCGATCGGGCGGCCGGGGCGGCGCTTGTGGCGGCGGTGCGATCGGCTCGCCGGCCCCGCCCCCGTCCGCCCATCTCGAGGTAGACGACCCGGACCACGCGATAGAGGAACAGGTAGAGCAGGGCGAGGAAGCAGAACTTGAGGATGGTGAGGATGGCTTCGGGCATCGCCGGCTACGAGGCCTCGAACTTGATCTCGGTGTCACCGAGATGGATGCGGTCGCCGTCGCCGAGGAGGTGCTCGGTGACCCGATTCCCGTTGACCTGGGTGCCGTTGGTGGAGCCGAGGTCGACGACCAGGTAGCCCTCGGCGCCCGGACGCACCTCGGCGTGACGGCGCGAGACCTTCTGGTCGGAGAGGGCGACGTCGCACTCGTCGAGTCGACCGATCACGGTGGGGTCGTCGCCGAGCTGGAGCCGCTTCCCGCCCGGGAGCAGCAGCGAGCCGACCAGGCCGACGCCGGCGTCGTCGACCTCGCCGTCGACGTAGAGGTCGCCCTTCTTCATCCCGTCGTCGGTCTCGAGCTCGATCTCGACCGGCCCGACGAAGTGGTAGTCCTCCTCGCGGGCGTGCTCCCGCGCGTACTCGGCGAGGTCGCGGGCCATGGCGGTCTCGAGGCCGTCGAAGCGCTCGCGGTCCTCCGGGCTCATCCAGACCGTGTAGCGATTGGGCGCGATGACGCCCTTGACGCCGACGCGCCGTTCTTCGTCCATCACACGTACGATGCGCCGGCCGATCTCGACGGGCTGGAGGCCGCTGCGGAAAGCCTTGGCGAAGGCTCCCTCGACGAGACGTTCGAGCCGGCGCTCGAACTGTTTGAGCCCCACGGCGCTGATTGTAACCAGGGATGCCCGCCCCCAATCCCGTGGCCCACCTCCGAATCCTGTGGCCCACCTCCGAACCTGGGATCTTGACTGCTCCCAGAGCGCAGTGGGGAGGCCAAGTTCGCTGCGCGGTCGATCCGCGGCCGTTGGTACGCTGACGCCTCTCCCCGGGGATCCCCGGCGAGACACGGGCGAGTGGCGGAATTGGCAGACGCGCAGGCTTCAGGAGCCTGTGGTGGCAACACCGTGGGGGTTCAAGTCCCCCCTCGCCCACGGCAAACATGCTGGTCAGCGGGGTGTTCGCCGGCCGGCGGCGTTCGCGTTCTCTGCAACACTGCGGCGCACCGGCGTGACGAGTCCCGAGGGAGCCATGCGACACCTGCGCAACCCCCACCGCGGCCGCGGTCTCCCGGCGCAGGAGGGGTTGGCGGCGGGCACGGTCACGGTCGACCCGACCGATGCGCGGGCGCTGTACGCACGATGTCCGGTCGCCGACACCACCCCGCTCGTCGTGGCGTCCCAACTCGCGGAGCGACTCGCCGTCGGCGAACTGTGGCTGAAGGACGAGCGGCGGCGCCTGGGGCTCGGCAGCTTCAAGGCGTTGGGCGCCACTCACGCGATCGCCCGGATGGCGGCCGACCGGGTCGACGGACCTGACGCACCCGCCGACGAGCACCCGATGGCGAGCGCGCTGGCCGGCACCACGTTCGTCTGCGCCAGCGCCGGCAACCACGGTCTGTCCGTGGCGGCCGGGGCCCGCGTGTTCGGCGCCGAGGCGGTCGTCCACTTGAGCCATGCGGTACCCGAAGCGTTCGCCGACCGGCTCCGCTCGAAGGGAGCGCGGGTGGTGCGTTCGGGTGAGAGCTACGAGGCGAGCATGGTCGCGGCGGCCGCCGCTGCCGAAGCGCACGACTGGGTGCTGTTCTCCGACTCGTCGTGGCCCGGCTACGTCGAACTCCCCACCCGGGTGATGGAGGGCTACCTGATCATGGGCGCCGAGATCACCGAAGCGTTGTCGATGCCACCGACGCACGTGCTCTTGCAAGCCGGCGTCGGAGGCATGGCCGCGGCCGTCACCGCGCTGATCCGCCATCACTGGGGTGATGGGCCCGCCGTGGTCGTCGTGGAGCCTGCTGCTGCGCCCGCGTTGGCCGGGAGCATCGAAGCCAGACGGCCGGTGACCGTGGACGGGCCGGCCTCGTCGATGGGCCGACTCGACTGCAAGGAGCCGTCACACGTGGCGCTGGCCGCGCTCGCGCGCGACGCCGATCACTTCGTGACGGTCACGGACGAGCAGTGCGATCACACCGTGGCGCTGCTCGCCGAGTGCGGGATCGCAACCACGCCGTCGGGGGCTGCCGGCGTCGCCGCCCTCCACCAGGCCGGGGAGCACCGGCCGGTGCTGGGATTCTCACCGGAGAGCCGGGTGCTGGCCATCATCACCGAGGGGCGAGAGGGCGGCGCGTGACGTCCTGGGCCCCTGGCCGGCGATCCCGCCGTGTCACGATCTCGATCGTCGCGCCCGTGCCGAGTGCGGCACGGCGTGCCTTGGACCGTTTTCGGACCGTGCGCTCGGAGTTCGACCGGATGGAGCTTCCGAGCAGCTGAGAAGCGGCATGTCACAGACGGAAGGAACTCCGGGGCGCGTCGTCGAAGACCCTGCTCCGCCTTGATGAGGAGCCTCTGAATGAAGACCCTGCGCATCATCGTTGCGTTTGTCGCGGCCGCCGCGCTGGCCGTGTTGCTCGTTCCGGCCGCGAACGCGGCGCCGCTGCCGACGACCCCCGTCGCTTGTGAGGGTGCTGAGCCCGGCGTGACCGAGTGCACCTTCGAGTACTACGGGTTCCAGTCCGCGTTTGGATCGTCCACCTCGGTCGGCGCCGGCGCGCTCGTCACCGTGCACACGCTGAACGGGAAGATGCTCCCGCCACAGAGCGCCTCAGGTCAGGGAGAGATCGTCTATACGAGTAGTTCCAGCTTCGACGCTCGTCACATCCCTTGGGGCACCACGCTCATTTGTCGGGTGGACGCCGGAAGGGCCGTCGTCACCGAGTTCGGCTGCAAATGAACGGCCGTCAACGGCGCAGTCCACGGGCGCCGTGACGGAAGGCACCGTGGCCTTCGCGAGGCTGTTGCCAGGTCAGCCCACCGGAGCGAACCGGGTGGCGTCCTCGCCGGCGTAGCGGGCCACGGTGGCGTTGACCTCGGCGGCCTGCTCGATGGCTTCAACGACGTCCGCGAGTTGCTCCCCGGGGACCGCGCAGGTCATCTCGGTGGCGGGCATGCCGGTGCGGGCACGGCTCAACGCGCATCCGACGCTCGCCGCGACCCGCCCCTCTTCCTTGGCCATGGCGACCACGTGACATTGGGGTTTGCCTTCGATGGCGACGTCGGGCACGGCGTCGGTCACGGTCATCAATTGAGCGGCGTTGAGGCGGAGCAGGACGACGCTCGGAGCGGTGGGTGTCTCGGCCAACGGCCCGTAGACGATCGCCCCCGGCCGTTCGGTGACCACCGGAATCGTCGGGAAGGCGGTCTCGTCGACCCATCCCGACTCGAGCAGCGTCGCCACGTCGGCGTTGCCGGCAGCGGACTCCAGGTCGATGAGACCGTGCGTGAGGCTGCCCACGCTGCAGTTGCCGTGGTCTTCGGGCACGGTGGCGAAGGTCCGCTCCGCTCCCGCCATCCAGAACGCGCATCCCGCGGGGACGCGTCCCGTGCGACCGTCGGCGGTCGGGTCGGGGATCGGGGCGTCGTAGCCGGGCACGTCGTCGGGGACGTCGTCGCGGAACGTGATCGCCAGCGGGGCGCTCGTGAGGTGCAGCGCCGCCGCGAGGCGGTCGGCGAGCGCATCCCAGGAGTCGTCGTGATTCATCTCGGTGCTCCCGAAGTCGAGGTCTGAATACGCCGACCTGCGATCGGCGATTCCCGAGCCTCCCACACGCGGAGCGCACTCATCACAGGCAGCGGTGACGAGCGCGACTCGAAACCCGTTCGGGTGTGGAGAGAGCGTCAGGCACCCCGTCGCGAGTCCCCCTCGCGAAGACGCGGGTCCTCCTGTCAGATTGGTTGGTGGATCGGGGCCGCCCCCAAGGGAGCGGCCCCGATCCGCGCCTGCACAGGGTCTTGTCACACGTCAGCCGCCGGGTGCTCTCCGGAAGCGTTTACCATCCTGGGGCTCCCGGTTACTCGTATGGTGATGACCTGGCTCCGTCGCGTCCCGACGTTCGCTGTGCTGCTGATCGCAGCGCTGGTGCTCGCCGCATGTACATCGGGCGAGCCCGGCGCGAATGACGCGAGCGAGGAGATCCCGCAGGAGGGATTGACCGAGACGACCGATCCGCCCGATCAAAGGCCCGATTGGCTGGGGAGCGTCGAGCCGATCCCCGACAACCAGCTCACGGGTGAGGCGATCGTGATCGTCGACCTGGACTTCGAGCCCGCGAACCGGGTCGCTCGCCTGATCCTCGACGGCGTCGACGTCACCGCCGCATCCACCGAACCGGCCGACACCAGTGCGATCCCCGATCGACTCGTGTACGACCCCGACGAGATGGAGAGCCCTCCTGTGAACCTCGATCCGGGACGCCACGTCGCGACGGTGCGGTTGCTGCACTACCCCGAGGGTTTCGAGGCGGGCGACTTCGAGGTCGAGGGTTCGTTCACCTGGAGCTTCCAGATTCTGTGAGGCCTGCGGTCACCGCCGGTCATCACCGTCTGAATCTGTCCCTTCGCCCGATGCCGCCCGAGTACAAACCACCCGGTTCGTCGTCCCTGTAGGAAAGCTGGCGGTTCGTCCGAAATGCGCCATCGCGACCGTCCGTATACTGGCGGGATTCCTCGCACCCGTTTGTCGACACCTCACCCCGGAGGCCAGTGGATGTTGTGGCGCCCGAGCATCGGCCTCCTCGTGCTGCCGATCATGCTGCTCGTGGGGGCGACCGCCTGTGGCATCGATGGTGACGACGACGCGTCGGTGCGAGTGGCGTTCCTGCGGGCGGTCCCATCGGAGAGCCTCGAGCCCGTGCTCGACCCGCTCCGCGCGGCCGGTTTCGTGCCGAACGAGACCCTCGAGTTCGTCCAGGAGGATCCGCTCGGCGAAACCCTCGTCGAACCGGAGCAGATCGAGACCCGGATCCGCGAGTGGCTCGACGCCGGTGTCGACCTCATCTTCGCCTTCTCGAGTAGCGGAGCGGCCGCCGCCGCCGAGCTGACTTCGGACGTGCCGATCCTGTTCCTCGTGAACGACCCGATGGCGGTGGGGTTGGTCGACGACGAGGACGCCCCGTCGGGCAACCTCACCGGAGTGACATTCCGAGTCCCGGCCGATCGCACGCTCGACCTCGCCGCGACCGGCATCCCCGACCTCGAGCACGTCGGGATTCTCGTCCCCGAGGCCGACCCCGCCGGACCGCCGGCGAGGGACGCCATGGTCACGGCCGCCGAGACGCTGGGTCTGCAGGCGACCACCGAAGTGTTCGCGTCGGACGAAGACATCGACCGTGCCGTCGCCGCGCTCGCCGACGCCGGCGTGGGCGCGATCGTCGTGGTCAACACGCCCACGTCGGTCCGCTCCTCATCCGTCATCGAGCCGGCGGCGACGGCCGCCGGGCTCCCCATCGTCGCCAACACGACCTTCACGCAGGGGGCGACGATCGTGCTCGAGCCCGACACCGACGAGTTGCTCGCCCAGCTCGGCCGTCAGGCCGTGCGGATCCTCGGGGGTGACGCCCCTTCGGAAGTCCCCGTGGAGGACCCACGGCAGTTTCGCGTCGTCCTCGATCGCGGCAAGGCGACCGAGCTGGACCTGCCACCCTTCCCCGGGCCGTTGGTGCAGCAGGCTGACGAGGTGCTCGAATGAAACCGGACCGGTCGCCGATGAAGCACGTCGACATCTCACGCCTGGGTGTGCGGCTCGCCGCGGCGGCCCTGGCCGTGGGGATCGCGGGATGGGCCATCGGTTCGCTGGTCATCCGGTCGTCGGCCAGCGATGCCCTTCGCGACGAGGCTGAACAGGTGAGCCTTGGCGCGGCGGAGAGGATGGCGAGCGAACTGGACGCGCGGATCGAAGGGCTCACCTCGAGCCTCGCCCTCCTCGCGGCCCAAGAGGACGTCTCCTCGCTGTCGCCGAGCGCCGCGACGTCTCTCGCGGTGGCGATGCGGGTGGTGTCCCCCTACGACCAACTCGTGCTCCGTGATGCCGGCGGCGACGCCGTGGCAGCGACGGCGGCCGATCGATTGCTCCGGGCGGGCTCGGTGCCACCCGACACGAGCGTCACCGAGGTCGTCGAGAGCGGGGAGTCGGTGGCTCGGGTGACCAGCAGCGGGAATGTCGCGATCAAGATCGCGGTCCCGGTCGAGAACCCCCCCGGAACGGTCGTCGGCGTACTCGAGGGGCAGGTACCGTTGGCGCTGACGGTCCAGGCGCTCCAGGTCCGCCTGTTCGGAGATTCGGCTCGAGTGATCGTCGCCGCTCCCAACGGCACCCTCCTCTCGCACCCGGAACGGAGCCGTGTCGTGGAAGGCGAGCGGTACCCCATCGATGACCTCGTCGATGACGACCGAGTCGGCACCCTCGATCGCGACGGTACCGAGGTCATCGCGGCTGTGGCCGCGGCAGGGGCCTTCCCCGGTTTCGTGATCGTCGAGGAGGACGAGAGCGAAGCCCTGGCCCGAGTGGACGAGGAACTGGGCAAGTTGACCATTCTCGTCGCCCTCATCGTCGGCGCCACCGTCTTCGCGGTACTCGTGCTGGGCAACCGACTCGTGCGACCTCTGGCCGGTCTGGCCCGCACGGTCCGGCACATCGGTGCCGGCGAACATTCGGCGCGCGCGGATGTGACCGGCAGCGCGGAGTTCCAGGCGGTGGCGACCGAGGTGAACGCGATGGCCGACGCCCTCGAGGGCCAGATCAACGCCCTCGAGGAAGCACAGCGGGAACTGCGGGGGGCCCAGGAGCGGTTCCGGGCCGCGTTCGAGGAAGCCCCCGTCGCCATGGCACTCACCGCGCCCGATGAAACCCTGGTCCAGGTCAACGCTCCCATGGTCCAGCTGCTGGGCCGGTCGGCCGACGAGCTGGCCTCGAAGGCGCTCACCGAACTGACTCACCCCGATGACCGGCCCGTCAGCCAGATGGCGCTTGACCGGGCGCTCCGCACCGGCAGCCGTATGTATCGCACCGAACGGCGCTATCTGCGGTCCGACGGCAGCACGGTGCCGTCGCTCACCAACGTGGCGATCATGCGCGACGACGATGGTGAGCCCGAGTACCTGGTCGTCCACGCGGTCGACCTGAGCGAGTTGCGTGCTGCCGAGGCCCGGTTCCGTCAGATCATCGAGTCCTCACCCGACGTGCTGTTGATCGCGTCGCTCGACGGCACCATCGAGATGATCAACGATCGGGTGAGCGACGTGTTCGGATACGCGCCCCATGACGTGATCGGTCATGCTGTCGAGATGCTCATTCCGGAGCGATTCCGCGAATCGCACGTCCAGCACCGCGACGGGTACGCGGCCGAGCCGCGCACGCGGGAGATGGGAGCCGGGTTCGAACTGCTCGGCGTGCGCCGAGACGGCAGCGAGTTCCCCGTCGAAGTGAGTCTCAGCCCGATGGAGGTCGACGGTCAGACCAAGGTGATCGCCGACGTGCGTGACGTCACCGAACGCCGGCGGGGCGAGCAGGCTGCGCGAGAGTTGCGGGAGATGCACATGCGCCAGCGCCAGGCGGTCGAGATCAACGACAACATCATCCAGGGGCTGACCATCGCCCGTTGGTCCTTCGACCTCGACCAGATCGCCGAGGCCCGGCGCGCCGTGGAGCGCACCATCGAGGCAGCGCGGGCGTTGGTCGACCGGATGCTCGAGACCTCGGGCGAGATCGAGCCCGGGTCGCTCACCCGTGAACGTCCGGCCGAGTTCCCCAGATGAGCCGCTGCACGGTCGTCATCGCTGACGACGCTCCCGACATCCGTGTGCTCGTCAAGGCCGTCCTCGAAGCCGAAGACGACCTCGAGATCGTGGGCGAAGCCGCCGACGGGCTCGAGGCCATCGAGGTGGTCGAGCGCACGCAACCCGACGTCGTGCTCCTCGATCTCTCGATGCCCCGTATGGACGGCCTCGAAGCCCTGCCGCGGTTACGCGAGGTGGCCCCGTCGAGCGTCGTCGTCGTCCTGTCGGGGTTCCTCAACGAGGACGTGAAACGTCGGGTGCTCGGGCTGGGCGCGAGCCTGTGTGTCGAGAAGGGCCTCCAGGTCGACATCCTCACCCACACGGTCAGGGAAGCCTGGAAGTTGGCCGGCGAGGCCGCTCGCGACTGACCCACCCCCGGTCGTTACAGGTCGACGAACCACTCCGAGATGGCGCGTCCGATCTGGTGGGGTGAGTCCTCCTGTATGAAGTGGATGCCGGGGACCGGGTCGGCCTCGGTGGTGTTGGGCCACGAGCGCGCGAAGTCGAGCTGGTCGCCGCTGAGGATCGACCCCGGGTCGGCGGGGATCAGCAGCTTGGCAACGTCGGTGTTCGACAACCAATCGCCGTAAGCCTTCACGCGCTCGACGACCTCAGGGGGTTCGCCGGCGATGGGGACGTCGCGGGGCCAGGAGAGCGTCGGTCGGCGCGCCTCACCGCCCTCGCGGAAAGGCCGGCGGTATTCGGTCATCTCTTCGTCGGTGAGGTCGCGGATGATCGCGGCGGGGAGAATGCCCTCCACGAACAGGTTCTTCTCGAGGCACATCTCCTCGCCGGCGTCCGAGCGGAACGCCTGGAAGATCTCGCGGGCCGCTTCGGGCCACTGGTCCCACGTCACCGGCATCACGATCGCCTCCATGAAGGCGATGCCCTTCACCGAGTCGGGGTGTCGGCTCGCCCAGTCGAAGCCGTACGCCGAGCCCCAGTCGTGGATCACGAACGTGACGTCGTCGGTGGCGTCGACGGCGTCGAGGAAGCCGTCGAGGTACTGCACGTGCTCGAGGTAGTGGTACGAGTCGGAGTCGGCGCCGGGCAGCTTGTCGGAGTCGCCGCACCCGATGAGGTCGGGGGCGATGCAGCGGCCCTGGTCGCGGAGGTGCGGCATGATGTTGCGCCACAGGTACGACGACGTCGGGTTGCCGTGGAGGAAGACGATCGGATCGCCCTCGCCCATCTCGACGTAGGCCATCGTCCGGTCCTCGACCTCGACCGTCTGCTTCGGGTGCGCCTCGGCGCTGATCTCCTGATCACTCATCGGTGTCTCCCGTTCCCGCTGCTGATTCCCGCTGCTGTCCCCAACCGTCCCAGTGCACGACCTCTTCCACGGGCCGTCGTCGGGCCTCGCCCCATCGTCCCAGGGGATACCCGATCGGCACCAACGCGAAGATCTCGACGTCGTCGGGGAGGTCGAGGATCTCACGGACCGTGTCGGACCGTCCCTTGATCATCGTGGTGAGGGTGGTGCCGAGGCCCCGCGCCCGCGCCGCCAGGCACAGGTTCCAGATGCCCGGGTACACGGCCGCCTCCACGTCGCCCCGTCGGCGGGCGCAGGCGACGAGCAGCGCCGGGGCCTCCTCGAGATGTTCCGCCAGGTGGCGCGCCGACCCCATGTTGCGGCTGACCGACTCGTCTTCGAGCCGATCGGGATGGAGGCGCCCCTGGTACCCCTCCCAGATCGAGCGGTAGACCTCGCCCAGGCGGGCCTTCTGTTCGGGGTCGCGAACGACCACCCAGCGGAGCTGCTGGCGGTTGCCGCCCGACGGGCCCTTGGTCGATGCCTCGAGGACCTTCCACAGGTCCTCCTCCGACACGTCGCGGTCAGGGTCGAGGCGTCGCATCGCCCGGGTCGTCCAAATGGCCTCGAATACGTCCATGGCTCGCGAGATCGCCTCCGGGTCGGGAACAGCGGCGACACTAGGATGCTCGGCCATGGCTCGTGTCGCATTCCTGGGGCCGCACGGCACCTTCACCGAGGAGGCGATGCTCACCCAGGCCGATCTGGCGGAGGAGGAGCACGTCCCGGAGCGGGCCGTGCCCGACGTCATCACGGCGGTCGAGCGCGGCGACGCCGATCTGGGGGTCGTGCCCATCGAGAACTCGATCGAGGGTGCGGTCACCGTCACCCTCGACAGTCTGGCCTTCGACACCGACCTGCTGATCCAGCGCGAAGTGGTGCTCCCCGTGGCGCTCAACCTGCTCGCGAAGCAGGGTGCCAAGCGCCGTGACATCAGCACGGTGATGTCGCACCCGCAGGCCACCGCCCAGTGCCGGATGTGGCTCGCCGACAAGCTGCCGAAGGCGTCGATCGAGGCCGCCAACTCGACGGCGGAGGCGGTGGAGAAGGTGGCGCGGTCCAAGCGCGACAACATCGCAGCCATCGGCACCGCCCACGCGGGCGAGATCTACGGGCTCCGCGCCCTCGCCAAGGACGTCGAGGACCACCCCGAGAACGAGACCCGCTTCGTGGTCATCGGCCACGGGGTCCCGGCGCCCACCGGTCACGACAAGACGTCGATCGTCTGCTTCCAGAGCCAGGACCGGCCGGGCTCGCTCCTCGCGATCCTCCAGGAGTTCGCCGCTCGGGCCATCAACCTCACCAAGCTCGAGTCGCGACCCACCAAGCGGGGACTCGGCGACTACTGCTTCTTCATCGACCTCGAGGGGCACGTGACCGACGAGGT
>CAZTOV010000024.1:0-24713 GCA_964615175.1 uncultured Burkholderiales bacterium
CGACGAACTCCACCAGATCGCGGGTGTGGAACGTCTCCCAGTCGGCCGAGCCGTCCGCCCAGTCGGAGTACCAGCCTGCCGGCGACGCGTCGTCACCTGCCTTGCCGCCGTCGGGCGTCACGACGATGACCTCGAGTCCGGCATCCCACACGAAGTCCTCGATGTCGGTGTTCTCGATCCAGGTCTCGTAGGTGTCGCCGGCGCCGTGGAGGAGCAGCACCACCGGGTACTCGGCCCCCGAGGCGCAGTAGCCGTCGGGCAGGACCACGTTCACGTTGTCGTTCCGCTCCGCGGGCAGGGTCACGTCGTCGCGGGTGGGGACCTCGACGTCTTCATGGAGCAGGTCGCAGGTCGTGGCCGAAACGCCCGCGGGTGTCGCGAGCGCGGCGATCATGAACGCCGCGACCGCCACGGCCTTCCGGGTCATGCCGACGAGTTCGGCGCGGGGTGGCCCGATTCCTCCCGTTGGTCGGAGATGGCCGGGGCCGCGGCCTGTTCAAACGAGCGTTGGGGTGATAGACAGAGAACCTGACAGCGGTGTCAGGTACATGCCCGCGACGCATCGTTTTCGACACGCGGGCTGAGGGGGAATCCACGCATGGCGATCTCGGTGCTGCCGCACAAGGACGAGCTGGGGATCAAGGACGGACGCCAGTTCATCGGGGGTCAATGGCGCGACGGATCGGGCGAGCCCTGGACCCACGTGCACCCGGCCAGCAACGAGGAGTGCGGCACCTTCTCGACCGCCACCGCCGACGAGGTCGACCAGGCCGTCCAGGCCGCGCGCAAGGCCTTCGACGAGTCGGACTGGACCCGGTGGACGGCCAAGGACCGCACCAAACTCTTACGCCGCGTCGCCGACCTGCTCGCCGAGAACGCCGACGAGCTGAGCCGTATCCAGACCTACGACAACGGCCTCCCGGTGGGCTTCAGCTCGATCTACCAGGTGTCGGCCGAGTTCGGCGCCGACGCCTTCGAGCACCACGCCGGCTGGGTCGACAAGATCGCCGGTGAGACCCTGCCCACGTTCACCGGCTCCGACTTCCAGATCATGACGCTCAAGGAGCCGGTCGGGGTCGTGGGGGCGATCATCCCGTGGAACGCCCCCATCATGCTCTTCGCCCAGAAGGTCGCACCGGCCCTCGCCGCCGGCTGCACCGTGGTGCTCAAGCCGAGCGAGTACGCCACGTTCTCGGTCATCCGCCTCACCGAACTGCTCGAGGAGGCCGGGGTGCCCCCCGGGGTCTTCAACCTCGTGCTCGGCGACGGGCCCACCACCGGTGAGGCCCTCATCACCCACCCGGGCGTCGACAAGGTCACCTTCACCGGCTCCCGCGCCGTGGGGAGGCGGATCATGGAGGCGGGCGCCGCCGACATCAAGCGGGTGTCGCTCGAGCTGGGCGGCAAGAGCCCCAACATCATCTTCGACGACGTCGACATCGGTTCCGTGGCTGCCAACGCCATGGGCATGGTTTCGATGGGCCTGTCGGGCCAGGGCTGTGTGTGCCACACCCGCGCGCTCGTGCAGGAGTCGATCTACGACGAACTCGTCGACGCTGCCGCCGCCATGGCCGGGGCGTCGGTGCTCGGCGATCCCTTCGACGCGGGCACGACCTCGGGACCCCTGATCAACAAGCAGCAGCTCGAGAAGGTCACCGGCTACATCGAGAAGGGCGCCGAGGAGGGCGCCCGCCTCGTGTGCGGAGGCGATCGGCCCGACGGGGAGCTGGAGAACGGCAACTTCGTGAACGCCACCCTCTTCGCCGACGTCGACAACTCGATGACGATCGCCCAGGAGGAGATCTTCGGCCCGGTGCTCGCGGCGGTGCCGTTCAGCGACGAGGAGGAGGCCATCCGCCTCGCCAACGAGACCAGCTACGGCCTCGGTGCGTCGATCCACACCAATGACACCCGGCGAGCGATGCGGGTGGCCAAGGCGGTGCGGGCCGGCACCTTCGGGATCAACGGCTACACCGTGCTCCCCAACGCACCCTTCGGCGGCTACAAGCAGTCGGGCCTCGGGCGTGAAGGCGGCAAGCAGGCCATCGAGGGCTTCCTCGAGACCAAGACCGTGACCATCGCGTTGACCGATTCACCGATCTGACCGTGCCCGTCCACTTCGAGACCACCGACGACCACCTCGCGGTCATCACCATCGACTTCCCCGAGTCGCGCAACGCGCTCGACATGTACGGGTTCCGCGATCTGGCGGCGGCCTGGCACCGGTGCATCGACGACGACGACATCTGGGCCGCGATCGTCACCGGCGTGCCTGGGCAGTTCATGGTGGGCGCCAACCTCAAGACCTACATCCCCCAGATCACCGAGCTGCAGAAGCAGATCCAGTCGGGCGAGGTCACCGAGATCGACGGGTGCAAGCTCACCGACGGCACCGAGGCGGTGCTGCGGGGCGTGAAGCTCAACAAGCCGGTGATCGCCGCCATCGACGGCCCCTGTGTGGCCGGCGGCATGGAGATGCTCTGCGGCACCGACATCCGGGTCGCCACCCCCAACGCGAGCTTCGGGGTGATGGAGCCGAAGCGGGGCCTGTTCGCCGGTGGCGGTACCACGGCCCGGCTGCCTCGCCAGATCCCCTACGTGCACGCCATGGCGTTCCTCCTCACGGCCGAGGCCTTCTCCGCGGAAGACGCCCACCGCATGGGCGTGGTCAACGAGATCGTCGAGCCCGACCAGCTCATGGACAGGGCGTTCGAGTGGGCCCGCCGCATCACCGTCAACGCGCCGCTCGCCGTCCAGGGCACCAAGGAGTCGGTGCTGCGGGGGATGCGGGTGAGCCAGAAGGAAGCCCTCGACATCGAGAGCGAGATCGCCGGACGGGTGTTCCAGACCGAGGACGCCAAGGAAGGCCCCGAGGCCTTCGCCGAGAAGCGGGAGCCCAAGTGGCAGGCCCGCTGACCCTGACACCCCGAGAGTGTGAGCAAATGGTGGGGTCATCACCCCACCATTTGCTCACACACCCTGGAGTGGTGGTCCGATGAGTGGCGCCCTGACCGGACGCGAGCCCTGTGTCATCGGGGTGGGGCAGTTCGTCTCGCGGCCCGACGGCGGGCCGGCACCGGAGCCGCTCGATCAGTGGGAGACGGTGATCCGTTCCGCGGCCGACGACGCCTCGGCGACGGGCGACCTGCTGAGCACGATCGACGCCCTCCGCATCGTCTACTGCCAGAGCTGGCAGTACGACGACCCGCCGGGCCGCCTCTCCGAGCTTCTCGGCATCTCGCCCGGGTTCCAGGAGTACGCCGGGATCGGTGGCACCCGCCCCCAGCAGCTGATCAACGAGGCCGCCGCGGCCATCCTCTCCGGCGACTCGAGGGTGGCCGTGGTCACCGGGGCCGAGGCCCTCGACACCCGGCGTCGCCTCAAGAAGCAGGGTGAGAAGCCCCAGTGGTCGTACAGGCCCGAAGAGCGGCGCGACTTCCCCTTCGAGGCGCCGTTCCACCCGGCCGAGATCGCCCACGACGTGTTCCAGGCCTGGCTGACGTTCCCGGTCTTCGACGTCGCCCGCCGGGCCCACCTGGGCATCGAGCCCGACGATTACCGGGAGCACCTCGGCGAGTTGATGGCGCCGATGACGAAGGTGGCGGCCGAGAACCCCCACGCCTGGTTCCCGCTCGAGCGCAGTGCCTCGGATCTCATCACGCCCACGCCCGAGAACCGGCTCGTGGGGTACCCCTACACCAAGTACATGGTCTCGGTCATGGACGTCGACATGGCGTCGGCGGTGATCGTGGCCTCACACGAGGCGGCCGACGAGCTGGGCGTTCCCGCCGACCAGCGGGTGTACCTGAGGGGCTGGTGCTACGCCGAGGACCCGCACTACCTCGCCGAACACGACCCGCTCTGGGAGTCGCCCGCGATGCGCGCCGCGTCGGCCGAGGCGCTGGGGCGGGCCGGTGTCGGGATCGACGACGTCGCCCACCTCGACCTGTATTCGTGCTTCGGCAGCTCGATCAACTTCGGTCTCGACGCCCTCGACCTGGGAGCCGACGACACCCGGGGCGTCACCGTGACCGGCGGGCTGCCCTTCTCCGGCGGGGCGGGAAGCAACTACATGACCCACGCCGTCGCCACCATGGTCGACGTCCTCCGGCGCGACCCGGGCGCCTTCGGCCTGGTGTCCGGAGTCGGGATGCACATGACCAAGCACGTCTACGGCGTCTACTCGACCGAGCCGGGGCCGGTGGAGCCGCCCGACGAGGCCGCGGTGCAGGCGAAGGTCGACGCCGACCACCCGAAGAAGGCCCTTCGCGAGGAGTACGCGGGCCCGGCCACCGTGGCGACCTACACCGTGGCCCACGCCCGCGACGGGTCCCCCGACTGGGGGCTCGCCATCCTCGACCTCCCCGAAGGCGATCGTGCCTACGCCAAGATCCACGACGCCGACCTGCTCACCGAGATCGAGAAGGTCGAATGGGTCGGGGCCGAGGTCGAGGTCGAGACCGCCGACACAGGCAACCGGATCAAGGTCTGAACGAGGGATTCCATGAACACCGAAGCAGCTGAGATGACACCCGAACCCCAGATCGACCCGATGGTCAACCCCTACCCGTCGTGGA
Organism: uncultured Burkholderiales bacterium; assembly: GCA_964615175.1. Lineage (GTDB taxonomy): Bacteria > Actinomycetota > Acidimicrobiia > IMCC26256 > JACPCJ01 > CAZTOV01. Next base: position 4,578 of record CAZTOV010000024.1, read on the forward strand.
AGGGGCAGCGCTCCGACTGCCCGGTGCAGCGCATCGAGGAGATCGAGGACCCCTTCTACATCGTGCTCACCTGGGAGCTGGCCGAGGAGGTGTTGCGCGACCCTCAGACGTTCTCGTCCCGGGGTACCGCCGACACCATGGAGCCGCTGATGGGGCCGATGATCGTCGGGATGGACGGCGACGAGCACCGTCACTACCGCAACATCGTTGCTTACGCCTTCCGCCCGTCGGCCATGGAACGGTGGGAACAGGACGTCATCCACCCGGTCATCGACGGGCTCCTCGACGACATCGCCCCGAAGGGCGAGGCGGAGCTGGTCGAGGAGTTCACCAGCCGCTTCCCCGTCCGGATCATCTCGGCGATGATGGGCGCCGACGACGCCGATCACGAGCAGATCCACCGCTGGGCGCAGGCGATCACCTCGGGCCAGGAGCACCCCGAGGCGTTCACGGCGGCGCAGGCGATGCGTGACTACCTCGAGCCCATCGTCGAAGACCGCAAGCAGAACCCGCGCGACGACCTGGTCAGCGACATCGTCACCGCCGAGGTCGACGGCAAGGGGCTCGACGACGACCACATCATCGGCTTCCTGCGGCTCCTGTTCCCCGCCGGCGCCGAGACGACCCACCACGCGAGCGGCAGCATGTTCACCGCGCTGCTGTGTCGTCCCGACGTTCTCGAGAAGGTGCGCGACGACCGGGCCCTGGTGGCTCCGCTGGTCGAGGAGTCACTGCGCTGGGAGACCGCGGTCACGGTGGTGATGCGAAAGACCACCCGCGAGGTCGACCTCGGCGGGGTCACCCTCCCCGAGGGCGCGTACGTTCTCGTGTCGACCGGAGCCGCCAACCGCGACCCCGAGCACTTCGACCATCCGGGAGAGTGGGACCCGGACCGTGAGCTCGAGCCGCACCTGGCATTCGGGACCGGCCGCCACCAGTGCCTGGGGATGCACCTGGCGCGCGCCGAGATGCGGGTGGCGCTCGACGCCGTGCTCGATCGCCTCCCCAATCTCCGCCTCGATCCCGATCATCCGGAGCCGAGCGTGGTCGGCTTTGCCTTCCGCGGCCCTGACGCCCTCCGCGTACTTTTCGACCCGGCATAGGGGGGTCGCTTACTGCCGGCAACGGGCGGGGATCGGCGAGTCGGTGGCAGATAGCCCCGCGCGGATCACTCACGGTGGAGTAGAACGGCGGTATGACCCGTGTGGAGATCACCCATCTGGACAGCCCGATCGGAACCCTGGCCGCCGCGGTTGTCGACGGCGCTCTCTGCGAGGTGCGCTTCGATGACCGGTCGGGGAGCGGGAAGAACGTGGTCACCCGCCGATTCCCCGATGCCGACCTCCGGGAGCATGCCGACCCCGGAGGCGTGACCACCGCGCTGCGGCGGTACTTCGAAGGCGACGTGCGGGCCATCGACGATCTGTCAGTCGACGTCGCCGGCACCCCGTTCCAGGAGGCGGTGTGGAAGGCTCTGCGGACCGTCGGGGCCGGTGAGACGGTCACCTACGGCGACCTCGCCCGCCACATCGGGAACCCCCGCGCCGTGCGAGCGGTGGGCACGGCGGTGGGGAGCAATCCGGTGGGGGTCGTGTTGCCCTGCCACCGGATCGTTCCGGCGGCGGGCGGCATCGGCAACTACGGAGGCGGCGTCGAGCGCAAGCGGTGGCTCCTCGAACACGAGGGCGCCGGCGTCGGCTGAGGGCTCAGCCCACCACCACGACTCCGAGGCCTTCGAACTGTTCCTGGGCTTCCTCGCACCGGGGCACGTGCACGTCCTGACCGAACAGCTCACACGAGCAGTCGTCGGCGCAGTCCTGGAGGTTGTCCCACTGGAGCCACACCCCGATGGCCAGCACCGCGATCACCCCCAGCATGATCAGCCGGGTGACCATCTTGGTCACGAAGCGGAACACCAACAGCGCGGCGACGCCGAGGGCGATGAGCACGCCCACCGACATCTGACGTAGCACGTCGTGGTCCAACCAGTCAGGCATCGAGGCGGACCGTAGCAGCGGAACGTGAGGCCGCTGTCGATGCGATCAGGGACCGCCGCTGGCGCCGAAGGCCTCGAGCTGTTCGTCGCTCAGGGCGATCCACGTGGCGAGGGTGTAGGCGAGCGTCTCACCGTCGCCGGACCAGATCACCGACCCTGCGACGCGCTTCCGACCTTCGCGGGCGACCGGCCACCCGCCGACCACGAGACGATCGTCGGGTGCCGGCCGGCGTGCGATGACGGTCTGCATGCGACCGAGCACCGAGGGGTTCTCGTCGTCCGTGGCGTCGTCGGTGAGACCCGCACCGAACGCGCTCGGACAGTCGAGCGTCGCCCACAGCACGGTGGGCTCGATGCGCCCGTCGGCGGCGGCGAGCGAGCCGTCCGGGATCCAGGGGATGGCCACGATCGGCTCGGGGCGCTCGACGACGCTGGGAAACAGCCGCAGGCCGTCACCCTCTTCGCGGGCCGGCCCACAGGTGAAGCATCCCGGGAACGGATGCGACGCCTGGTACTCGGAGACGCCGAAGCGCTTCGAGGCGGCCACCGCGTCGTCGAAGGGCACGGGTTCGGGGACCGCGAGTGCGACCTCGGCGGTGCGGGCCTGGGCGACGACGGTGTCGCCGTCGTAGAGCGCCGAAGCGTCATCGCCCACTTCGACCCGGAGTGGACGGTCCACCGGCGGCGGCATCCGCAGCGTGGCTTCGGCGGGGCCATCGGTCAAAGCCAGCGCGACGGTGCCGCACGCGTAGCCGCCGTTGGCCGACGCGGGTGGTCCGATGAAGCGACGCGGGATCGTGACGGTGGCGGCGCTCACGTCGTCGCCTTGGCCCGGGAGTGGAGCATCAGCCTTGGGCCTCCCTCGCCCCGACCCGTGTGGCCATGATCCCCTCCCGCTCTTGCAGTTCGGCCATGCTCTCCAGGTTTCCGGTGTAGTCGGGCGGCCGGCGGAGCATCCAGAGGATGCCTTCGGCGGGCACCTCGGGCGGCTCCCAGGTCGAGTGGTCGAGGTCGGGAGCGTTGGCGACGAATCCCTCCGACGCCACCGGGATGTCGACGCGGAAGCAGTTCACGGCGATGCCCTTGGGCTTCAGCTCCTCGGCGTTCTGGATGGTCATGCGTTCGAGGGCGGCCTTCGACATGCCGTACGCGAGCAGCCCGGTGATGGGACGGAGCGCGGCGGCCGACGACACGTCGACGATCGCTCCACCTCCGCCGCGCTCCATGTGACCGGCCGCCTCGCGGGTGGCGACGAGGGGCGCCCGGGTGTTGATCGCCATCACCAGCTCGAAGCGTTGGATGTCGATGTCGAGGTCACCGGGGAACGTGACGGCGGCGTTGTTGACGAGCACGTCGATGCGGCCGAAGTGTTCGGCCGTCGTTGCGACCATGGCGACGGTCGAGTTGTCGTCCGCGAGGTTGACGGGAACGGCGAGCCCGCGGCCGCCTCGAGCCTCGATGTCGCGGACGGTCTCGTCGATGGTGCCGGGCAGCGGTTTGGGCTGCGCGTCGGTGGCGCGGGCCGCGCACGCCACGGCCACGCCGGCGTCGGCGAGCGCGAGCGCCGTCGCCCGCCCGATCCCCCGACTGGCCCCCGTCACCAGGGCGACCTTCCCTTCCAGTTCCACGTTGCCCCCCTCAGACCCTGTGTGTGCATGGCGTCGCGCTCCAGCGCGACGCCATGCACACACAGGGTCTTGTCTTACAGCGTCGTCGACTCGGCGAGTTCGGCGGCGTTGCGGGCCATGTCGAGGACGACGTCGCCGAACGCCTCCATCTTCGGGTTGTCGGCCTTGCCCTCCACGTAGCGGGCGTAGCCCTGTTCGAGCACGCAGGCCATCTTGAACCTCGCCAGGATGACGTAGTAGTCGATCTCGTCGGTCGGCCGCCCCGACACCTCCTCGTAGTACTGGAGCAGCTCGGCCCGGTTCGGCATCCCCGTGTAGTCGACGTATCCGCTCCCCGAGCGGTCCTCGCCCTCGTCGGGCCAGCCCATGACCACCCACCCGAGGTCGAGGAGCGGGTCGCCGACCGTGGCCATCTCCCAGTCGATGATGGCGGCCAGCCGAGCCGGGGCCCCGTGGGCGAACATCACGTTGGCGAACTGGTAGTCGCCGTGCATGATCCCGGGCTCGTAGCGACTCGGCCGGCGGGCCCGGAGCCACTCTGCCGCCACGTCGAGGCCGGGGATCTCCCGGAACTTCACGCGGTCGAGGAAGGCGAGCCAGCGGTCGACCTGGCGCTCGTGGAAGCCGTCGGGCCGGCCGAAGCCCTCGAGGCCCCTCGCCCGCCAGTCGACCCTCGACAGCCTGGCGATGCCGTCGACGAGCTGGATGGCGAGGCCCCGACGCGCGTCGAGGTCGGTGTCGAACGGCGGCGGCCAGCCGTCGACCTGCATCGGCGACCACCCGTCGACGTGCTCCATCACGTAGAACCAGGCGCCGGCAACCTCGGGGTCGTCGCACGCGCCGAGGACCCGCGCGTGGGGGACGTCGGTGCCGGCCAGCGCCGAGAGCACCCGGTACTCGCGCATCATGGTCTCGTTGCGCCCCTCGGGGACGTTCTGGGGCGGGCGACGCAGCACCATCCGCTCGTCACCCCGGCGGATCTCCAGCAGCTCGTTCGACGCCCCGCCGCCGATCGGCTCGATCTCAGGTGTTTCACCCGCGCCGGCCAGGCCCTCGGCGTCCATCCACGCCAGCAGTCGGTCGACGTCGACCAGGTCCGTCGACGCGGGGGCTTCGCTCACTGGTTCGCCACCTCGTGTTCGAGCAGGTGGGCGAACCGCCGACGGGCCTCGGCCACCCGGTCGGGCAGGTGTTGGCTGGGCCACAGGCCGTCGACCGGCTCGTAGTCCTTCAGCACCTGACGGGCGACCGTGACCTTGTGCACCTCGGTGGGTCCGTCGGCGATTCCCATCACCGAGGCGGCCACCCACATGCCCGCGAACGGCATCTCGTTCGAAACGCCGAGGGCGCCGTGGAGGTGCATGGCCCGGTAGACGATGTCGTGGAGCACCGCGGGTGTGGCCACCTTCACGGCCGCGATCTCCTTGCGGGCCTGCTTCGAGTCGCCCTGGTCGATGACCCAGGCCGCGTGCAGGACCTGGAGGCGGAACTGGTGGAGCTGGATCCACGACTCGGCGATGGCGTCCCGCACCATCTGCTTCTTGGCGAGCACCTCGCCCTGGGTCGTCCGCGAGAGCGCCCGTTCCCCCATCATGTCGAAGGCCCGCTGGCACATCCCCACCGTGCGCATGGCGTGGTGGATGCGCCCGCCCCCCAGCCGGGTCTGGGCGATGACGAAGGCCTGCCCCTCGCCCCCGAGGAGATTCGCGTCGGGAACCCGCACGTCGTCGTAGCGGACGTACGCATGCGACCCCTCGCCCTCCCGTTCGCCCATCAACCCCACGTTGCGGATGATCTCGACGCCGGGCGTGTCGGTGGGGACGAGGAACATCGACGCCCCCTCGTACACCGAGGTGTCGGGATTGGTGATCACCATGACGATGGCGAACTCGGCATACCGCAGGTTCGAGGTGAACCACTTCTCGCCGCTGATCACCCACTCGTCGCCGTCACGGCGGGCTCGGCACCGGAACTCCTTGGGGTCGGAGCCGGCCTGGGGCTCGGTCATGGAGAAGGCCGACGAGATCCGCCCGTCGAGCAGGGGTTGGAGGTAGCGCTCCTTCTGGTCGTCGGTGCCGTAATGGGCGAGAATCTCGGCGTTCCCCGAGTCGGGGGCCTGGCTGCCGAACACCGACGGCGCCCACGACGAGCGGCCGAGGATCTCGTTCATCAGGGCCAGCTTGAGCTGGCCGTAGCCCTTGCCTCCCAGTTCCGGGCCCAGGTGGCACGCCCACAGATCCTGGTCCTTCACCTGCTTCTGGAGGGGGCGGACGACCTCCTCGTGCACCGGATGGCGCTTGTCGTAGACGAGGTCGCGGGGCAGCCCGAGGTCGAGCGGCTCGATCTCGGTCGCCACGAACTCGCTGATCCAGTCGAGCTTCTCCTGGAACTCGGGCTCGGTCTGGAAGTCCCACGCCATGCGACCGCCTCCTCCCCCGCTGATCGTGCCGCCGGGACCGCTCAGGCTAGCGGCAGGCAGGAGAACAGCTCCCGTCCGGAGTTCGCGCCCGGCCGCGTACGATCGGGGCGAGTCCGAAGTCGCCGGCGCGAGACGAAGGGAGCAACGTGGCGGATCGACCCACGGTGCTGTTCCTCTGTGTGAAGAACGCGGGGCGGTCGCAGATGGCCGCTGGGTGGCTCCGTCACCTCGCCGGCGACCGCGTCGAGGTCCTCTCGGGCGGGTCCGATCCCGGCGACGAGATCCATCCGGTGGCGGCCGACGCGATGGCCGAGGTCGGCATCGACATCGCCGGCGAGCGCCCCAGAGCGTGGTCCGACGCTTCGCTCGAGCGGGCCGACGTGGTCGTGACGATGGGGTGCGGCGACACGTGCCCGGTGGTTCCGGGGACCCGCTATCTCGACTGGGATTTGGACGACCCCGCCGGTCAGCCGCTCGAGTCGGTGCGACCCATTCGCGACGAGATCGAACGACGGGTCCGGGACCTGATGGGCGACCTGGGCGTCGACCCCGTGGTGTGACCAGCGGGCGCGGACAGCGCTCCGGTCAGTAGCCGCCCTCCTGCTCGAAGATCCGCCGCGGGTTCTCGATCAGCATCCGGTTGACCTGCTCGTCGGTCACGCCCCGCTCCTTCAACGCGGGCACCACGTCGCGGCTGATGTGGAGGTAGTGCCAGTTCGGGGCGGTCTCCTTCAGCATCCCCTCGTCGAACCAGTCGATGTAGCAGGCGGCGTCGTGCGACAGCACCATGCGGTCGGCGTGGCCTCGCTCGCACATGTCGACGACGACGCCGACGCGCTCCTCGAAGGGCATGGTGGCGTCGATCCCGAACCGGTCCATGCCGATGTACGAGCCGTTGTCGATCAGCTTCTCGAGATAGTCCAACTCGGTGGTGTCCCCGGAGTGTCCGATCACGACTCGGCCCAGGTCGACGCCCTCCTCCTCGAAGATGCGCTGCTGGTCGAGGCCGTTGCGGCTGGCGGCGTGGGTGTGCGTGGAGATGGGGACACCCGTCTGCCGGTGCGTTCGGGCGACGGCCCGGAGGATGGCCTCGACGTCCCGGGTGACGCCCGCCTCGTCGGTGGCGCACTTGAGGATCCCGGCCCGTACGCCGGTGCCATCGATCCCCTCCTCGACGTCGCGGGTGAACATCTCCGTGAGGACGACGTCGTTCCCTCCGCCGAGGAGGCCGCGCCAGTGGAAGGACGGCGGGAGCGACTCGTACGTGTACCAGCCCGTGGCGACGATGATGTTGAGGTCCGTCTGTTCGGCGATCCGTTTGAGGATGGGGGCGTCGCGCCCGTTTCCGGGGACGGTGAGGTCGACGATGGAATCGACGCCGGCGGCCTTGAGATCTGAGAGCCGCTTCACGGCGTCGGCGATCCGGGCTTCGGTGTCGCCCCAGCCGACGTCCCAGTCCCACGCCATGTCGGGCGTCCGCACGAAGACGTGTTCGTGCATCAGGGTGGTGCCGAGCTCGGCCGTGTCGACGGTGGCGCCGGTGGCGACCGCGATCTCAGGCATGGATGCTTACCTCCTCGGAAGGCCCAGGATGCGTTGGGCCACGATGTTCTTGTTCACCTGCGTGGTGCCGCCCATGATCGACATGGCCCGGGTGTAGACGCGGTCGCGGCCCCAGTCGCCCACGTTGGCGGCGGGACCGAGCACCTCGCCGGCGATCTGGCCGATCTCCTGGTGGAGATCGCTCCAGAGGAGCTTGGCCACGCTCGACTCGGGTCCGGCCTCGCGTCCGTGAGTCATCCCCGACACGGCGCGCCAGGCCAGCAGCTTGAGGAACTCACCCTCGAGATAGGCCCGGGCGAGGCGTTGCCGGAGCACCGGGTCCTGGATCGCAGGGCGCCCGTCGATCTCGACGCGGCGGGCCTCGTCGATCAGGTCGGCGATCTTCTTGCGCACCGAGAGGTGGAGGTTGGCGACCCCCGCCCGCTCGTGGGTGAGGGTGGTGATGGCCACCCGCCAGCCGTCGTTCTCGGGGCCGAGCAGGTTGTCGGCCGGCACGCGCACGTCGGTGAAGAACAGCTCCGAGAACTCCTCGCCGCCCGTGATGGTGACCAGCGGCCGGGTCTCGACCCCGGGAGAGTCCATGTCGACGAGGAGGCACGAAATCCCCTTGTGCTTCGGCGCGTCGGGGTCGGTGCGCACGAGCAGCTCGCAGTGGGTGGCGATGTTCCCGAAGGTGTTCCACACCTTCTGGCCGTTCACGACGAACTCGCTGCCGTCACGCACCGCGCTCGTCTTGAGTCCGGCGAGGTCGGAGCCGGCGTCGGGTTCGGAGAAGCCCTGGCACCAGATGTCGTCGCCGCGGAGCATCCGGGGGAGGTAGTGGCGTTTCTGCTCGTCGGTGCCGTACTGCATGATCGCCGGGGCGATGTTGGAGATCCCGATCGGGTTGAGGGTCGAGGGCGCCTCGGCCCGGTGCATCTCCTCTGCCCAGACGATCTGTTCGAACAGCGACGCTCCCCGGCCGCCGTATTCCTCGGGCCAGGCGATGGCGGCGTAGCCGGCGTCGGCGAGGAGCCGGTTCCACTCCCGCATCGTCTCGAGCTGCTGCGACCCGGCCTCGGCGAACCCTTCGAGGTCACGGAACTCGTCGGTCACGTGCTCGTCGAGCCACGCGCGGAACTCTTCGCGGAACGCCTCGGCGTTATTCGGGTAGTTGAAATCCATGGGCGGCGTCACCGTATCTCGCCCTCGGGATGGCTCCCGAGTGGCATTGCCGGACTCTAATAGATGTATGGTGCATGCATGCAATCGACGGGGAAGCGCAAGAACCGCGGCCGCCACGCCGCCCTCGACCAGCTCGACGCCGCCATCGTCCGGCTGCGGCGGTTCTGGCAGCGCCCCGGGGTGAAGGAGTTCTTCCGCGAGCACCTCGACCCCGACCACGACGCCGGCGTGTACCGCACGTTGCGCGCCGTCGAGCAGGCCTCGCCCCGCCAGGCCTGCGTCGGCGACGTCGCCGAGTACCTCGACGTCGACCAGTCGACGGCCAGCCGGGTGATCGACGGAGCGGTCGCCGCCGGCTACGTCGAGCGGTCGGTCTCCGACGAGGACCGCCGCCGTTCGGTGCTCACCCTCACCGACGAGGGGTGGGCGGTGTTGGGACAGCTCCGCGAAACCCGTCTCGCCCTCCTCGGCGAGCTGACCGACGGGTGGGTGGCTGACGACGTCGACGCCCTCGCCACCCTCCTGGGTCGCCTCGACGAGGCCTACCTCCGCCTCGAGCAGGGACCCGAGCAGGGAGAGCCGGGCGAGTGAGCGCGGCACCGACCCGCAACCGGGCTCTCGACGCCGGCGGGTTCCGCCGCCTGTTCGCCGGTCTGGCCATCGTCCTCTTCCTCGCCGCCCTCGACCAGACCATCGTCGCCACCGCCCTGCCGACGATGGTGGGAGAGTTGGGCGGACTCGAGTTCATGGCCTGGGTCTTCACCGCCTACATGCTCACCTCGACGGTGACCATCCCGCTCTACGGCAAGCTCTCCGACCTCTACGGGCGCAAGCGGCTGCTCCAGATCGCCATCGGCATCTTCACCATCGGCTCGATGGCCAGCGGCCTCGCCACCAACATCGGCCAACTCATCGTCTTCCGGGCGATCCAGGGCATCGGCGCCGGCGGCGTGATGCCCCTCACCTTCGCCGTCATCGGCGACGTCCTGTCGCCCCGCGAGCGGGGCCGCTACCAGGGCGCGTTCTCCGCCGTGTTCGCCGTTGCCGCCATCGCCGGTCCGCTGATCGGCGGGTTCTTCGTCGACCATCTCACCTGGCGATGGGCCTTCTACATCAACGTGCCCCTGAGCATCATCGCCCTGGCGCTCACCGAGCGGAGCCTCCCCGCCGACGCCCCGCGGGGCCGCGCCACCGTCGACGTGCGCGGCGCCGTCCTGCTCACCGGCGGGTTCACCAGCCTGCTCTTCGTGACCGCCCTCGGCGACCGCCAGGGCTGGACCTCACCGGTCACGGTGGCGATGGCGATGGCGAGCGTCGCGCTCCTCGTCGGCTTCGTCCGCCAGGAGCGCCGAGCGCCCGAGCCGATGGTGCCCCTGGGGCTCTTCCGTGACCGGGTGGTGAGTGTTGCCAACGGTCTCGGGTTTCTGATCGGTATCTCGATGTTCGGCGCCGTTGTCTTCATCCCCCTCCTGCTCCAGGTGTCGGCAGGACAGAGCGCCACCGACTCCGGGCTCCTGCTCGTGCCCCTCATGCTCGCCATGCTGGTCACCAGCACCGTGGGCGGCCGGCTCATGACCCGCTTCGGTCGCTACGCGCCCCTCACCTGGCTCGGCGGGGTGCTGCTCATCGCCGGGACGGGGCTCCTGGCGACCGCGGGCACCGGTGCCGGCCCCGCCGTGCCCGTCGCCATGATTCTGCTGGGTGGGGCCATCGGTCTCTCCATGCCGGTCCTCACCGTTGCCGTGCAGAGCGCCGTCGACCCGCAGCACCTGGGGACCGTCACGTCGACCACCCACTTCTCCCGCAAGATCGGAGGCGTGCTGGGCGTCGCGCTCTACGGGGCGCTGCTCAACGCCCGCATGACCTCGTCGCTCGACGCCGCCGTCTCGCCCGAGGCGCTCGGCGGTCTCGATTCGACCCAGTTGCTGAACTCACCCGACGCCATCGCGAGGCTGAGCGAGCCGGTACGCGAGGCGGTGCAGGCTGCCGTGGCCGACGGGGTGGGGGTCGTGTTCCTCGTCGGGGTCGGCTTCGCCGTGCTCGCCTTCGTGCTGTCGTGGTTCCTCCCGGACCGGGAGTTGCGTGACGAGCTGGAGTCGCCGGCGCTGGAGGGCGCCGAGACGGCGCCCGAGCCCGCCGTCGCCGGGTAGCCGGTTCGACGGCCCGGCAGGTCGCCACCGACTGACAGGACCTACCATCTCACCACGGGTGAAGGGCGGGGGGCATGGCCTACAGCGAAGCGTTGGCGGAACGGGTGCGCGAGTCTCTGGTGCCGCGCGGCGACGCCGTCACCGAGATCAAGATGTTCGGCGGCCTCTGCTTCACCCTGCAGGGGAACATGTGCGTGGGCGTCGTCGGCGACGACCTGATGGTGCGAGTCGGGCCCGACGATTACGACGAAGCCCTCAACCGGCCCCACGTCCGCGAGATGGACTTCACCGGAAGGCCGATGCGCGGGCTCGTCTACGTGGGACCCGACGGCCTGGCCGACGACGACGACCTGGAATCGTGGGTCCGCCGGGGCGTCTCCTTCGCCTCCAGCCTCCCCCCGAAGTAAGCCCCACCCCTCCCCCCGAACTTTGGGGGCTTCACCCCCTCATCGGGGGTTGGGGAAGCAAAGTTCGGACGGCCTCAGCCGCCGAAGCGCTGCTTCAGGGCGTCGACGCCGCCCTGGAGGGCGGGCTCCAAGATGTCTTTGGCCTCGTCAGGCTCCACGTCGCAGGAGTAGACGAGCAGCGTTTTTCCGTCGACGTCGTGGATGTCGACGGTGGCGAGGTGGAACTCGGGAGCCATGGGTCCGCCGGTGATCCGGTACTGGAGCCGCCGGAGGTCGTCGTCGCAGGTGACGATCTCCTCCTCGATGTCGATGTCGCCGAACTTGCACCTCCGGGTCATTCCCTCGGCGCTCGACTCGTCGATGCCCGGGAACCAGTCGGCGATGTTGCCGTAGTCGGCGATCACCTTCCACACCTCGTCGGGTGACGCGTCGAGCCGTTGGTCGATGCGGATCGTGGCCATGGGCTGCTCCCTCAGGTCGTTGGTCGCCCAAACCCTAGTGACCACTCAGCGGGGGCGTCGCTGCCGAGAGCCGCCGGGCGGCCGCGCCGCGTCACACCTCGGGAGGTCGTCGGCCGATCCTCACGTACACCTCGTGGGGGATCACCGAGGTGTCCTTGTAGATGTGGTGGACGCACGGCTCGCCCGGTCGCTCGGGCGGGTATTCGACCGTGACCGGAGCGCGGCCCCGCTCGGCGGGTTGGATCTCGTTGTTCACCGAGCAGTGGGCGCAGTAGGCGGGCAGCTCGTCGCGCATGAAGGTGCGGGGCCCCCGCTCACGGAGCGTCAGGTACGGTCCGCCGTGGCGGTCGTAGCGACCCTCGTCGATGAGGCGTCCTCCGGTGCCGCACCGGAACGCCAGCGTGATCTTCTCGGCGTCTTCCTCGACCTCGCACTCGCCGAAGTTGGCCACCATGGCGCCGGCGATGGCCTTGGCCCGCTTGGCGGCGGGCCACTCGTCCCACTCGGGGTCGCGCCGGCCGGCCACGAACTCATCGCCGAACTCGCGGAGCGCCCGCTCTACGGCCTCTTCCCCGAGTTCCCGGCCGATGAACGACAGCAACGAGGTCACCCAGTTGATCGAGTAACCCTGGAGGCTGCGCCACTGGGCCGCCGCTCGGTCGATGAGCGCCGCCGCCCGCGCGTGGTCGCCCGTGGCCATGACCGCCTTCGCCTGTTCCCAGGCCGGGGCTGTCATCCGTTCGACATCGTCGGGTGTGAGTTCAGGGGTTGGTTCGCTCATGCCGCCTATTGTCCACCACGTGCTCTTCGGGCTCGTCACGCCGGTGATCATCCTCAACCCGCGGGTCGTCAACGAGTGGGAGCGCGACGCCGGCATCGACGAGCTGACCACGATCGTCGAGGCGGCCGACCGGCTCGGCTATCACCACGTCACCGCGTCGAACCACATCGCCATCCCCCACTCGGCCTCCGACCGTCGAGGCCGCCGCTACTGGGACCCGGCGGTGACCCTCGGCTACGTCGCCGCGCGCACCGAACGGATCCGCCTCGCCACCTTCTGTCTCGTCCTCGGATACCACCACCCGATCGAGATCGTGAAGCGCTACGGCACGCTCGACGCCGCCAGCAAGGGTCGGCTGATCCTCGGGCTCGGGGTCGGGACGCTCGAGGAGGAGTTCGAGATGCTCGGGCGGACGTTCGAGGGTCGGGGCGAGATCGCCGACGACGCCATTCGCGCTATCCGGGCCGCGTGGGGGATGCGCGAGCCCGAGTACCACGGGCCGCACTGGGACTTCGCCGACGTCACCGTCGACCCGACGGCGGTGCAGGACCCGGTGCCGGTGTGGATCGGTGGTCAGAGCCGGCGGTCGCTCCGGAGGGCGGTGGAACTCGGGGACGGGTGGGTGCCGTTCGCGCTCGAGCCCGAGGAGGTGCGCGACCTCCTCGCCGAGGCCCGCGAGACGGAGGCGTGGGAGCGGCGTGATCGGGACCTCGATGTCGGCCTCGCCCCCGAGCCGCCTCTCGATCCGCTGGCCGACGGGGCCGACCGGGTCACCGAGGTGGTCGAGCGTCACCGGGAGTGCGGCGCCACGCTCCTCAACCTCCGCTTTCGCTCCGACTCGCTCGAGCACCACCTCGACCAGATGGCCGCCTTCGCCGAGATCACCGGCCTCCCTTCCGGTTCTTGACTGTGGATTGCCCGCTCAGCGGGCAATCCACAGTCAAGAACCGGGGGCCGGCCACGGGGTCAGGGGGAGGCCGGGGGTCGGCATGTCCTCGAAGGCGACCACCTGGCCGGGGATGGCGTCGGTGACGTAGAGCGTCCGGAGATCGTCGCCGCCGAAACAGCAGTTGGTGGTCAGTCCGTCGCCGGGAATGTGGAAGAAGTCGAGGACCTCACCCTCGGGGCTCACCACCCGGATGCCGTGCTCGACGGTCGATGCCACGTAGAAGTTGCCGGCCTCGTCGATGCAGAAGCCGTCGCCGGCGCCCGGCCCCAACTCCTCGATGATCCAGTCGGTCTCGCCACCGTCGGGAGACAGGCGCATGAGGCCCATCTGTTCGATGATGGCGAGGCTGCCCGACACCTCGACCGCGATGCCGTTGCAGTACCAGAAGGGCTCTTCGACGGTCCGGACGGTGCCGTCGGGCTCGTAGGCCATCACTCGACCGATCGACGGGTCGGGCGGCGGGAAGTGGCCCGGGTCGGTGAAGTAGACGGTGCCGTCCGAGGCGACGCAGAGATCGTTCGGGGCGTGGAATCCGTCGGCGGTCAAGAACGTCACCTCGGCCGACGCATCGATGCGCTGGAGCCCCGGCTCGGTCTTACGGGGTGGGGGCGCGTCGCTGATCACGCCGGTGAGGTTGAGATCGACGCCGCCGTTCTGGGCGATCACGAACCCGCCGTCGGACGCGAGGACTGCCCCGTTGGCGCCACCGCCGGTGTCGGCGACCACCCGCGCCCGGCCTTCGTCAGGATCGATGCGGTACACCGCCCCCGCGGTGACGCTGGTGACGACCAGTGTCCCGTCGGGACACCACACCGGCCCCTCCGGGAAGTGGATGCTCGGGCACACCACCTCGGGGCGGCTCCTCATCGGTCCACCTCCGGCCACACCTCGGTGATGAAGCGCTCGAGCGAGTCGGTCGACGGGTAGTCGCGGAACCACAGCACGAACTCGCGACAGCCCGCGTCGACGAACGCCTGGACCTTCCCGATGACCTCCTCGACGGTGCCGACGAAGTTGTCGCGCACGTAGACGTCGTCGGGTTCCCGCCCCCAGATGTGCCCGCCGTCATCGGTGGCGAGCCAGGCGTCGAGGTCGGCGCGGCTGTCGAAGATTCGGCAGTCGGGTCCGTGAGTGCGGGTGATCTCGTCGAAGTCGCGTCCGACCTCGCGGCAGTGCTGTGCGAGCACCTCACTCTTGTGGCGGAACGCGTCGAGGCCGACCTGCCAGTTGGTGGCGTCGGCGTGGCGGGCTGCGATGCGCAGCGTCACCTTCTCGCCCCCTCCACCAATCCACACCGGGGGGAGGGATTGGAGTGGCTTGGGGTCGCAGAGTGCGCCCTCGAGGGTGATCTGTTCGCCTTCGAAGGTGGTGCGTTCCTCGGTCCAGAGGAGCCGTACGGCTTGGACGGTCTCGTCGAGGAGCGCGAGCCGCTCCCGGGTGGTGGGGAAGCCGTAGCCGTACGACTCGTACTCGGGCTCGTACCACCCGGCGCCGAGCCCGAGGACGAGCCTCCCACCCGACATCACGTCGAGGCACGCCGCCTCCTTGGCGAGGAGCCCCACGTTGCGATAGCCGGAGCAGGTCACGAGCTGACCCAGGCCGGCCCGACCGGTGGGTTGCGAGAGGGCGGCGAGCATGGTCCAGGCCTCGAACATCACCTCGGGCTCACGCCGCGGGATGGTCTCCACGTGGTCGTACACCCACAGGTGGTCGTAGCCGAGGTCTTCGGCGGCCTCGGCGACCTCGACCGACCGCTGCCAGGCCTGGTCGGGCGGCGTCCCCGTGTACTCGAGCTTCCAGCCCTGGGGGACGAAGGCGCCGACCCGCAGTGGGCCGTCGGTCACGCCGCCGGTTCCTGCTGCTGCTTCCGGTACTCCTCGGCCATCTGCCGCGCCTCGGGCGTCAGCTCGTAGTACTGCACCTCGATCATCATCGGTAGCAGGTGCTTCACGTAGAAGCTGTGGAGCTTGAGCGGACCGTGGTCCTCCATCTGCTTGTCGATGATGTCGACGGCTTCGTCGTGCTCGTCGCGCCACCGCTTGCACTTCTCGAACAGCTCGTCGAGTTGCTCCATGGAGTGGACCGCCATCCCGAAGTGATCCATCCGCGGGCATTCCATGGGTTCGTCCTCGGCGATGAGGAACACGAACTGGTCGTAGCGGTAGGCCTGGAGCACCAGCCGCTGGCGGTCCTCGGTGAGGGTCGGCAGCTCTTCCCAGCCGAACACGTCCGAGTAGAAGTCGACGATCTTGCGGCGGCCCTCCTCGTCGAGCGCGTCGGCAGGCATGCTCATGGCGACGTGGTTGAAGCGCGGCGGCCGCTCGGCGGCCCGCACGTCGGTGGTGCGGTCTTCGGCGGGATCGGCCATGTGAGTCAGTCCTCTTCGGTCGTCGGGCGGATCAGGACCTTGCCGGCGATCTCGCCTCGGGCCAGCCGCTCGAAGGCGTCGAGCAGCCCGCCGAGGGGAACGTCGTCGGCGTCGACGAGTGTGTCGACGGGGAGCTTGCCAGATGCCAGGAGGTCGAGGGCCGCCGGGAACCCGCCGGCGTCGTACTCGTAGGCCCCGGTGATCACCAGCTCGTTGAGGAGGATGCGGTTGCCGTCGAACTGCGGCGGCTGCATCCCGGTGCCGACCAGCACCAACGTCCCCGCCCTCCCGAGCTGGGTGAGGGCGGCCTCCATCGCGGCGGCCTTGCCCGAGCACTCGAACGCCGCTTCGAAGGGGTCGGCCCGGAGACGCATCGGCTCGGCGACCGTCGGGACGTCGAGGTCGTCTGGCACCACGACCTTCGTGGCGCCGAGTCGCGCCGCGAGGTTGCGCCGCTCCTCGTTCGGTTCACTGACCTCGATGTCGTCGACGCCCTGTGCCTTCAGTGCGGCGATGATCAGGGCCCCGATGGGCCCGGCGCCGGTCACGAAGGCCCGTTGACCCTCCTGGATGCCGGAGAGGGTGATGGCGTGGAGTGCCACCGCCAGGGGCTCGGTGAGGGCAGCGGCGCGGAGGTCGACACCATCGGGGACTTTCACCGCCGCGGCCTCGCTCGTCTTGACGTAGCGGGCGAAGGCCCCCTGGAACACCTCGCCGCCGATGGCTCCGGGCATGCCCCGCTCGGTGCACAGGGAGGGTCGGCCCGCCCGGCACGGTGCGCACTCACCGCACGTGGGGTCGGGGCCTCCGACCACCCGGTCGCCCGGCGCCACCGCGGTCACTTCGTCGCCGACCGAGACCACGGTGCCCGACCACTCGTGGCCGGGGACGAAGCCGGGTCGTCCCCACCCGTCGATCACGGTGTGGAGATCGGTGCCGCACACCCCGCACCAGCCGGTTTCGACGAGTACCTCGCCGGGCCCGGGCTCGGGCACCGGCCACTGTTCGACCCGCACGTCGTGGGGACCG
Source organism: uncultured Burkholderiales bacterium (assembly GCA_964615175.1). Taxonomy (GTDB): domain Bacteria; phylum Actinomycetota; class Acidimicrobiia; order IMCC26256; family JACPCJ01; genus CAZTOV01. The sequence continues at coordinate 21,493 of CAZTOV010000024.1, forward strand.
TGGTACACGGCCGCCGGCATGGTCTCGGGAAGGTCGGTCATCGGCCGCTGAGCATTTCGCCCCTGATCGGCCTCGTCAACCGGGGATGACCCGGAACCCGTGGATCTCGAAGTCGCCGTCGAAGGCGAAGGCGGTGTCGATCTCCCGTTCCCGCATCAGGTCGAAGCTGATCCAGTCGACCAGGGACACGCGTCGGGAGCCTGCGAGGAGGGCGGCGAGGCCTCGCCGGTGGAGGTGCTCATCGACCCAGACGACGTTCAAGGAAGGCTCGATCCCGGTCGCGTAGTCGTGCACGGCGGGGAGCCCCCCGAGTCGTTGGAGCACAGCGACGGTCTCCGCGACGGCATGTCCGTGGGTCACGAGTTCTTCGCCGGCGCCGATGAGGGTCTCGAACTGCGCCAGAGCGGCTCGGTGCACGGGGTCGCGTCCGACCATGGTCGCAACGACGGCCGACGTGTCGATGAGCACGCTCACTCGACGTCGCCGCGCCATCGAGACAGGGCCGCCTTGACGAACTCCTCGTCGATGTTCTGCGAGACGGGCCCGAAGTCGCCCTTCACGGACCCCGCAACGGCCCGAAGCCGACGAAGCCGCTCCTCGCGGTCGTCGTAGCGGTTGTCGATGGCTTCGCGCGTGAGCTGCGCGATCGACTTCCCGGTTCGCGCCGACTCGCGGCGCAGCCGCTCCATCTGTTCCTCGGTGAGGGAGATCTGCGTCCGGATCACGACATCATGATAACAACTACTTACATCATGATGTAAGTAGCCTCAGCCGGAAGCCTCGGTGTCGGACGGAGCGTCGCCGGCCAGGTCGGCCCGGTACTCGGGGTGCTCGTTCAGGTAGTCGATGGCGGCGCGCATCGACTCCTCGTTCTTCTTGTTGATGAACGAGTAGATGCGGCCCTCGAACCAGGCCCAGGGCTTCTTCGTGAGGTGGTAGCGCTCCTCGAAGTGCAGGCGGCATGAGTTCGGCCCGGTCGGCTCGAGTCTCACGCGGCCCGTCTGATCGTTGCCGGGCTCGCGGCTGATCATCGTGTACGTGTAGCCGTACTCCTCGGGGCCGTTCTCCACCTCGGTGACCAGCTCGAGCGCGGCACCCCGGCGGCCGAACGGCATGGGATAGATGACCCGTCGCAGCAGCCCGTTGCTCTCTTCGTCGCCCGGGTGGATGATCTCGACGTCGTCGACCATGGGCGCGTACTCGGTCCAGCGGTCGTAGTCCTGGAGGAGGGCCCAGGTGCGGGCCGCCGAGTGAGGGATGTCGAGGGTGTAGCGGTGTTCTCTCATCGAGCCCTCACGCCTTCAGTCCGACAGTCCGAGGACACGTGCCGCCGATCCTCCCAGGAACTCGGCCATCGCCGCGTCGTCGAGGGGCAGCTTCCGCGCCGACTCCAGCGCCCGGTTCATCGGCAACACGGGGTGGTCGGAGGCGAACATCACCTTCCCACTTCCGCGGGACGAGTTCATGAACCGGACCAGACCCTCGTCCATGTAATCGGCGAGGTAGGCGGAGTTCGACAGGTAGAGCGTGTCCCACTTGAGCATGTAGGTCACGAGCAGCGCCTCGTAGGGGTGCCCCATGTGCGCGCCGATGACGACGAGGTCGGGGAAGTCGATGAGCACGTCCTCGAGGCGCTCGGGGTGTTGGCATGCCGACTTCGCTCGGGGGCCGGGGACCCCGACGTTGATCGACACGGGCAAGCCCAGCTCCTGGCATGTCTCGTAGAGGGGGTAGTAGCGGCGATCGTCGAGCGGCACCTGGTCGAGGAACGGCGTGATGCGCACCAGCACGAAGCGGTCGTGGCCGGCCAGGGCGCGAGCACGCGTGGCGAGGGCTTCGCCTTCGGCGGGCTCCCGGCCCGGCTCGTTGACCGCGCCGGCGACGAAGATCCGGCCGGCCCCGGCCTCGTCGCCGAGGAAGTCCTCGGGAGCGAACAGCCCCTTCGGGTGGGCGTCGTCGGGAGTGCGGAAGGGGAGGGTGATCACCGCCTGGTCGACCCCGGCCCCGTCCATCGCCCCGAGAAGATCGTCGACGGTCGTCTCGGCCGCGAACAGGTCGTCGCCGAAGAGCGCCTTGGCTCCCTCCTCGGCCCGGTCGGCGCCGGCCTCGGCCCACCGTTCCGAGAACCGGGGCGGGATCACGTTGGTCCAGATGTCGACGACCGGCATGCGCGGCGAGCGTATCTGACGCCCGCGTCAGCAATCCCGTAGGCTCGCTCGGCGATGGAGGGCGACCGAGAGACGTGGGTAGCTCGGACGGCCAGGCGTGGGGCAGGGGCCCCACGCTCTGGAGGAGCCGACGAGATGTCGGCGGGCTGATGACAGGCGCGCAGGGGCTCTGGGAAGCGGCGGCCGCGAACCCCGACAAGCCGGCACTCGTGATGGGGAGCGCGCGTCGCACCTACGCGGAGCTGGCCGACCGGTCACGTCGACTCGCCGCTGCCCTCGCCGAGCGGGGAGCCGGTCCCGACGCACCGGTCGCCGTCATGGTCCCCAACGGCTTCGAGTTCTTCGAGACCGGGTGCGCGGCCGCGGCGCTCGGGGCCCGTTTCCTCCCCATCAACTGGCACCTCAAGGGCGAGGAGCTGGCTTACATCATCGAGGACTCGAACGCCCCGGTCCTCGTTGCCGACCCGTCGCTCAGAGAGCAGGTCGAGATCGCCGAGGCCGCCAACCCCGAGTGCTCGGTGATCATGAGGGGCGACGAATACGAGGGCGCCGTCGAGACCGCCGAGTGTCACGAGGGCGATGAATGGCCGGCGCCCGGCTACATGTTCTACACGTCGGGCACCACCGGTCGGCCCAAGGGCGTGGTGCACGGAAACCTCGACCGCGACCGGCTCCACCTCGTGAACCAGGGCCTCACGTCGCTGTGGGGGCTCACGTCCGACGACATCTACCTCCTCACCGGTCCCGGCTACCACGCCGGCCCCGGTGGGTGGGCGTTCGCGCACCTGTACGCCGGGGGCTCGGTGGCCGTGCTCCCGCGGTGGAATCCGCGTTCGTGGCTGGCGGCGGTCGATCGCCACGAGGTGACCACCACGTTCATGGCCCCGGCGCACTTCATCCGCATCCTCGAGGTGCCCGAGGAGGACCGCGCGACCTACGACCTGTCGTCGCTCCGTCAGGTGATCCACGCGGGGGCTCCGTGCCCGGTGTCGGTGAAACGCCAGATCATGGACGCCCTCGATCCCGCCGAGATCTGGGAGTTGTACGGGATGA
>CAZTOV010000025.1:0-24337 GCA_964615175.1 uncultured Burkholderiales bacterium
TCGCCACTCCCGGTGCTACGACGCCGCCGACTACCTTGACCTCCTCCGCACCCAGAGCGACCACCGGATGCTCGAACCCGAGCACCTCGACCGACTGCTCGATGCAGTGGGCCACGTCCTCGAGGACCATGGCGGAGCGCTCGAACTCGGTTACCGCACCGGTCTCTATCTCGCCCGGAAGGCGTGACCCGGTCGATCAGACCTCGAGCTGTTCGAAGAGCAGATCGACGATCGAGACGTCCCCTTCGCTGTTCTCCCACTTGCTGCCGATGCGCTGGTGGTCGACGAGGCCGTGGCGATCGGGAGCGATCCCGAGCAGCTCGGCGGCCCGGGCGGTCAGGGTGGCCGGCTCCACGGCGTCGGCGCCCTCGACCTCGTAGGCGGGGAAGCACTCGAGGCCGTCCCACAGCGACTCCAGCGATCGCTCGTCCTCACCGAGCTTGAGGGTCGACGGGTCGGCCCCGGCGGTGAGCGCGGCGGCCACCGTCTCCCACAGCTCGTAGATCGAGAGCCCTCGAGGGGGCTCGTATCCGGCGGTGGGGTGGAGACGCCACTCGAGGGCGACGTCGTTGGGGCCGTGGTCGAAGAGCCAGACCTGCGAGCCGTTCACGTAGCTGTCGACGGGTTCGCCGAACTGTTCCTCGAGCGCCACGACCACCTCGGGCCGGATGCGCCAGACCGCGGTCGGGGTGAGATCGGGCATGTCGTCGGCCCCGGCGCGCTCAGGCCGCGATGTCGCCCGCTTCGATGCGCCCGTAGCGCACCAGCGGCTCGAAGAAGTCGAGCGGCGAGCGGTCGTCCTCGAGGATCCCCCGCACGCGGGGTGGCGTGAGGCGGCGATCGGCCAGCCGGCGGGCCACCACGGCCTTGCGGGCGTCGCCGTCGCGGTCCAGCGACCAGGCGGCCTCGTCGAGCACCAGAGCGCATTCGGCCACGTCGGCGAGGAGGTGCGAGAAGCGCTGCGCGTGCAGGAGCTGGAGGTCGTCGTCGGTCTGCTCGAGGTGAGCCGTGGCTTCCTTGGCCTCGGCCAGGCCGGTGGCCACCGACTCTGCGGCGCGGGTCAGCACGTCGTGCGATCCGGCCGCCTCCAACGCCGACTCGACCCGGGCGAAGAGCGCCTCGTGGGCGTCGGCCGAGCGCATGGCCCGGCGAACGTCGATGCACAGGATGTTCTCGGTGCCCTCCCAGATCGTGTTGACCTGGGCGTCGCGGTACTGGCGGGCCATCGGCCAGTCCTCCATGTAGCCGTTGCCCCCGAGGATCTCGAGGCCCTGGCTCGCGGCCGTGATCCCCTCACGGCACGCCCGGATCTTGGTGAGCGGGATGAGGATGCGCCGCAGCAACGCACCGCTGTCTCCATCCCCGTCATCGAGGTAGGAGAAGCGGCCGGCGCCGGCGCACTCGAACACCATCGCCACGCTGCCCTCCAGCTCGGCCTGCATGTCGACGAGCTGCTCGCGCACCAGCGGGTAGGCGTCGATGCGGTTGCCGAACTGCTCGCGGTGGGCTGCGTAGATGGCCGCTTCGAGGAACGACCGGCGGTGGACGCCGATCCCCATGACGGCGATGCCCCATCGGCTGCCGTTGACCATCTCCATCATGCGGTTGAGACCGCGCCCGTCGCGGGCGGCGTCGCCGGTCTCGGACTGGTCGGGCCGGCCCGCGAGCCAGGCCCGGGCCCCGTCGATCTCGATCTCGGCCGTCGGCACGCCGACCGTGCCCATCTTCGGCTTCAGCCGCTTGATGTGGAAGTGATTGTCGCTCCCGTCGGGGAGCACCCGGGGCACGATGAACGTGGCGAGCCCTCGACTGCCTTCGGGGGCACCCTCAGGGCGGGCCAGCACGATGAACACCTCGGCGTCGGCGTTGGAGCAGAAGTACTTCTCGCCGTGGATGCGCCAGTCGTCGCCGTCCTGGACGGCTCTGGTCGTGTTGGCGCCCACGTCGCTCCCCCCCTGACGCTCGGTGAGGAACATGCCGCCCTCCCATGCCTCGTCGGGGTCGAGGCTGTGGAGGCGGGGGAGCAGGTCCTTGCGGGCCTCGTCGGGAGCGAGGCGCTCGACGACGTCGGCGGCGCCGGCGCTCATGCCGAGTCCGCAGTAGACGGCGATCTCGGCCTGCGACACGAGGTACGCGCGAGCTGCGGTGACGACGCCCGGCACGTCTCGGCCCGCGTTGGCCGAGAGCGACACGAAGCCGGTGCGGATGAGATCGGCCTTGGTCTCGAGCCACGTCGGGTGGTGGACGATCTCGTTGACCTCGTGACCCCATTCGTCGTAGCGGCGGAGCTGCGGCCCGTGCTTGTCGGTGATCTCGGCGCGGGGCGCGATCCGCGTGCCGACCAACTCGCCGTACTCGGCGACGTGTTTCTCCGCGAACTCGCGGTCGTCGGGATCGGGCAGATAGCGGTCGAGTTGGAACCGCAGGTTGGGGTCGACCTCGTACCAGTCGAGCCCGACGGCGGCATCGAATTCTCGGTAATCGGGGAGCATGGCACCACCGTACCCGTCCTCCCGGCCCTTCCCTCCGCTCCGCTCTGGACCGTCGCCGTCGCCAACACCTGAGCTCGGTGCCATCAGTTGCGCGCTGCGATCCGCCCCCCTGGGACTCGTGGTCCGCGACTCAGCCGTGCTCATCACGGGCGGGATTAGGATCCCGGATCGTGCGGCGAGCGTCGGTACTCGTGATCCTTGCGATCCTCCTGCTCGGCGCGTGCGATTCGGGCACGACCGCCGACTGGACGGGCACGTGGACGGGCACCGTCGTGCTGGCGTTCTCGTACGAGGGTGAGGGTGGGTCGTGCACTCGCGGTGACCTCGCCGCCCTCGACGAGCCCGAAGAACTGCTCGCCGACGACCTCGTTGCCGTGCTCGCCCAGGAGGGGAACGACGTCAGCGGTACCGTCGAGCCGTTCGTGAGCCTGGGTGCCGGGGGGTGCGCGGTGCCTCGGGTGGAAGCCGACCTGGCGGAGCTGGCCGAGTCGACGCCCCTGGTCACCGCGGCGGCCGGGATCTCGATTCCTGCGATCGCCGAGGCATCGGGCGACACCCTCGAGTGGGGCGAGCTGGAGCTCGAGCAGACCGACGACGGCCAGGGTGCCCGGGGTCGTCTCGACTTCTCGGACCTCGGGGACGTCTACCAGGGCGGGCTGGTCGTGGTGCTGCGGCGTCAGTCGCCACCCGAGGGCGAAGAAGGCGTCGAGCGCGACGCCGAGTAGGCGCCGGCCTGCCGTCGCCTCCACCCCTTCCGGCCGTACGCTGATGCGTCATGCGTCGCGCCGTCACGAGTCTGGTCCTGGCAAGCCTTTTCGCGGCCGCGTGCGGGAGCACTGCCGACGAACCCGCGTCCCCTCCGGCGTCCGACGCGCTCACCAGCACCAGCTCCACGGGCGCGCCGACCACCACCACGACCCTCGTGGCCGCCTCCGGGGAGTGCGGACTCGAGGGCTCGTATCCGGCTCCCTGGCCGGAGCGCCCCCGCTACCAGGCGGTTCTCGACGTCGACGTGGCCGGTGGTGTCGTCGAGGGCGAGATGGAGGTCGAGTTCACACCGCCCGAGGACACGGATCGGCTCGTGTTCCGCCTCTGGGCCAACATGCCCCGGGTCGGCTCGGGAGGGGGGAGCCTCGAGGTGACCGAGGCGCTCCTCGAGGGCGAACCGGTCGAGACCTCCTACGAGGACGGGAACGGGGGTCCGGGAACCCCGGGCACGATCTTCAACGTCCTGGGTGACTTCCGGGCCGGCCGGACGACGTCGGCGTTCCTCGCCTTCCGGCTCGAGATGCCCGGCCCCGTCAACGAGCGGGTCGCCAAGGTGGGCGAGAGTCTCCGCCTCGGCTCGATCCTCCCCCTCCTCGGCTGGATCCGGGGCGACGGTTGGCACACCAGCCCCGCGGTCACGAACTTCTCCGAAGCCGTGGCGAGCGAGGTCGCCGACTTCGATGTCACCGCGCGGGTGCCCGAGGGCTTCGACGTGGTGGCGGTCGGCGAGCAGGTCGAACCCGGGCGCTTCGTGGCCCCGGCCGTGCGTGACTGGGCCGCCACCGTGGCCCGCATGGAGATCGTGGAGGACACGGCTGCCGACGGGCGCACCACCGTGCGGGTCGGCGTGGCCGAGGGTGCCGCCCGCAGTCCCGACGTCGTGCTCGCCGACACGGTCGCCTCCCTCGACGACTTCGCAGCTCGTTACGGTCCGTATCCGTATCCCGAGCTGTCGGTCGGGGTTACCGGATCACTGTCGGGCGGGATCGAGTTTCCCGGCCACTTCCAGCTCGGCGACAGCGCCGCCCGCCGCTCGCTGATCCACGAGGTGGCCCACATGTGGTTCTACGCCCTGGTCGGCAACGACCAGTACGGCGACCCGTGGCTCGACGAGGGCCTCGCCACGTACGCGGAGAGTCGGTTCATCGGCAACCTCGGCGGGCGTCAGGCGACGACGATTCCCGCCTACGGGCGTGGCCGCCTGGGTGAGGGCCACGACTACTGGGCCGCCGACACGTCGGCCTTCTTCCGCTCCGTCTACGTGCAGGGCGCCCAGGCGCTCGCCGACGTCGGCGACGCCGCCGGCGGCCAGGACGCCCTCGACTGTGGCCTCCGCCAGTACGTCCTCGAGAACGCACACACCGTCGCCGAGCCTGACGACCTCATCGACGCGCTGTCCGACCAGCTCGATGCCGACCCCGTCCCCATCCTCTCGCGCTACGGGGCGATCTGACCCCTCGTTCTTGACTGTGTTTTGCCCGCTCAGCGGGCAAAACACAGTCAAGAACGAGGGGGTGGCCCGGCAGGGCGGCTGGTGGGTTCGTAGGATGGGGTGTCCGCGACGCCCCGGAGGGACCACGATGGCCGAATACGTCCGTCTCAGTGCCCAGGACGCCAGTTTCCTGCACACCGAGAGCCCGCACACGCCGATGCACGTCGGCTCGCTGGCGATGATCGAGGGTGAGCCCCTCTTCGACGACACCGGGCAGTTCCGCATCGACGACTTCCGCTCCCACGTGGAGTCGCGCCTCCACCTCGTACCGCTCTTCCGCAAGAAGCTCATGGAGGTGCCGTTCGGGCAGGGCCGCCCCGTGTGGGTCGACGATCCCGACTTCGACATCTCGTACCACGTCCGCATCACCGCCCTGCCGAGCCCGGGCAACCAGGAGCAGCTCAAGACGCTCTGCAGCCGCATCCAGAGCCACGTCCTCGACCGCAGCAAGCCGCTGTGGGAGCTGTGGGTGGTCGAGGGCCTCGAAGGCAACCGCGTCGCCCTGATCCAGAAGACGCACCACGCGCTCGTCGACGGCATCTCGGGTGTCGACGTCGCCACCGTCCTCCTCGACTTCGAACGGGACACGCCGCGGAAGCCGGCCGAACCCTGGGAGCCCGCTCCCGCCCCCACCCCGGTGCAGCTCCTCACGGAGTCGCTGTGGGAGCGGACCACCGAACCCACCGAGGTGGTACGCAGCGTGCGCGCCGCCTTCCGCGGCCCCCGACGCATCCTCCAGCGGACGGCCGAACTGGCCGGGTCGCTCTCGACGATGCTCAGCAGCGATTCCGTCGCGCCCCGCACCTCGCTCAACCAGCGCATCGGCCAGCACCGCCAGTTCGAGGTGGTGCGCACCTCGCTCGACGACGTGAAGTCCGCCAAGGACGCCCTCGGCGGCACCGTCAACGACGTCGTCCTCGCGGGTGTGGCCGGAGGCCTCCGCCAACTCCTGATCTCCCGGGGCGAGCCCGTCGACGGCGTCCGGCTCCGGGCCATGTGCCCCGTGTCCGTGCGTGACGACAGCGAACGCATGAAGCTCGGCAACCGGGTGTCGGCGATGTTCGTGGCCCTGCCGGTCGGCGAGGAGGACCCCCTCCTGCGGCTCCGGGCCGTCCAAGACGCCACCAAGGAGATGAAGGACCGCAAGCAGGCGGTCGGCGCCGAGTTCCTCGTCGGGATGACCGAGTACGCGCCTCAGACGTTGCTCACGCTCGCCGCCCGTCTCGCTCACCGCCAGCGCTTCGCCAACCTGGTGATCACCAACGTCCCCGGTCCCCAACAGCCCCTCTACGTGATGGGCGCCGAGATGCTCGAGGCGTTCCCGGTGGTGCCGCTCATCCGGAACACGTCCGTGGGGATCGCCATCCTCTCGTACAACGGCCAGCTCAATCTGGGGCTCAACGCCGACCGCGACACGTGCCCCGACGTCGACATCCTCGCCGACGCGATGGAGAAGTCGTTCGCCGAGCTGCGGCACCTCGCCGACTCTGCCGCTCCCGCGCCCGCCGACGCGTGAGCGACCTCTTCCAACGCGACGCCTGGGACCTGGCCGACGACGTCCGGGCCGGGAGGCTCCTCGCCCGCGACCTGCTCGAAGCGTGCCTCGAGCGCATCGAGCGTCACGATCCCGATCTGAATGCTCTGTGTCACCTCGACGCCGACGGTGCCCGCACACGGGCCGACGAGATCGACGCAGCCGTGATGGAGGGAGGCGACCCCGGGCCCTTCGCGGGCATCCCCTACCCGGTCAAGGACACCCAGGCCGCGGCCGGGATGCCCTGGACCAAGGGGTCGCTCCTCTACGCCGACCGGATCGCCGACCACGACGAGGTGTCGGTGGCCCGGATGCGGGACGCCGGGGCGATCATCCTCGGGAAGACCACCGCCCCGGAGTTCGGCTCCCTCAACTACACCCGCACCAAGGTCCACGGAGTCACCCGGAACGCCTGGAACCTCGAACAGACCCCCGGCGGTTCGTCGGGTGGCTCGGCAGCGGTGGTGGCCGGCGGGTTGGTCCCCCTCGCTTCGGGTGGTGACGGTGGCGGGTCGATCCGCATCCCCGCGTCGTTCTCGGGGTTGTTCGGCTTCAAGGGGAGCCAGGGCCGGGTGCCGGAGGGTCCGGGGGCGTTCGACAGCTCGCTGACCACCCAGCTCGGCCCGATGGCTCGGTCGGTGCGCGACGCCGCCCGCGCCATCGATGTGATGTGCGGCCCGGTGGGATCCGACCCCACGTCGCTTCCGAAGCCGCCCCGGCCCTTCGAAGAGGTGGCGACGTCCGACGATCCCGCAGCGTCGCTACGAGGGAGGCGGGCCGCCTGGTCGTCGACGTTCGGAGACGCGAGGTGCGACCCCGAGGTCGAGGAGTTGACGCGCGACGCGGCGGCCCGGCTGTGCGAACACGCCGGTGTCGAGCTGGTCGACGACCTCGACATCCGTCTGCCCCGCCTCGGCGCCGTCTGGGGCATCGTGTCGGCGCTCGACATGGTGGCGTGGCACCGCGAGGCCGCCGAGGGTCGCTACGACGAGCTGACTCCGTTCGTGCGACTGGGGTTCGAGACCATCGACGGCCTCGCCGGCGAGGACGTGCTGCGGGCCATTCGCCGGCGTCACGAGGTCGTCGCCGCGTGGGCGCAGCTCTTCGACGAGGTCGATCTCGTGCTGACACCGACCACGGCGGTGCCCGCGTTCGCCGCCGAGGGCCCGCCCCCCACCGAGATCGGTGGCGTGGAGGTCGGAGGAGTGGCGGCCACCCCCTACACGATGCCCGCCAACCTGGCCGGCTCGCCTGCGTGCAGCATCCCGGTCGGGGCCATCGATGGCCTCCCCGTCGGCCTCCAGGTGTGCGCCCGCCGTCACGCCGACGAACTCTGCTTCGCCGCCGGCGCCGTCATGGAGCGGCATCATCCCTGGCCCAAGGTGGCTCCTCTCACATAGCCAACTTGACCAGGTGGTCAAGTAGGGTGCGATCGATGGCCGACGCCGTTTCCTCGGAGAAGACGCCCCGCGTCCGCAAGCAGGAGCAGGAGCCGGCCCGGTCGGAGGTGACCGAGGTCGGCGACAACGTCGTCCGGATGGAGCTGCCGATCCGGATGCCCGGGCTCGGCCACGTCAACGCCTACGCACTGCTCGACGATCGCGGTGCGGCTGTCATCGATCCGGGGGTGCCCGGTCCCGGCAATTGGAAGGCCCTTCGCGACCGGCTCCGTCAGGCCGATCTCCGGGTGCGCGATGTGCACACGGTCGTGGTCACCCACTCCCACATCGACCACTTCGGATCCGCCGCGCGCCTCGCCGAGGCGGCCGAGGCGGAGTTCGTGGTGCACGGAGACTTCGCCGTGCCGTGGATGGGGATCAGCGAGCACCACTGTGCCGGCGACGACGACGCGCCCGACGAGGTGCAGCCCGACTGGCACCGGAGAACCCCGTGGGGTGGCGACCCGATCCGGCCGCCCCGCAGCCGACGGGCGATCTTCTGGCTGATGCGCAAGGTCCTCCGGCGGTCGCTCCAGCCGCCCCTGCCGACACGGCGCATCGCCCACGGCGACGTGCTGACGTTGGGCGGCCGCGAGCTGTTCGCCGTCCACACGCCGGGCCACACGCTCGACCACCTGTGCCTCCACGATCCCGAGGGTGGTCTGCTCTTCACCGGCGACCACGTGCTCCCCACGATCACCCCGCACATCTCCGGCGTGGGCACCGGCGACGATCCCCTGAAGGCGTTCGTCGGGTCGCTGGACGCAGTCGGCGAACTCGAGGGCGTCGAGCGGGCGCTGCCGGCGCACGGCCATCCCTTTGACGACGTGCCTGGCCGGGTCGACGACATCAAGGAGCACCACGACGGTCGTCTCGAGCGGCTGCGCGAAGCCGGCCGCGACATCGGCGGTCCTGCCACGGTGCGTGAGCTGTCGCACCGGCTGTTCCGGAAGGCGCGCTGGGGGCCCATGGCCGAGAGCGAGACCTACGCGCACCTCGAGCACCTGCGCCACGCGGGCGAGGCCGACCGGGGCGAGCGTGACGGCGTCGTCGTCTACGAGCTGGGCTGAGTCGCTGACGGTCAGTCGTCCGGGTCGTCGTCGAGCGGCACCCGCAGGTGCTGTTCGCTGACTTCGACCGTCTCGGCGATGTCGCGTCGCGAGGCGCCGAGGCTCCCGACGTGCCTCGCGTACCACCACGAGAGCGGTCGGGCGCTCAATCCGTGAGCGACGACGCTCGTCGCGACCGTCCACGTGATCACGAGGAAGATCTCGTCCGCCCCCGGGATCCCCGATTCTTCGATGATGATGAGTCCGAAGATGATCGAGGCCAGCCCGCGGGGACCGAACCACCCGAGGAAGGCGACCGAGTCGCGTTGGAGACCCGAACCCGCCAGGCTGATCGCCACCGGCACCATGCGCACCACCGTCAATGAGAGCGCGGCATAGAGGCCGATCTGCCAGGTCAGTTCGCCGAGCGCGGGGCCGAGGACGGCGCCGCCGAAGATCATGAAGACCAGGAGGTTGAGCAGTTGCCCTTCTTCCTCCGCGAAGGCGTAGACACCGCCGCACTCCTCACGCGCCGCGTACCCGAACGCGCCCCCGGCGACGAAGGCGGCGATGAAGCCGTTGCCGTCGACGGCACTCGCCGTCCCGAACGCCGCCAGCGCCAGTCCCAGCGTCGCCAACTGCTGGAATCGGGGGCTCATCCAACCGGTCGCCGACGCCCGCCGCACCGCGAATCCGCCGACCGTGCCGATGGCGGCGCCGGCGATCAGCCCGTAGCCGAGCTGCTCGGCGACGAAACTCCCGGCGTCGAACCCTTCACCGGCGGCGAGAGCGATGAAGACGGTCAGGAGCGGGAGCGCGATCCCGTCGTTGAGTCCGCTCTCGATGTTGATTGCCTGCCGGACCCGCACCGGCACCAGCCGGCTCGACACGACGACCTGGCTGAGGGCGGCATCGGTGGCGGCGAGAGCGGCACCGAGCACGGCGGCCTCCCAACCGCCGATCCCGGGCAGGAGCACCATCGCCAGGCCGGCCCCGGCGCCGACCACGAGTGGGAGGCCGATGCCGAGGAGCCGGATCGGCACGTTGTGCTCGGCTCGGAGCACGCGCAGATCGATGCGAGCGGCGTCGGTGAACAACACCAACACCAGCGCGAGCTCGCTCAGCACCTTGACGAACTCTTCGTCGACGTCGAGCGCCACCAGGTCGAGCGCCTCCGGCCCGACGGCGAGCCCGAAGGCCATGAACACCAGCGGCGGCGTGATCGCGACGGTGGCCAGCCGTCCTGACACCAGTCCGTACAGGGCGACGAACGCGGCGACGATGGCGAGATCGGTGAATCCCATGGGTGTGCCGAAGCCTCGCGCGACCGGTACCGTCGCATCCATGGACGCGCTCACCGGTGAGGTCACCGAGCTGTTGCAGGCGATGATCCGCAACGCCTGCGTCAACGACGGGCGTCCCGAGTCGGGTCTCGAGTCCAAGAGCGCCGACCTCCTCGAGGGCTACCTCGAGGGCAGCGGCCTCGATCTCGAGCGCTACGAACCCATGTCCGGGCGGGGGAGCCTCGTCGCCCGCCTCGAGGGGAGCGACCCCGACGCGCCGACGCTGCTCCTGATGGGCCACACCGACGTGGTGCCGGTGACCGAGGAGAACTGGGACCACGACCCGTTCGGCGGTGAACTGATCGACGGAGAGGTCTGGGGGCGCGGCGCCGTCGACATGCTCAACCTCACCGCATCGATGGCGGTGTCGGCCAAGCAGTTGGCCGACCAGGGTTTCCGCCCCCGGGGCAGCCTCGTCTACCTGGCGGTGGCCGACGAGGAGGCCGCCGGCACCCACGGCGCCGAGTGGCTCACCGAGCATGCATGGGACGCGGTGGGCGCCGACTACGTGATCACCGAGTCGGGTGGGATGCCCATGCGCACCCCCGCGGGTGTGAAGCGCCCGGTGATCGTGGGTGAGAAGGGTCTGTTCTGGTGTCATCTCACGGTGAAGGGCACGCCGGGGCACGGGTCCCAGCCGCTGCGCACCGACAACGCGTTGATCAAGGCGGCCGAAGTGGTGCGCCGGGTCAGCGAGTATCGGCCCGAGACCCAGATCCACGACATCTGGCGAGCGTTCGTCGAGGGCATGGGGTTCCCCGACGAGCTGGCCGCTCCCTTCCTCGATCCCGAGGGCTTCCACGAGATGGTCGAGACCCTGCCGATGCTGGGGCTCGCCCGCCAGGCGCATGCCTGCACCCACACCACGTTCACGCCGACGATGGCGCATGGGGGTGTGAAACACAACGTGATCCCCGACCGGGTGACGATCAGCGTCGACATCCGCACGCTGCCCGGCCAGACCCACGACGAGATCGTGGCGATGCTCGACGACGCCATCGGCGACGATCTCCGTGACGACGTCGAGATCGACATCGAGGTCGAGGACCTCGCCACCCAATCGCCGGTCGAGACGCCCTTGTGGGACACGCTCCAGCGGGTCACCGAGGCCGTCACGCCCGGGTCCATGAACGTCCCGTTCCTCACGGTCGGCGGCACCGACGCCCGCTTCTTCCGCCGCCGCGGGATCCCCTCCTACGGCTTCGGCCTCTTCAGCGACCGCATCGGCTTCGACGAGTTCGCGTCGATGTTCCACGGCGACAACGAGCGGGTCGACGTGGAGTCGCTGCGGCTCACCACCGAGATGTGGGACGCCGTCGTGCGCGACGTCGTCGGCTGAACCCTCTCGTCGAAGCCCGGGTCAGTCGTCTCCGGGGTTCTCGTCGTCCTCGTCGGCCAGGAAATTCTCGATCTGCACCGCCAGGTCCTCACCCGAGGGGAGGTCCTCTTCCCGCAGGGCCTCGTCGTAGCGTCGCTCCAGTTCGCGCACGTAGGTCTCGGTCTCGTCGTCGTCGGCGACGGCCTCGTCGACCTTCGCGACCCACGCATCGGCGGCCGCTCGCAGTTCCTCGGTGTTGGTGGGCGATCCGAGAAGACGGCTCACCGAATCGAGGAGCGCGAGCGTCGCCACCGGGTTGGGCGGGTTGGCGACGTAGTGGGGGACGGGCGCCCACAGCGAGACCGAGGGGATCTCTCGACGCCGACACGTGTCGTGGAGCACGCCGACGATGCCGGTGGGCCCCTCGTAGCGGTTGTGTTCGAGGCCGAGGGTCCGGGCCAGTTCGTCGTCGCCGGCGGTTCCGGTGATGCGGACCGGCCGGGTGTGGGGCACGTCGGCGAGCAGGGCGCCGAGGGTGACCACCATCTCGCAGCCGGTGCTCTCGATGACTTCGAGGATCTCGTCGCAGAAGTCACGCCAGCGAAAGCTGGGTTCGGTGCCGGTCAGCAGCACCGCGTCGTGCACTCCCGTCGTGGCGGAGGCGGCGAAGAACTCGTTGGCCGGCCAGCGCAGCTCCTTCGTCACACCGTCGGTGAGGACGAGTTGGGGACGGATCGACTGGAAGTCGAAGTACTCCTGGGCGTCGATCCGCGCGCAGCGGCGCCCATCCCAGCGGTGACGCAGCCACTCGGTGGCGCTGGTGGCCGACTCGGCCGCGTCGTTCCAGCCCTCGAAGGCGGCGAGCAGGACCGGCCGGGAGAGTTCGGGGCGTTCGTCCCAGGTCAGCCCGGTCACGACGGGTACCGCGTGAGGCTCGCGGGGTCGACGGGGTAACCGCCGCCGGCCACCACCGCCTTGCTCCACGGTTCGAGGACGGCGAACAGCTCGTCTGCCTGCCCTCCGGTCAGCGTGTCGAGGCGCACGACGACGTCCTGCACCGCCTCGTCGGTCTCGACCTCGATCTGTTCCCGGAGTGCCTCGCCGTCGGGAGTCAGCTCGTCACCGTCGAGCAGGCCACGCTCTGCGAGCGCCGCCTTGCCTTGTTCGATGGCGTCTTCGCCGTAGCCCCGGGTGGTGACGTAGCTCCCGAGCGGGATGCCCCACCACCTCTCGGTGAGGAGCGTGATCTCGACCGGCTTCACGTGGCGAATCCACGCGGCGGTGTGGGCGTCGCCCCGGTGCTCGCGCACCAGGTCGGTTGCCCGCCACAGGTCACCCCATCCGCCGTCGTCGGGCCAGGGGAGTGACGTGAGCCCGGCGAAGAGCGGACGCCCCGCGGTCGAGAGCCCGTCGGTGAGTCCGCGGAGGATCCCGGTGGCCCATCGGGTGTCGTCGTCGGGATCGCCGATCAGTCGCTGGAGCTGGTCGACGGCGCCGGCGAGGCGCGCCTCGAGGATCGGCTCGGGCTCGGTCTTGCTCCAACCCTCTTCCACGGCGCGTTCGACCAGGCGCGGTTCGAAGACGCCGAAGGTGCCGGTGACGACGGGAGGGGCGACCTTGCCCATGCAGGCGCTGCGACTGCAGAAGTATCCGGGGAGGTAGGAGAGGCCGAGCGCCTTGTACCGTTCGAGAGCCTCAGGGGCGAAGTAGACGCCGGCCGCCAGAGGTTCGACGAGGTCGCGGAGCCGTCGGGCCGTGGTCGAGAGCTCGCGTTGCGAGGATGAGTCCATGCGCGGCGATGGTATCGATCCGGTGCGGGTCGTTCGGGGGGCGGGTTGTTCGGTGAAGCGGGGACGGCGCAGTACGGTCGATTCGTGGACGCGACCCTTCGCTTCAACGAAGTCGTGTCGACCGGAGAGGTCCGGCTCGACGAGGGTGCCTTCCTCATTGCCGCTCACGCCCACCCGGATCTCGACGTCTCCGCCCAGATCGGACGAATCGACGATCTCGCACGGGGTTGTCCGGGCGCCACCCTCGACGATCTGCGGGCCTATCTCTTCGAGGAGCAGGGGTTCCGAGGTAATTCCGACGACTACCAGGATCCCGCGAACAGCTTCCTCGACTCGGTACTCGACCGGCGCCTCGGTATCCCCATCACCCTGAGTGTCCTGACGCTCGAGGTGGGCCGGCGGGTGGGAGTGCACCTCGGCGGGGTCGGGATGCCGGGCCATTTCCTGGTCCGTCATCTCGATGATCCTGGCCTCTACCTCGACCCGTTCACCGGTGGGCGGGTCATCGGTATGCCGGACTGCCGGGCGATGTTCGAACAGCTCCACGGCGCCGGCCTGTCGTGGCGCGACGAGTTCCTCGAGGTCGTCGACACGCGGTCGATCCTGCTGCGGATGCTCAACAACCTGCGGGGTGCGTTCGCCTCCCGGGGCGACCTGACCGGCTTGTCGTGGGTGCTCGAGCTGCAGCTCGCCTTCCCCCATCTCGGCGCCGACGAACGGCACCACATCGCCGCCATGCTCGGCCAGACCGGTCGGATCGGTCGCGCGGTCACGGAGTTGGAGTCGCTGCTCGAAGACCTTCCGGGCGACGAAGCCGAGGAGGCCCAGCGCCAGGCCCGCGTCCTGCGGGCGCGGCTCAACTGACCGGTCCGCAGCCGGTGCTCTGATCGACCGCGGCGGCAGGTCGGTGCTGACACCGTGACCGGTCGCGGGTTCCCGGCGTCCGGAGGCAGCGGCGGCACGCCTTCTGCTTGCTCGGACGGGCTGCCTGCTCAGACGGGGAAGATCTCGGCGAAGAACTCGGCGAAGAGGCCGAGCGCGATGAACCACGCCCCGACGGCGAGCAGGATCCTGCCACCCCAGCGCTTCATGGTCGGGGCGCCTTGCTGGATCGTTTCGACGAGGCGCTCGCGGGCTCCGGCGAGCAGAAGGGCGAGGGTGAACATGAGCACGACGATGGCGAGCGCGGCGACGGCGAAACTGACCGCGGCTGCGGCCGTGCCCCCTGCGGTGAGCGCTTGGCTGGCCAGACCGGCCAGGATCGGACCGGTTCAGCCGAATCCGGCGAGGAGATACACGAACCCGAAGAGCACGAAACCGAGGAGCGGCCGTCGCCGGCGCAGCCCGGCCTGACGTTTCAGGATTCCGTGGAGCGCGGGTTCGAATCGGCGCAGGTCGACGCGGAGCCGGTTGGTCTGCACGAGTCCGAAGACGATGAGCGCGGCACCCACGACGATCCGCAGGACGCGCCCGGTCGTGCTCGTGAAGGTCACGTTTTCGACGAGAGAACCGGCGCCGACGGCCAGGATGCCGCCGGTCACGGCCAGGAACGCAGCAGCTCCGAGCGAGAGCGCTCCGGCGAAGGCGACGGCACGCCCGAACGGTCGCCGGTGGCCGCCGACGTCGGCGGTCAGGGGCCGGGCGAGGATCGACACGAGCAGCGGGAACGAACACGGGGAGAAGAACGACGCCAGGCCCGCGGCCGCAGCCAGGACCAGCAGCCCGGCACCGGCGCCCGCGGGGAAGTCGAAGCGCGGGTACACGACGTACCCGGCGTAACCGGCCAGGCCGAGTGCGACCGCGGCCGCTACCCACGCGCCGTACCGGACGAGTTGGCCGGGAGACCCGTCGTCAGGCATGACGTGACCGTAAGGTCTCCAGCGGCTGGAAGGTCAAGGTCATGCCGATCGGAGAGCCCTGCTCGGGTACGACCGCCAACGACGGCGAGGCCGTCGGCCTGGCGTCAGCCGGTGGCGACGACCCGGAACGTACCGGGACGGCCTTCTTCGCAGAGGTCCATGAGCTTGCCGATCTCCTCCGGCGTCTCGGGCCGACTTCGCATCGCCTCGATGTCGTCGAGCGAGCGCCACGGTCCGAAGGAGTAGAAGAGGTGCGGTTCGTCGATGCTCTGCACCAGCGTTCCCTCACCGGGCGGGTTGTCCAGGCTCTTGAAGTAGTCGCCGAGCGCCTTCCACGCCTCCACGAATTCGCTCTGCTTCCCGTCCTTCACTCGCCAGACTCCGAGTGTGTAGACCTCGTCGGACATGCTCGTACCTCCGTGCGTGTAGATACACCGGCCCGGACATGATGCCCGCTCGAGCGCATCGGCGTCGGCGGAAGCCCGAACGCCCGAAGCCCGAACGCCCGAAGCCCGTAGCCCGAAACCCGTTGGATCTCACCCGCCCGGTGCGGGCTCGATCGTGTAGTGGATGGTCTGGGCGACGATGCGACCGTCGCGGATCACGAAGCTGTCGGCGCCGTCACGCACCCGAGCGCCGTCGGCGTCGGCCGTCCACTCGAGGAACGCCACCTCACCCCGCACCACGACCGTCGTGTACTCGAACCGCACGCCGGGGAGCTGGGCGTCGAGCAGGTCGGCGAGGACGCGGACCTGCTCGCGTCCCTCGAACACGCCGAACCCGGTCAGGACCACGATGTCGTCGCTGACGTTTCGTTCCAGGTCCGTCGTCCAGTCGCCCGCCGCGGCCAAGGCCAGATGGTCGTCGAGGACTTCCCGGGGAGATCGGTCGGCCAGGTCGTTCTTGGAGGTCATGGTGAGGATCCTGCCACCTCGACTCGGCGGTCGTTCAGGCATGCAGCCGCCCTGGCATAACGTGAGGGGAGTCACCGAGACGGGCAGGTGGTCCGAATGGGTCTGTTGATCGTGGCGGCGGCGGTCGTGGTCACCGCCGTGTGCTTGACCCTGGGCGAGCTCCGACGCGCACGCGTCGACCACCGGCGACGAAGCTGACGGCGCCATGAACGATGCCACCGAACGATTCCGACTCGCGGCGCGCGAGCGCGGTCTCGACATCGAGGTCCGTCGCTGGCCGGAGGGCACGCGCACCGCGGCCGACGCCGCTCGGGCCGTGGGGTGCGACGTCGCCCAGATCGTCAAATCGCTCGTCTTCGTCGCCGGCGACGATCCCGTCGTCGCCCTGACTTCGGGGGCGAACCGCGTCGACACCGCCAAACTCGGGGCAGCCGTCGGGGTGGACGATGTCCGCCAGGCCACTGCCGCCGAAGCCCGCGATGCCACCGGCTTCTCCATCGGTGGCACGCCGCCGCTCGGCCACGCCCGCACCCTCCGGGTGCTGATCGGCCCCGACCTGCTCGGATTCGACGAGGTGTGGGCGGCGGCGGGTGCCCCCGACGCCACCTTCGCCGTCGACCCGGGCGCACTCCGGCGCGCCGCCGCCGCCGAAGCGGTCGACTTCACCGAGGGCTGAGCGGAATCCGGTCAGCCGTCCAGCGTCAGGCCGGCGGCCACGGCGGCTCCCAGCTCCCAGCAGGCGTCGAGATCGTCACGACCCGGTTGGCCCATCACCTCGACCGGCTGCTGCGCGAGTTCCCACTTCAACCCCGTGGTGATCTTCTCCACCGCGGCGACGGCGCCCGCGGTGTCCTCGTTGCCGTGCACGAAGAGTCCGTAGGGTCGGCGCGGGGTGTCTTCGAGGCACGGGTAGTAGATGGTGTCGAAGAAGTGCTTGAGCGCGCCCGACACGTACCCGAGGTTGGCGGGTGTCCCCAGCAGGTAGCCGTCGGCCTCGAGCACATCGACGGCGGTGGCGGCCAGCGCCGCCCGCGCCACGACCTCGACGTCCTCGATCTCGTCGCTTCCGGCGCCGTCGCGCACCGCATCGAGCATCGAATGGGTCGCGGGTGACGGAGTGTGGTGCACGATCAGCAGTCGGGGCATGACAGATCAGCGCTCCTTCACAGGCCGTTCGCGAGACCGTAGGCCGCGCCGGCGGCGGCGACGCCGGCCACCAGCATCCCACCGACGTTGAGGCCGAGGTCGCGGGCGGCGGATCGCACGTCGCGTCGTCCCAGTTCGAGCGATTCCACCATCCAGGTCGAGAACGTGGTGAACGCCCCCAGAAACCCGGCCCCCGCGATGCGTACCTCGTCGGTGCCGACGACACCGTCGGCGGCGAGGCCCACCAACACGCCGAGTGCCACCGCGCCGAGGAGGTTCACCGCCGCCGTGCCCCACGGGAACGTGGAGCCGCTGCGGGTCTGCACGACGCCGGCCAGCTCGTAGCGGGCGAGTGCGCCGAGGCCGCCCGCCACGATCGCCCACGCGGTGATCATTCGAGTCCTCTCGCCAGGGCGGTGCCCCCGAGCGCGGCTGCCAGCCCACCCACGATCGTCACCGTCGCGTAGAGCACGGCCATGCCGGCTCGACCACCGTCGCCGAGCAGATAGATCTCGAGCGAGAACGTCGAAAAGGTGGTGAGGGCGCCGAGGAACCCGGTGCCGAGGAGGGGGAGCCCAAGTGACTCCGGGTGGCCCGCCACGAGGATGCGGGCGACCAGATATCCGAGCAGCAACGCCCCGACGATGTTCACCACGAACGTGCCCCACGGCCACTCGGCCGCGCCGGCGTCGAACCCGTCGTCGACGGCGATGCGCACGGCTGCCCCACCTGCACCTCCGGCGACGACGAGGAGCCGCCGGGTGGCAGCAGCACTCACGAGCGGATCACCCGGAGAGGCCGGGCACCGACGACTTCGATGCCACGTCGAGGGCCGCCCCGGCGAGGAACGGAACGCCCTCGCCGATGCCTTCGAAGCCCTCGCCGACCGTCTTCCCCTTGAGGTACCGGGCGTGGATCCCCTCGAGGATGATGGCGAGCTTGTAGTAGGCGAGCACCACGTAGAAGTCGAGGTCGTCGACCGATCGGCCCGACGCCCGCGCGTAGGCGTCGACCAGCCGGTCGCTGTCGTAGAAGCCGGGGTGGTTCGCGAGGGCCTGGGTCGTGGGGAGCATCGATGCTCCCGGGCCGCCCCAGTACACGAGGAGGAGGCCCAGGTCGGCGAGCGGATCCCCGAGCGTCGACATCTCCCAGTCGAGGACCGCCACGATCGTCCCGTCGTCGTCGGGCGCCAGCATCGTGTTGTCGAGCCGGTAGTCGCCGTGCACGATCCCCGAATCGCCGGAGGTCGGCACCGCGGCCCGGAGCCGCCGCGTCAGTTCGTCGATCTCGTCGAGCTCGCGGGTCTTGTTCCCTTCCCACTGCTTGGCCCAGCGCTCGACCTGACGTTCCAGGTAGCCGTCGGGGCGCCCGAAGTCGGCCAGCCCCACGGCCTCGTGGTCGACCGAGTGGATGGCGGCCAGGACCTCGGCGAGTGCCTGCGAGCACCGGCCGGCGTCGTCCTCCGAGATCGCCTCGATCTCCTCGGCCGTCCTGGGAATGACCCCGTGGACCCGCTCCATCACGTAGAAGTCGGCCCCCAGCACGGCTTCGTCGCCGCCGAACGCGTACGTCTTCGGCACCGGCACCGGCGTGTCCTGGAGGGCGTTGATCACCGTGAACTCACGGTTCATGTCGTGAGCCGTGGGGAGCACGTGCCCCAGCGGCGGTCGGCGCAGGACCCACTCCCGCTCGCCGTCGGTGATCACGTACGTGAGGTTCGACCGGCCGCCGGAGATCACCTCGGCGCGCAGCGGCGAACCGTCGGCACCCTCGACGTGTTCGGCGAACCAGCCTCGGAGGATCTCGAGGTCGACGCCCGGCGGCGCGTCAGGCGGGTCGGCGTTTTCGGCGGAGTCGGGGGCAGGCGTGTCAGTCATGTTGGGCGGGAGCGTACGCGCACGGTGGCCGGAGCCAAAACTTGACCGGTGGGTCAAGTGCCTTCCACGATGAAGCGATGCCCGCCTCGACCGCGACCTACTCCGCGTCACCTGCCGTCGAGGTCGAGGCCCTCGTCCGGCGTTTTGGCGCCTTCACCGCGGTCGACGGCGTGTCGTTCGAGGTCGAACCCGGAGAGTTGTTCGGGTTCCTCGGCCCCAACGGAGCGGGCAAGACCACCACCATCTCGATGCTCTGCACGCTGCTCGAACCCACCGAGGGCCGGGCCCGGGTGGCCGGCCACGACGTCGTCGAGGATCCCGACGCGGTCCGGCGGAGCATTGGCCTCGTCTTCCAGGAGACCACGCTCGACGACCTGTTGACCGGCGCCGAGAACCTGCGCTTCCACGGTGTGCTCTACGGCGTCCCGGAAGCCGAGGTCAACCGCCGCATGCAGCCGCTCCTCGAGATGGTGGGCCTCACCGACCGAGCCGACCACCGCGTGCAGAACTACTCCGGCGGCATGAAACGTCGCCTCGAGATCGCGCGGGGTCTTCTCCACGCTCCTCGGGTGCTCTTTCTCGACGAGCCCACCATCGGGCTCGACCCCCAGACACGCGCCCACATCTGGGACTACGTCGAGACGCTGCGCCGACGCGAGCAGACCACCATGTTCCTCACCACCCACGCCATGGACGAGGCCGAGCGCTGCGACCGCATCGCCATCATCGACCACGGACGCATCGTGGCCATCGACACGCCGACCACCCTCAAGGCGTCGGTAGGCGCCGACACGGTGGAGGTGAGCGCCGAGGACCCCGCCGAGGTCCTCCGTCAGGTCAAGCAGGCACTCGACGTGGACGGCGAGCAGGTCGGCGACGGCCTCCGCTTCTCGGTCACCGAGGGCGAGAAGTTCGTGCCCCGCCTCTTCGAGCACGCCCACGGGATCTTCAGCGTCAGCGTGCGCCGTCCCACCCTCGACGATGTCTTCATCAAGTACACGGGGCACGCCATCCGCGACGCCGACTCGAGCGCGGTCGACCAGTTCCGGATGAACCCCATGGTGCGGGGGTTCAGGAAGCGATGAGCACGCAAGCCGCCGCGCTCGTCGACGACGTCCTCGGCACCGACATCCCGCAACGAAGCCGGCTCACCCGCAACCTGTTCACCATCGCCATGGTGTGGCGGCGGGAGATGATCCGCCTCTTCCGCTCCCGCACCCGCATCATCACCGGACTCGCCCAGCCGGTGCTCTTCCTGTTCATCCTCGGCGTCGGCCTGGGACCGGTGATCGGCGACCGGGGGATCCCCGGTGCCACCTACCAGGAGTTCCTCTTCCCGGGCGTGCTGGTGATGTCGCTGTTGTTCTCGGCGATGTTCTCGGCCATCTCGATCGTGTGGGACCGCGAGTTCGGGTTCCTCCGGGAGATGCTCGTGGCGCCGGTGTCGCGCACCGCACTCGTGCTCGGCAAGGCGCTCGGCGGCGGCTCCCAGGCCGTGGCCCAGGGCGCCATCCTCCTGCTGGCGGCGCCGATCGTGGGCGTCGACCTCGGGCCGGTCCAACTGCTCCAGCTGCTCGGCCTGCTCATGCTGCTGGCGTTCTCGATCGTGTCGTTCGGGATCGTGGTGTCGAGCCGGATGCAGCGGATCGAGAGCTTCCAGGTGGTGATGGGCCTGGTCGTGAACCCGATGCTGTTCCTCTCGGGGGCACTGTTTCCTCTCAACGGGCTGCCCACGTGGCTCAACACGCTCACCCGCTTCAACCCGGTGACCTACGGCGTCGACCCGGTGCGGAGGGTGCTGCTGGGCGACGAGGTGGCGCTCACCATCGGCGGCGAGGTCCTGCCGATCTGGTTCGAGGTGCTGGTGGTGCTCGTGCTGGGCAGCGCCATGATGGCCCTCGCCGTCCGCCTCTTCACGCGCGAGGGGTGACGCTCAGTCATCCTCGACGAGGATCGCCGGCTTGGGCCGGAAGCGCCAGACGAGGAAGGCGGCCACGCCGATGAGGGTGAGCAGGATCACGGCCAGTCCTCCGGCGCCCCCGCCTCCGTTGCCCTCGGTGTCCGAGGCGGCGGCTTCGTCGTCGACGGCCTCGGACGTGGTCGTCTGCTGATCGTCGATCGCCGGGGCCGGGTTCGCCGGTGCGGTCGTATCGGGAGGAGCCGTCGTCGTGGTGACGGGGGTCGTGGTCGTGGTGGTGCTCGACGACGTCGTGGTGTCGTCGTCGGCCTCCACCACCACCGTGCCGGTCATCTGCTCGTGGATCTTGCAGTGGTACTCGTAGGTGCCGGCCTCGTCGAACGTGTGCTCGAAGGTGTCGCCCTCGGTCATGCACGTGACCGGGTTGGGCGCGGTGCACGTGGCGTTGGAATCGAACGACTCGGGTCCGCTGGTGGAGGTGACGGTGTGCGGGGTGTTCCCGTCGCGGTGTTCCCAGGTGACGGTGTCGCCGACCGTGATCGTGACATCGGCGGGTTGATAGGCGATGTCGCGGAGCACGACGCCCTGATCAGCGAGGGCGGGACGTGCCGACGTGAGGACGACGATCAGTCCGAGCGAGGCGAGGACGATGCCCCGCCGACGAGCGGGGAAGGAGAGGTTGGAGGAAACGCCGGCGTCAGGCGATTTTCTCGCCACGGGGCTTGACCGGCTTGCCGTCACCCCGTGGGTAACGAGCGACGCGCCCGACGGGCATGTCGACCCGGAATCCGGCCGCCGCACGCTCCTCTTCGGACTCGCCGCCCCAGAACCCGTACTCACGGTTTTCGCGGGCGTACTCGCGACACTCGCTGAGGACGACGCACCCGGCGCACAGTGCCCGGGCCTTGCCTTCGCGGATCTCTCGCGCCTCGGGGCGCTCACCCGGCGGGGGGAAGAAGAGCCCCGTCTGGCCCACGCATGCCGCGTCGACCATCCAGGCCGTCGAGTCGATGTCGAGTTCCTGTGTGATGGTCTGCACCCGGCCTACCTCCGTCGAAACTGGCTGATTCCGGTGGCCTGGGGCTCGCGGGGGAGTGGCGCCCCTCGGGATACCCCGGCCCGTTGCTGCCTCATGCAAGCACGCACCTATCAATCTGTCCAACAGTTAATTCCGATAGAATCCATCGGAGTTAACGATATGCTGTCTGTCGCGAGCAGTGGCACCGGCGGGCTGCGGGTGCCGGCGACCGCACACGGTGACCGATGTCACGCCGGAGCGTGACCGAGACCGGGGAGCCCCAGCATGGAACTGCGTCACCTCGACGTCCTCATCGCCATCGCCGAGACCGGGTCCTTCACCGCCGCCGCCGACCGCCTGCACACTGTGCAGTCGAACGTTTCGGAGCAGCTCAAGCAGCTCGAGCGCGACCTCGACGCGCCGCTCCTCATCCGCAGCCGGCGCGGGGCGGCACCCACCGAGTTCGGTGCCGTGGTCCTCGAGCGGGCCCGGCGCATCCGGGCCGAGGTCGACGCGCTCCTCGCCGACGTCTCGATGCTGCGAGGTCTGGAGGCGGGCCAGTCGAATCTCGGGGTTGTCGGGACGGCCAGCCGCTGGCTCATCCCGGAGCTGCTCGGCGACCTCGAGGAGCGGGCGCCCGGCGTGCGACTCCGTGTCACCGAAGGGGCGTCGGAGCGTCTGGTCGAAGAGGTGGCGTCCGCCGAGCTGGCGATGGCCGTCGTGACCGAGCCCGTGAGCGACCCCCGACTCGCCGTCGAACACCTGCGCGACGAGGCCCTCGTGGCCGTGGTGCGCAAGGAGATCCGGTTCCGCGACGAGCCCGTGCCGCTCCGCGAGTTGGCCGAGCGGCGTTTGATCCTCCCGCCGCGCGGCAACCCGCTCCGGGAGGAGGTCGAGGAGTTCGCCGCGGCCGAAGGCGTGAGCCTTCGGGTGCCGATCGAGGTCGAGGGGGTGCGTCTCATCAACGACCTGGTGGCGTCCGGTCAGGGCGTGTCGATCCTGCCGCAGACGGCGACGCCGCGTGACGTTCCCGCGGTGCGCGACGTGCCCATCGCCGACATGCCGCCGCGTCGGCTCGCGCTCGTGAGCGTGGAGGGCTCGTACCTCTCGCTTGCCGACCGCGCCGTGCGTGACGCGCTCGTCGAGATCGTCACTCGCACCGGCGACCGGGCGGCGGCGTCATAATGGAGCCCATGAGCCCGCACGACGGCCAGGATCAGCCCGAGCAGAGTGAGAGCCGGCAGGTTCCGGTTCGCCTCGTCGTCTTCCTCGTCGTAGCGGTCCTGATGGTGCTGCTCGGCGTCGCCAACCGCGACGACGTCGAGGTGGAGTACCTGGTGGGCGACGCCCAGATCCCGCTGGTGTGGGTGATCGTGGTCTCGCTCATCGCGGGAGCCATTTTGGAGCGCAGCTGGACGTTCATCCGGGCGCGGCGGACCCGTCGCGACGACTGATCGTCCCGCTCAGCCGGTCCCTGCCGACGCATCGATGACGATGCGCGCCGACCCGAGGCGCACTTCGTCCGGGTCGCCGTCGCGTTCTCCGTCGAGGCGATCGATCCCGGGCGCCTGATCGGGGCGCTGCTCCAACCGGAGACACCCACCACCGGGCCAGGAGACGTCGGCGGTGTCACCGCTGCGCTCGACGTCCCCGTCCAGGACCCCTCCGAAGAACCCGACGGCATCGTTCAGGTCCGGAACTCGCAGGACCACCCGCCGGAGCGTCATGCGCGGCTCGCCTCGGGGCGGCGGCTCGGGCCACCACTCCACCGATCCGAAGTCGCCACTCGGTTCCTCGTGCTCTCGCACGAGCGACGGGTCGAAGGTCGCCTCGGCCACCTGGATCACGGTGCCGAAGGTGTCCTTGGGGTGGAAGAAGGCCTCCCGCCACCAGGGGTTGGTGAGTTGCGTGCGTACGGGAGCGAAGCCGGCGGCGTCCATTCGCTCGATCTGGGCTCGGAGATCGGCGCTCTTGAACGTGAGGTGGTGAGGTCCCTCACCGTTGCGTTCCAGGAACCGGACCAGGAAGTCGAACCGGTTCTGGGCCCACGGTTCGATCAGCTCCACGGTCATTCCCTCACCGGGGTCTTCGAGATGGGGTGGGCGCCCCGCCCGCACCTGCACGATGCGGAACCCCACGGCCTGCCCGCCGTCGAGGACCACGGCCCCGAGGTCGCCCACGAAGGTGTGAAGGGCGCGGGTGACGTCGTGGAACGCCAGGGCGACGTGGTCGAGGTCCATGGCTGCACAGCGTGGGCGGCGCCGGAGAGGCGCCGCAAACCGTTGTGGCACGCCGGGCGTCCCGGGTGCCGCACGTCACGCCCGTGGCTGGTGGAGGTCCCGACGCCGACGGTTACGCTGCGCCCACATGAGCGAGGGAC